>NZ_BBOX01000139.1 GCF_001553455.1 Streptomyces hygroscopicus subsp. hygroscopicus
GCAGCTGGCTGGGCGACGACCCCGACGCCCCGCCGTCCACCGCCGACACCTACGCCCACGCCCGCGCCGCCTGGCACAGCGTCCCGGTGGACGGCCTCTTCCCGCGCACCCTGCGCGGCAAGGGCGAGGGCCCCGGCGGCGCCGACCGGGTCTGGACCCGGATAGCGGTCGCCCCGGACAGCAGTTGCGGCGGCGGCTTCGACCCACTGCTCACCAAGGCGCTGGCCCCGGTGGGCTGCGAGCGCCTGATGCGCGCCACGTACACCGACGCCACCAGCACCAGCGTCACCACCGTCGGGATACTGATCACCACCTCCGGCCCCACCGCGATGCGGGCGCTGCACCAGCGCTTCGTGACCGAGAAGCTCGACGAGCGCACCGATCTGATGCCCCGCCCGTACGCCGCCGAGGGCACCGCGGCGGCCGGCTTCGGCGACGACCAGCGCGCCAGCTGGCGGATCCGGATCCTCACCGACACCCCCGCCGTCGTCTACACCGTCAGCGGCTTCGCCGACGGCCGTAAGGTCACCGACCCGCAGTCGGCGGGCGAGGCCACCCAGCGGGGCGCCACCTCGGCGCCCGCCCAGTCGGGCCTCGGCAACGACGCCCGGGGCATCGCCGACGCGATCGAGGCCGGATTCCGCCGGGCCCTGTCCGCGGTCGGGGAGGTCGCGTCATGACCGGGGCGGCCGGAGTTGCCGGGTTCGCCGGAGTCGCTGGGTTCGTCGGGCTGTGGTGGTGTCTCGCTGTGGCTCTCGCCGACGTGATTGGGGCCGGGTTCCGTCGGGCTCTGTCTGCGGTCGGGGAGGTCGCGTCATGACCGGGGCAGCCGGAGTTGCCGGGTTCGCTGGGTTTGCGGGGTTGTTGTGGTGTCTCGCTGTGGCTCTCGCCGACGTGATTGGGGCCGGGTTCCGTCGGGCTCTGTCTGCGGTCGGGGAGGTCGCGTCATGACCGGGGCGGTCGGAGCTGCCGGGTTCGCCGGAGCCGCCGGGTTCGCCGGGCTGGGGCGGCGCCTCGCCGTGGCCCTCGCCGCCGCCGGGCTGACCCTGGTGCCCGCCGCGCCCGCGAACGCGGACGGCATACAGGCCCAGGAGTGGGCGCTGGACGCCCTCCACGTCCGCGAGGCATGGCAGACGACCAAGGGCTCCGGGATCACTGTCGCCGTCCTGGACACCGGCGTCGACGAGGGCCACCCCGACCTCGAGGGCCAGGTGCTGCCCGGCAAGGACCTGATCGGTTTCGGCGCCCGGCGCGGTGAGCGGGCCTGGGCCCGCCACGGCACCGCCATGGCCGGGATCATCGCCGGGCACGGCCACGGCGCCGCCGGCGGCGAGGGCGTGCTCGGTATCGCTCCCAAGGCGCGGATCCTGCCGGTGCGGGTGATCCTCGAAGACTCCGACCCCGCCCGCAAGAAGGCCCGTTCCGGCCGCGGTGGCGCGCTCGCCGCCGGTATCCGCTGGGCGGCCGACCACGGCGCCGACGTCATCAACCTCTCGCTCGGCGACGACAGCGCCTCCGCCCACCCCGAGGCCGCCGAGGACGCCGCCGTGCAGTACGCGCTGCGCAAGGGCGTGGTCGTCGTCGCCTCCGCGGGCAACGGGGGCGAGAAGGGGGACCGGGTCTCCTACCCGGCCGCCTACCCCGGTGTGATCGCCGTGACCGCCGTGGACCGCTACGGCTCCCGCGCGGCCTTCTCCACCCGCCGCTGGTACGCCACCGTCTGCGCGCCCGGGGTCGACGTGGTCATCGCCGACCCGGACAAGCGCTACTACGAGGGCTGGGGAACCAGCGCGGCCGCCGCCTTCGTCTCCGGCTCCGTCGCCCTCGTCCGCGCCGCCCACCCCGAGCTGAGCCCGCGCCAGATCCGGCAGCTCCTCACCGAGACCGCCCAGGACGTCCCGGAGGGCGGCCACAGCGATGAACTCGGCGCGGGCCTGGTGGACCCGGCGGCGGCGATCACCGCGGGGGGCAAGGTGGAGCCGGAGGCCCAGCGGCCCGCCGTGGCCGCCTCGCCACGACGCTTCTTCGGCAAGGGCCCGGACCACGCCCAGGGCGCGCACGAGGAGTCCGGCCCCAACCAACTGGCCCTGCTCGCCGGAGCCGCCGGGGCGGCCCTGGTCGTCGCCGCGGTCGCGCTGTGGCGCGGTTCGGGCCCGCTGCGGGTGCCACCGAGGGTGCGCACCCTGCTCACCGGGGGCCGCCCGCGCTGAGCCGACCCCGGACAACGGCACCCGCCGGCCGGGCCCCGGCCTCGCCGATGTCCGCCTTGACGAGGTCCGCCTCGACGATGTCCGTCGTGGCGTAGCTCGCGGTGGTGTACGAGCCGTCGCCGTGGACCCCGCTCGTCCCCGGCCGGGCGTCCAGGACGGCGACCGAGAAGTCCGCCCCGGAGCTGTTGGCCACGGGGGTGAGCGCACCGGCCGGCGCGTCGGCGAACACCGCGCTCACCCTTGGCTTCTGCCCCTCCGCTCTCTGTTCCTGCCCCTGTCCCGGCTCCTGCCTCCGCTCCCGCTCTTGCTCCTGCCTGGAGCTGTTGGCCATGAGAGGCAGCGCACCGGCGGCGCGTCGGCGAGCGCCGCGCTCACCCCTGGCTCCTGCTCCTGCCCCCGCCCCTGGCTCCTGCCCCGCCCCTGTCCCTGACCGGCCGCGTCGTCCGCTGCCCGCTCCGTGTCGCCGCCTTGGCCCCGCCCGCCGCGTCGGGGTCGCGCCGCTCTCGATACCCTCATGGCGTGGCGCTCAAGAACATTCCCGACCCAGGTTTCTCCGGCGACGACGGCTCCGCCGATCCCCGTCTGGCCGCGGCGCTCGCCGCCTGGGCCGATGACCGCTCCGCCGAACCGGAGGTGCTGGCCGCGCTCACCGGCGCCCGCCTCCTCGTCCCGGTGGTGGCGATCCTCGGCGAGGTCGAGGAGGGACCCGATGGGCTGCGCCGCGAGAAGACCAGCGACATGGCCGTGCCCACGCTGGAAGCCCCCGGGGGCCGGCGCGCGCTGCCCGCCTTCACCTCGCTCGAGACGCTGGCCCGCTGGCGCCCGGACGCCCGGCCCGTGGCCGTACCGCTGCGCCAGGCGCTGGAGGCCGCCGCGCATGAGAAGGCGGACACCCTGGTCCTGGACCTCGCTGGCCCGGTGCCGTACCAGCTGACCGGTCCCGCGCTGCTGGCCCTCGCCGAGGGGCGGACCAGCGCCGATCCACTCGCCGACCCCGCCGTCACCGAAGCCGTGCGCACCGTGCTGGCCGCCGCGCCGGAGGTGGTCCGGGCCCATCTGACCCCGGCGGCGGACGCCGACGGGATGCTCGCGCTCGCCCTGGCGCCCGAGGCACCGGCGCGGGAGACGGCGCACCGGGTGGCGGGCGCGCTGGCCGCCGATGAGGTGCTGCGGGCGCGGCTGGTGCGCGGGCTGACCCTGGCGTTGCTGCCACCGGACGCGAAGGTCCCCGGCGAACCGCTCTTCAGCCGCTGAGCGGCGGTGCCCGGCCGCCCCGGCCCGGCGCCGCCCTGCTCGGCTCGTCCCTTTCCGTTCGGCCCGGCGCCGTCCTGCTCGGTCTTGCCGCCGTGTTCCGGCTTGCCGCCCTGCTCGGCCCGGCGCTACCTGTTTGACCCGGCGCCGCCCTGTTCGGGCTTGCCGCCCTATTCGGCTCGGCGCCCCCTGCTCGGGCTCGTCCCTTCCCGTTCGGCCCGGCGCTGCCCTGCTCGGTCTTGCCGCCGTGTTCCGGCTTGCCGCCCTGTTCGGTCGTGCCGCTCTGTTCGGCCCGCCCCGCCCTGTTCGGCTTGGTGCCGCCCTGTTCGGGCTGGCCACCCTGTTCGGCCAGCCCCCGCCCTGTTCGGCCCGGCGCCCCCTGCTCGGCTCGTCCCTTTCCGTTCGGCCCGGCCCTCCTCGCGGATCCCGTTCGGACCAACAGGCGAATGGTCCCGATTCCCCCCACAATGCTTAGGCGACTGGCGGTCGGAATCTGCGTGAGGAGAGCGCCATGGAGACGAGAACGGTCGTAGCGGAGTTCATCGGGACCGCGATGCTGGTCCTCTTCGGAGTCGGTTCCCTGGTCCTGGCCGGCGACTACATCAACGCCCTCGGCATCTCGCTCGCCTTCGGCTTCACGCTGATCGCGATCGCCTACGCGTTCGGACGCGTCTCGGGCTGCCACATCAACCCGGCGGTGACCCTGGGTGTGCTGCTGGCCAAGCGCATCGACATCCGTACGGCCGTCGAGTACTGGATCGCGCAGTTCGTGGGCGCGATCGTTGGTGCGGCGGTGCTCTTCCTGGTCGCCAAGCAGGTGCCCCGGCTCCAGACGGCCGGTGCCTTCGGGAGCAACGGGTACGGCGTCCGCTCACCGGTGGGCCTGGGCGCGGGCGGGGCCTTCCTCGTCGAGGTGCTGCTCACCTTCCTGCTGGTGTTCGTCTTTCTCACGGTGACCCGCTCGGTGGTGCTGGTCGGTGTCGAACCGGTCCCGGTGGGTCTCGCCTATGCCGCGGCCAATCTGGTCGGCATCCCGCTGACCTGGGCCTCGGTCAATCCGGCGCGCAGCTTCGGCCCCGCGATCTTCGCGGGTGGTGACGCGCTGGGCCAGCTGTGGCTGTTCATCGTCGCGCCGCTGGTCGGCGGGGTGCTCGCCGCCGTGGTTCACCGGTTCACCCATCTCCGTCCGGAGGGGCAGGTCGAGCGGGAGCAGGCGCATCCGCCCCCGGAGGCCGGGCCGTGGGGACGGCTGCGCGGCGGCCACCGCCCCGAGGCGGGCGGCCCGGAGACCAAGGGCCCGGAGGCGGCCTGAGCCGCCCCGGGGCCCGGCCATGCCCCGAGGGGCGGCCGAGGACCGGGGGCCCGCCCAGGGCAGGAGGTTCACCCGAAACCCGAGCCGAAACCCGCGAAACCCGAAGCCCGAAGCCCGAAGCCCGAAGCGAAGAGCGAACGCCGAACCCCGAGGACCCGAGGACCGGGCCCGCCCTCGGGCCGGGGGCCGGCCGAGGACCGGGCCCCGCCCACAGCGGGGGGCCGGCCAAGGCCGGCCGAGGTCAGCCGAAGACCGGGCCGGTGAACTTCTCGCCGGGGCCCTGCCCCGGCTCGTCCGGCACCACCGACGCCTCGCGGAAGGCGAGCTGCAGGGACTTCAGGCCGTCCCGCAGCGGGGCGGCGTGGAAGGAGCTGATCTCCGTGGCGCTCGCCGTGACCAGCCCCGCCAGGGCGTTGATCAGCTTCCGTGCCTCGTCCAGGTCCTTGTGCTCGGGACCCTCCTCGGCCAGGCCCAGGTTGACCGCGGCGGCGCTCATCAGGTGCACCGCGACCGTGGTGATCACCTCGACCGCGGGTACGTCCGCGATGTCCCGGGTCATACGGTCGAAGTCGGGGGCCGGCGGCTGCCCGGCGTTGGCGTCGCTCATGGTGGTCGGGGCTCACTTCCTGATGGATGGTGCGCTCCAGCCTAGGCGGCGGCCCGGCGCTGTACGCACGGGGCGGGTGGGTTCCCGGGAACGCGGGGGCGGGCGAGGGTGACGACGGGGCGGGCGAGGGGACGACAGCGAGGGCCGCACGAATCGACGGCGAGGGCCGCGCGAATCGACGGCGAGGACCGCGCGACCGCGCGAATACCGGCGAAGGCCGCACGGACACAGAGGACGTCCCACCACGGACACAGAGAGACAGCCCCGCGGACACCACCGCACAGCCCCGCGGCACCACCGCACATCACCGCGCACATCACCGCGGATGAGCATCCCGCCCGGGTGCTGGTATCGTAGATAAACGACCGGCCGGTCACGTGCGTGTCCGGCCCACAAGTGGAGGCTCCGCACTCCCACCTTTCGACCCCACGGGCCGGTAGGTCATCGGTCAGGCTGCGCCCCGCGGTGATATCGCGGCGGTGCTCCCGGTCAGTGAGGAGCCCCGCCTGTGTACCGTCCGGGGCGTTTTGTGCGCCACGGCGCGGTGGTCTCAACCGATACAGACTTACGCGGCAGTCCGCCAGGCGGTCGCGTGGTGCAACCGAGGAGGATCCATCAGCGCCGAGCCCCGCATCAACGACCGGATTCGCGTCCCCGAGGTGCGACTCGTCGGTCCCAGTGGCGAGCAGGTCGGCATCGTGCCGCTTGCCAAGGCCCTGGAGCTTGCGCAGGAGTACGACCTCGACCTGGTCGAGGTGGCGGCGAACGCCCGTCCGCCGGTCTGCAAGCTCATGGACTACGGAAAGTTCAAGTACGAGTCGGCCATGAAGGCCCGTGAGGCGCGCAAGAACCAGGCGCACACGGTCATCAAGGAGATGAAGCTCCGGCCGAAGATCGACCCGCACGACTATGACACCAAAAAGGGTCACGTCGTCCGGTTCCTCAAGCAGGGCGACAAGGTCAAGATCACGATCATGTTCCGCGGCCGTGAGCAGTCCCGGCCCGAACTCGGCTACCGGCTGTTGCAGCGGCTCGCCGAGGACGTCCAGGAGCTGGGCTTCGTCGAGTCCAACCCCAAGCAGGACGGGCGAAACATGATCATGGTTCTCGGTCCGCACAAGAAGAAGACCGAGGCGATGGCCGAAGCCCGTGAGGCGCAGGCCGCCCGCAAGGCGGAGCGCCAGCAGGGCGGCAGCCCCGCTGAGGAGCCCGCCGAGGAGCCCGCCGAGGCGTGATTGAGAGGCGCGAGCCTCGATCGCCCGTCCGGGGCCGCACGGCCTTGGACACCAACCGAAACACATGACGCCTCCGGTCGCGCGGATCGCGGTCACCCCCGCGCCCGCGCCGCCCGGACAGCGCCCCGACGAGGAGAGAACGGCGACATGCCGAAGAACAAGACGCACAGCGGTGCCAGCAAGCGCTTCAAGCTCACCGGCTCCGGCAAGGTGGTGCGCCAGCGCGCCGGTCGCCGCCACCTTCTCGAGCACAAGCCGTCCACGTTGACGCGCCGCCTGGCCGGCAAGGTCGAGATGGCCCCGGCCGACGCCAAGAAGATCAAGAAGCTTCTCGGCAAGTGACGCCCCGCCCCGCTCCGGCGGGGCGAGCGTCAGACCGGGACCCATTCGTTTCCGGGCCGCGTGAGTCACCCGCGGCCCCGTACAAGGAGTTAACCAAGTGGCACGCGTCAAGCGGGCAGTCAACGCCCACAAGAAGCGCCGGGCGATCCTCGAGCAGGCCAGCGGCTACCGGGGCCAGCGCTCCCGCCTGTACCGCAAGGCCAAGGAGCAGGTCACCCACTCTCTGGTCTACAACTACAACGACCGCAAGAAGCGCAAGGGCGACTTCCGGCAGCTGTGGATCCAGCGCATCAACGCCGCTGCCCGCGCCAACGGCATGACGTACAACCGCTTCATCCAGGGCCTGAAGGCCGCCAACATCGAGGTGGACCGCAAGATCCTGGCCGACCTCGCGGTCAACGACGCCAACGCGTTCGCCGCGCTGGTCGAGGCGGCGCAGAAGGCGCTGCCGAGCGACGTCAACGCGCCGAAGGCCGCCTGACCGCCGCGTCGAGCCTCACGCCGTACCGGCGACGGACCCGCAGGTGATCGCTCACCTGCGGGTCCGCGCGTGTCGGTGCCCCTTTGGGTTTCGTCGCCGGGCGCGGGCCGGTGGCCCGGCCGTGCCCACCCGTCGCCGGGTGCGGGCCGGTGGCCGGGCCGTGCCCACCCGTTCCTCCCCGGCCCCCACCGGGTGGTGCCCCGGGCGGAACGACCGCCCACAACCTGGAGTCGAGTAGCCATGCCCTCCCCCGAGCTGACCCCCGACCTGACCTCCCTCAAATCGCCACGCGTCACCGCGGCCCGCCGGCTCGCCAAGCGCAGCTTCCGGGGGAAGGAGCGGCGGTTCATCGTCGAGGGGCCGCAGGCCGTACGGGAGGCCGTCGCGCACCTCGTCGAGGTGTACGCGACCCCGGAGGCGGCCGAGCGCCACGCCGATATCGCCGAGGCCGCCCGGAGCGCGGGAGTGCCCGTCCTGACCGCGTCCGACGCCGTGATCGCGGAGATGTCCGACACCGTCACCCCCCAGGGCATCGTCGGGCTGTGCCGCTTCCTGGACTCGCCGTTCGAGGAGATCCTGCGCGCCCGGCCGAGGCTCGTCGCCGTCCTCGCCAACGTCCGCGACCCCGGCAACGCCGGGACCGTGCTGCGGTGCGCCGACGCGGCCGGGGCGGACGCCGTGGTGCTGACGGACGCCTCCGTGGACCCCTACAACCCCAAGGCCGTGCGCGCCTCCGTCGGCTCCCTCTTCCACCTCCCGGTCGCCGTCGGGGTGCCCGTCGAGCGCGCGGTGAGCGGGCTGCGGGAGGCCGGGGCGCGGGTGCTGGCCGCGGACGGGGCGGGGGAGCGGGACCTGGACGCCGAACTGGACGACGGGCTGCTGGGCGCCCCCACCGCCTGGATCTTCGGCAATGAGGCGTGGGGGCTGCCGGAGGCTACCCGCGCACTCGCGGACGACGTGGTGCGCGTTCCGATTCACGGCAGGGCCGAGAGCCTCAACCTCGCCACGGCCGCCGCCGTGTGCCTCTATGCCTCCGCTCGTGCGCAGCGCGCTCCCGCAGGGTGCCGCTCCGTCACATCGACCTAGTAGGGTTGCCCCCTCCGGGAGGGACCGAGAGGGGGTGTGGGGATGGACGTCAGGACCTCCGGCGCCAGGGCGGCCGATGCCCATGCGCCCGGAGCGGAGCCGCCCGGCGGGGGCCACGGGCGTCGGCCATCCGGCGGGACGGGCCCCGGTGTGCCCGGCGGCGCGCCGGACGGGCTCGGGCTGCACCCCGACGACCTGCCCGACGGCCTGGTGGTGGCCGATGAGACCGGCCTGGTCACCTGCTTCAACGCGGCGGCGGCCCGGATCACCGCCACCGACCCCTCGGACGCGATCGGCCGCCGGCTCGAGGTGGCCCTGCCGTTAGAGGACCTGGACGGCCGGCGCTGGTGGGCGCTGACCGATCCTTACGGAGGGCTGGCCATCCGGGCCGGTCAGCCCGAGCGGAACCTGCTGCTGCCGGGCGGCCGCGAGGTCCTGGTCTCGGTCCGCTATGTGCGCGAGCGGCCGACCGGGCCGGTGCGCCGGGTGGTGGTCTGTCTGCGCGGCACCGAGGCCCGCCGCCGTACCGAGCGCAGCCATGCCGAGCTGATCGCGACCGTCGCCCATGAGCTGCGCTCGCCGCTGACCTCCGTGAAGGGGTTCACGGCCACGCTGCTGGCGAAATGGGAGCGCTTCACCGACGACCAGAAGCGGCTGATGCTGGAGACGGTCGACGCCGACGCCAACCGGGTCACCCGGCTGATCGCCGAGCTGCTGGACATCTCCCGGATCGACTCCGGCCGGCTGGAGGTGCGCCGCCAGCCGGTGGACCTCGCCGCCGCCGTCCGCCGCCATGTGCAGGCGCTCACCGCGGCCGGGCAGACCGCCGAGCGCTTCCTGATCAGGGTCAGGGGGCCGCTGCCCCGGCTGTGGGCCGATCCGGACAAGATCGATCAGGTGCTGGGCAATCTGCTGGAAAACGCGGTGCGCCACGGTGAGGGAACGGTCACTATTGATATCGCGCCCGCACCGGCCAAACCGGTCGCGGACAGCCCCCCTGTCGAAAGGACCGCCGTCACCGTGAGCGACGAGGGCCCCGGTATCCCGGAGGAGTCGATGAACCGCGTCTTCACCCGCTTCTGGCGGGGCAGCAAGCGCGGCGGCACCGGCCTGGGGCTCTACATCGTCAAGGGCATCGTCGAGGCGCACGGCGGGACGATCACCGTGGACCGGGCCCGCGGCGGCGGCGCGGAGTTCCGATTTACCCTGCCCGTGGGCACCCCGGCCTATCTGGCCTGACCCCCACGGGCTCCTCCCGACGGGGCGGACGCGTCGGCGCGGCGGATGCCGCGCGGCGTCCCCAGGAACAGCGCCCCCCTCGCGCCCCTTAGACTCGGGCTTTGGCACCTTGGCGTCCCCATTGGTGGTCGCAGCGGTCGCAGCGGTCGGGCCGGGGTCGCGCAGCCGGGGGCACCTCCCAGCGGTAGCTGGGGGACAATCGGAAGCACGGGAAGAGATGTCGGCACCCAATAAGTCGTACGACCCTGTCGAGGTCGAGGCACTGAAACCGGAAGAGATCGCCCGCAGGCGGGACGAGGCGCTCGCCGCCATCGCCGCCGCCGGGGATCTCGAGGCGCTGCGCGAGGTGAAGGTCGCCCACACCGGCGACCGCTCGCCGCTCGCGCTCGCCAACCGCGAGATCGGCGCCCTGCCGCCGCACGCCAAGGCGGACGCGGGCAAGCGCGTCGGCCAGGCCCGCGGCCAGGTGGGCCAGGCGCTGAAGGCCCGGCAGGAGGAGCTGGAGGCGGAGCGGGACGCCCGGGTGCTGGTCGAGGAGGCGGTGGACGTCACACTGCCCTACGACCGCGTCCCGGCCGGGGCCCGCCACCCCATCACCACGCTCTCCGAGCGCATCGAGGACGTCTTCGTCGCGATGGGCTACGAGGTCGCCGAGGGCCCCGAGGTGGAGGCCGAGTGGTTCAACTTCGACGCGCTCAACTTCCCGCCCGACCACCCGGCCCGCGAGATGCAGGACACCTTCTTCGTGCGGGGCGCGAAGGACGACGAGCCGTCCGGCGTGGTGCTGCGCACCCACACCTCGCCGGTGCAGATCCGGTCGATGATCGACCGCGAGCCGCCCATCTACGTGATCTGCCCGGGCCGCACCTTCCGCACCGATGAGCTGGACGCCACCCACACCCCCGTCTTCCACCAGGTCGAGCTGCTCGCCATCGACGAGGGCCTGACCATGGCCGACCTCAAGGGGACGCTCGACCACATGGTGCGGGCGCTGTTCGGCGAGGGGATGTCCACCCGGCTGCGGCCGAACTTCTTCCCGTTCACCGAGCCGTCCGCCGAGATGGACATGTTGTGCTACGTGTGCCGCGGCGAGTCCGTCGGCAACCCGGACCGGCCCTGCCGCACCTGCTCCAGCGAGGGCTGGATCGAGCTGGGCGGCTGCGGGATGGTCAACCCGCGGGTGCTCGTCGCCTGCGGTGTCGACCCGGAGAAGTACAGCGGGTTCGCCTTCGGCTTCGGCATCGAGCGGATGCTGATGTTCCGGCACAACGTGGAAGACATGCGAGACATGGTCGAGGGTGATGTGCGCTTCACCCGGCCCTTCGGGATGGAGATCTGATGCGGGTCCCGCTTTCTTGGCTGCGGGAGTACGTCGACCTGCCCGCCGGTGAGACCGGCCGTGACGTACAGGCCAAACTCGTCGCCGCCGGGCTCGAGGTGGAGACGGTCGAGCAGCTCGGCGCCGGCCTCAAGGGGCCCCTGGTCGTCGGACAGGTGCTGGCCATCGAGGAGCTGGAGGGGTTCAAGAAGCCCATCCGCTACTGCCAGGTCGACGTCGGCCGGGCCAACGGCACCGGCGAGCCGCAGAACATCGTCTGCGGCGCCCGGAACTTCCGGGTCGGCGACAAGGTCGTGGTCGTGCTGCCCGGCGCCGAGCTGCCCGGCGGCTTCGCGATCTCCGCGCGCAAGACCTACGGCAAGGTCTCCGAGGGCATGATCTGCTCCGCCAGCGAGCTGGGCATGTCCGACGACCACGACGGCATCATCGTGCTGCCGCCGGAGCACGAGGCCGGCAGCGACGCCATCGAGCTGCTGGAGCTGGTCGACGAGGTCCTCGACATCGCCGTCACCCCGGACCGGGGCTACTGCCTGTCGATGCGCGGGATCGCCCGCGAGACCGCGATCGCCTACGAGCTGCCGCTGCGCGACCCGGCCCTCCTCGACGTGCCCGCGCCCAACAGCCACGGCTACCCGGTGAAGGTCGCCGACCCGATCGGCTGCGACCGCTTCACCGCCCGCACCGTCACCGGGCTCGACCCCGAGGCGCACTCCCCGATCTGGCTCCAGCGCCGGCTCCAGAAGGCCGGGATGCGCCCGGTCTCGCTCGCGGTCGACATCACCAACTACGTGATGCTCGAACTCGGCCAGCCGCTGCACGCCTACGACCGCTCCCGGGTCAACGGGGCGATCGGGGTGCGCCGCGCCGAGCCGGGCGAGAAGCTCACCACCCTCGACGGCACCCAGCGGGTCCTGGACGGCGAGGACCTCGTCATCACCGACGAGAGCGGCCCCATCGGCCTCGCCGGCGTCATGGGCGGTGCCAACACCGAGATCGCGGACGCCACCGCCGACCCCGGTACCGGCCAGATGGTGGGGACCACCGAGGTCGTCATCGAGGCGGCCCACTTCGCCCCGGTCTCGGTCGCCCGCACCGCCCGCCGCCACAAGCTGTCCTCCGAGGCATCCCGGCGGTTCGAGCGCGGTGTCGACCCCCAGGCCGCCTCCGCGGCGGCGCAGCGCACCGTCGATCTGCTGGTGCTGCTCGCGGGCGGCA
This sequence comes from Streptomyces hygroscopicus subsp. hygroscopicus, assembly GCF_001553455.1. Lineage (GTDB taxonomy): Bacteria > Actinomycetota > Actinomycetes > Streptomycetales > Streptomycetaceae > Streptomyces > Streptomyces hygroscopicus. The sequence continues at coordinate 12,318 of NZ_BBOX01000139.1, forward strand.
CCGCCGAGGTGGGCGTCACCGAGATCATCGCGCCCAGCGCACCGCACACCATCACCCTGCCCGCCGACCACCCGGACAAGGTCGCGGGGGTGCACTACGGCCGGGAGACCGTGGTCCGCCGGCTGCAGCAGATCGGCTGCGACGTCTACGGGGCCGACGACCTCACCGTCACCGTCCCCAGCTGGCGGCCCGACCTCACCGACCCCAACGACCTGGCCGAGGAGGTCATCCGGCTCGAGGGGTACGAGAACCTCCCCTCGACACTGCCGCTGCCCCCCGCCGGGCGCGGGCTGACCGAGCGTCAGCGGCTGCACCGCCGGGTCGGCCGCGCGCTGGCCGGAGCCGGATACGTCGAGGCGCTGAACTACCCGTTCATCGGCGAGGAGGTCCTCGACCAGTTCGGGCTGGCCGCCGACGATCCGCGGCGCGATGTGGTGCGGCTGGTCAACCCGCTGTCGGACGCCGAGCCCGCGCTCCGCACCACCCTGCTGCCCGGACTGCTCGGCGCGCTGCGCCGCAACCACGGCCGTGGCGAGCACGACCTCGCGCTCTTCGAGACGGGGCTGGTCTTCCGCGCCACCGGTGACGAGCCGCCCGCGGCCGTCCTGCCCGTCGACCGCCGTCCCACCGACGAGCAGATCGCCGCGCTCGACGCCGCGCTGCCGCACCAGCCGCGCCGCGCCGCCGCCGTCCTCGCGGGCGACCGCGAACAGGCCGGCTGGTGGGGCCAGGGCACCCCGGTGAGCTGGGCCGACGCCGTCGAGGCGGGCCGGATCGTGGCCCGCGAGGCGGGCGTGGAGCTGATCGTCCGCCAGGACCAGCAGGACCCCTGGCACCCGGGCCGCTGCGCCGCGCTCCTCGCCGTCGTCGACGGCGAGGAGATCCTCGTCGGCAACGCCGGTGAGCTCCACCCGCGGGTCACCAAGGCCCTGGGCCTGCCCGAGCGCACCTGCGCGATGGAGATCGAGCTCGACCGCCTGGAGCGGGCCGGTACCGGCCGCGTGGAGGCCCCCCACGTGTCCACCTTCCCGGTGGCCACCCAGGACATCGCGCTGGTCGTCGGCGCGTCGGTGCCCGCGGCCGAGGTCGAGACGGCGCTGCGGGAGGGCGCGGGCGAGCTGCTGGAGTCGCTCCGGCTGTTCGACGTCTTCACCGGTGAACAGCTCGGCGAGGGCAAGAAGTCGCTGGCCTACGCGCTGCGCTTCCGCGCCCCGGACCGCACGCTGACCGCCGAGGAGATCGCCGCCTCCCGCGACGCCGCGGTGGCGGTGGCCGCCGACCGCACGGGCGCCACGCTGCGCGGAGCCTGACGGCGCCCGGCTCGCGCCGGTCCGCCGTAACCCGGCCGATGGGGCCGCACCCGCGACGCGGGGGTGCGGCCCCATCGCCGTCCCCCGGCGACCCCCGCGGCTCCCGACGCGCGCCCGCCCGCCCCTCCCGGCGGACGGCCGACAGGCGTGGAGGCGTTCGGGGCTGCCCGGGGAAGGCGGTCGTGTCCGGCTGGCGGCCGGTGGTGATGGGGTGTGGCACCGGCGCGGGGCGGCCCCTCACCGTTTCGCGGGGTCTCCGGGCGGGCAGCACGGTCGCGGGGTGGGCCGCGACCTCGGCCGTCCGGCCACCCGGTGAACGGCGGGCAGCCGATACCGTGTCCGCGGCCCGGCGGGATGTTCGGAGACCGCCCCCGCACGCGGTCACCCGATCAGGTGAGATCCGGAAGCGGCTGGTCCTTTTGGCAGAAGCTGTCGCAAGAATCGTCCCGGTCGTACGGCCCACGCGAGACCGACCGTCCAGGGGTCGGCCGACCGCCTCATTGGCCGGCGTTGGGGGCGACACATGATCGGGACATCGGCAGTCGGCGGTGCGTTCGTTCGGGGAGCGCGGAGCCTGCGGGCGGTCACCCGCGTGATCCCCTGTCTGTGGGTGCTCGGCGTCGTCTGCTGGGAGCTGCTGACCCCGCACCACACCGAACTCGTCCCGCTCCTCGCCGCGTCACCCGCCATCGCCTGCGCCAGCAGCGGCCGCCGCCGGTGCATCCTGCTGCTCGGCGGCGCGAGCCTGCTGTGCGCCCTCGCCCCGCCGACCGCCCTGGAACCCGACGGTGACGTGGAGGAGCCGGACGCGGCCCTGGTGACCTGCTGCGCCATCCTCGCGGTGGTCGTCGCCAGCTATCTCGTCAACGGCCGCAGGCTGCGGCTGGTCCGCGAACTGGAACAGCTCCGGGCGGTGGCCACCGCGGCGCAGGACGTGGTGCTGCGGCCGCTCCCGGCCCGGCTGGAGGGCATCGAGTTGGCGGGCGGCCATCTGTCGGCCAGCCGGGGCGCCGCCCTCGGCGGGGATCTGTACGAGGCGCTGGCCACCCCGTACGGCCTCCGCGTGATCATCGGTGATGTGCGCGGCCACGGCCTGTCCGCGATCGGCACCGTCGCCGCCGTCCTCGGCAGCTTCCGCGAGGCCGCCCACGAGGAGCCCCGGCTCACCGGTGTGCTGCGCCGGCTCGACCGCGCCCTGGAGCGCCATCTGCGGTACCGCGCGAGCGGCGAGGGCCCGCCGGACGGCCCCCTGGACGAGGAGTTCGTGACCGTCCTGCTGCTGGAGGTGGGTCCGGACGGCGAGGTCACCGCGGTCAACTGCGGCCACCCCTGGCCGTACCGCCTCCACGAACAGCCGGTGGGCCCGGCCACGGCCCGGCAGACCGAGGCCGGTGAGGTGCTGCCCCCGCTCGGTCTCTTCCCGCTCCCCGCCGAGCTGTCCGCCGCCCGCTGGAGCGCCCTGGAGGCCGGTGACACGCTGGTGCTGCACACCGACGGCGCCGAGGACGCACGCGATGCCCGCGGCACGTTCTTCCCCCTGCGCCGCGCCCTGTCCGAGGCCGCGGGGCCCGGACCGCTCGTCCCGGCGGCGGTCGTCGCGGGGGTGCGCTCGGCGCTGCTGGGCCACACCGGCGGACGGCTCGCCGACGACGCCGCGTTCGTCGTGCTGCGCTACGACCGCTGCCCGCTGCCCGCCCCCACGGTCCTCACCCTCCCGGCCGCCGACGCCGGCCGCGGATAGCCCGCTTCCCGGCGTTCACACCCCGTGCGAACCGCCCTCCACTACGCTGGCGCCACCGAGCGCTTCGGGAGGGCGAGATGGAGCCCAACACACTGCTCGACTCCGTGCTCGACGAGGCCGGAGTCTCCCATGCGGGACTGGCCGCGCATGTCAACGAGGCGGGCCGGGCCCGGGGTATGAAGCTGCGGTACGAACACACCGCGGTGGCCCGGTGGCTGAAGGGCCAGCGGCCCCGCGGCCAGGTGCCGGACCTCATCTGCGAGGTGCTGGGGGAGCGGCTGCACCGCGCCCTGACCCTGGACGACATCGGCCTCGGCACCCCCGGCAGCCCCCGTGGCCCCGCCACCTCGCTCTCCGGTTTCGTCGAGCGGGCCACCGCGCTGTGGCGCTCCGACGAACAGCAGCGCCCGCATGTCGTGGAGGCCCCGGCGGTCACCGGCACCCCGGCCGTCATCCCGGTGTGGGAGTGGGAGAACCCGCCCGAGGACTCCGATGTCTCCCGGCGAGGTCTGACCCGGGTCAGCATGACCGACATCGAGACGCTGCGCGCCGCCCGCGCCCACTACGAGCAGATGTACCGCAAGGCCGGCGGCGTCGCGACCCGGACCCGGGTGGTGGGGTTCCTCAACTCCGAGGCCGCGCCGCTGCTGCGCGGCGCTTACGCCGACGACACCGGCCGCCAGCTCCACCGGGCGACCGGCGGCCTGGTGGCCATCGCCGGGATCTGCGCCTACGACTCCAACGCGCACGGTCTGGCCCAGCGCTACTTCCACCAGGCGCTGCGGCTGGCCAAGGCCAGCGGCGACCGGGGCCTGGGCGCCTATGTGATAGCGCTGCTGGTCAACCAGTGCCTGTTCATGAAGGAGTACCGGCAGGCGGTCGCCTTCGCCGAATCGGCGCTGCGCGCCACGGGTTCCCGGATCACCCCCGCGCTCGCCGCCGACCTCTACGCGATGCAGGCCAAGGCGTACGCCCGGCTCGGCGACGGCGCCGGGGCGCTGTCCTGCATCCGGCGTGCCGAGACCGCCGCCGACCGGATCAGACCCGGTCAGGAGCCCGACGAGACCGGCTATGTCCAGCCGGGTCTGGTGAACGTCCAGGTGGCCGAGGCGCTGCTGAGCCTCGGCGACCTCGGCGGCGCCCGGGAGCACGCCACCGCCGCGGTCGGCACCCCCGCGCACGACCGGGGGCGGGTGCACCGGCTCGCCATGCTCACCCACATCGAGCTGCGCCAGGGCGACGCGGACCGGGCGGGCGCCACGGCGGTGGAGATGACCGAGCGGGCGCGCGGCATGGAGTCCCAGCGGTTACGCGACCGGCTGCGGGCGGTACGGGAACACCTCGCGGCCAGCGGAAGCGCCGCGACGGCCGAAGCCGCCGAACTCATCGACGGGGCACTGCGCGTTCCGCTGTGACCGCGGTTCCGCTCGCGGGTCCGCACTCTCGTCAGCGGGTGGCCCAGGATTGGCCTCCCGTCCGACGAAAGGTGGCTGACAGTGCGCTGGAAGAACCTCAAGGAGCGGACCGTGTACGAGAACCGATGGTTCCGGGTCAACCTCGCCGACGTCCGACTTCCCGACGGGCGCCATCTGGACCACTATCTGATCCGGCTCCGCCCGGTGGCCGTGGCCACCGCGGTGAACGCGGCCAACGAGGTGCTGCTGCTGTGGCGCCACCGGTTCATCACCGATGCCTGGGGCTGGGAGCTGGCCGCGGGCGTCGTCGAGGACGGTGAGGACATCGCCGACGCCGCGGCCCGGGAGATGGAGGAGGAGACCGGCTGGCGTCCCGGCCCGCTGCACCATCTGCTCTCCGTCGAGCCGTCCAACGGGCTCACCGACGCACGGCACCACATCTACTGGGCCGAGGAGGCGACGTACGTCGGGCACCCGGAGGACGACTTCGAGTCGGACCGCCGTGCATGGGTGCCGCTCAAGACGGTGCCCGACCTGGTCGCACGCGGTGAGGTGCCCGCGGCCAACATGGCGGCGGCGCTGCTGCTGCTCCACCACATCAGGCTCGGATAGGCCGGGCCGGCATCGGTCCGGGCGGGTCCGGGGCGAGCGCGCGGGCCGGGTGCCGCGGGGCAGGTGGGACTTTCGCCCGGCGTCCTACCGTCCCGCCGCCTGCCATACCGCGAGGGCCAGGGCGGACACCCCGGTCAGGGCGGCGATGGAGGGCAGCGGCCAGCGCCCGTGCTCCAGTATCCGGATCCGCCCGGTCAGTTGGTCCACGTCCTCCTCGGCCTGTTCGCCACGGTGGTCGAGCAGGGCGAGCCGGCCGTCGACGCGGGCGAAGCCCACTTCGACGGTCCGGCGCATTTCCGCGAGCTCCACGGCTAAGGCGGCGTGCTCGGGCTCGGTGGTCACGGGTTGATCCCCTTCCGGATGTAACGTCCTCGCAGTGGTGACGCTTCGAGTCAAGCGCATGGCCAGGTGGTGCGGGAGCGTGTGTGGGGATGGTGTGTGAGTCACCGGCGCACACCCCGTGCGAAAAGCGGTACTCAGCGGGTACTCACGGGGGACGGCGGCCGATGGGAGGACTGCGAGGGCGGGGCGGACCGGATGGAGAAAGGATCCGTCCACCCGCCGGACGGACCGGACAGGCCGGATGGACCGGACAGGCCGAACAGACCAGGCGGACCAGGCAGAAGGGATGGATGTGCGACTGATCGCCGCTCCGATGTGGGAATTCGGCGTCGACCAGGGAGTGCGGCAGTTCGCCGAACTCGGCGTCGCGCTGGTGCTGTCCACCCTGATCGGGCTCGAGCGGGCGGTGCAGCAGAAGAGCGCCGGACTGCGCACCCACACCCTGGTGGGTGTGGGCAGCGCGCTGTTCATGCAGGTGTCCCAGTACGGCTTCAGCGATGTGCTGCTGCGCGAACACGTCACCCTCGATCCCTCGCGGGTGGCGGCGCAGATCGTCTCCGGAATCGGCTTCATCGGCGGTGGCCTGATCTTCGTCCGGCGGGACGCCGTCCGCGGACTGACCACCGCGGCGACCGTCTGGCTGACCTGTGCGGTGGGCATGGCCTGCGGCGGTGGGCTGCCCCTGCTGGCCACCGCCGCCACCGCGGCGCACTTCCTGGTGGTCCGCGGCTATCCGCTGCTCACCCGTCGGCTGCCGGCCCTCTGGTCGTCCGAACGGGTGGAGTTGCAGCTCTCCTACCGGGTGGGTGCCGGACTGCTGCCCCGGGTGCTGGAGTTGTGCACGGCCGCCGGGTACAAGGTGCTGCGGGTCCGGGTGGACCGGGCGCCGTGGAAGGGCCGGGACCGCACCACCCGGATCGTCCGGGCCGAGGAGGAGGCCCGGCCCGCCGATACCGGCGTCGCCGAGGTGGTGCTCGCCCTCGAGGGCGCCGGGGATGTCCTCCGTCTGGTCGGGGAGATCTCCGAACTGGACGGCGTCCTCGGCGCCGACGCGGGCCACGACCTCGACGCCTCTGACTGACGAGCCGGACTGACGAGCCGGACTGACGAGCCGGGACCGGCGGGGCCAGGGCGCCGGACGAAAGCCGGTGAAAGCTCCCTCGCCCGGTCCGGGGGCCGGGTGAGGGAGCGGCCAGGGCGTGAGGTCCGCACGCCCGGAGGTGAGGGGCGGCGGCGCCGGCCGGGAGCGAGCGCGGCCTGGCTCAGTACGTGTAGAAGCCCGAGCCCGTCTTGCGGCCCATCCGGCCCGCGTCCACCATTCGCTGCAGCAGCGGGGGAGCGGCGTACAGCGGCTCCTTGTACTCGCCGTACATCGAGTCGGCGATCGCCGCGACCGTGTCCAGGCCGATCAGATCGGCCAGCTTCAGCGGGCCCATCGGATGGGCACAGCCCAGCTCCATGCCGTTGTCGATGTCCTCACGGCTGGCGATCCCGGACTCGAACATCCGGATGGCGGAGAGCAGATACGGGATGAGCAGCGCGTTGACCACGAACCCCGCGCGGTCCTGGGCGCGGATGGCGTGTTTGCCGAGGATGTCCTGGACCAGCGCCTCGGAGCGCTTGATGGTCTCGTCGCCGGTGGTGAGCGCCGGGATCAGCTCCACCAGCGCCTGCACCGGCGCCGGGTTGAAGAAGTGGATGCCGATGACCTGATCGGGACGGGAGGTGGCGACGGCCAGCTTGACCAGCGGAATGGAGGAGGTGTTGGAGGCCAGGATCGCGTCCGGGCGGGTCACCACCTGGTCGAGGACCTGGAAGATCTCCGTCTTGACCTGCTCGTTCTCGACGACCGCCTCGATCACCAGATCACGGTCGGCGAACTCCCCCAGATCGGTGGTGAAGCTCAGCCGGTCCAGCGTCGCGTCGCGCTGCTCCTCGGTGATCTTGCCGCGTTCCGCGGCCTTGCCGAGGGAGTTGGTCAGCCGGGTGCGCCCTATCTCCAGGGCCTCGCCCGTGGTCTCCGCGACCATGACGTCCAGGCCGGAGCGGGCGCACACCTCCGCGATGCCCGCGCCCATCTGGCCACAGCCCACCACTCCGACGCGTTCGATGTCGGTCACATCGTGCCTTTCGCTGGTCTAGCCGTTCCGTTGTGTCGTCCCCCTGTCGCCCCAGACGTTACCCTCCGGTTATCGGCAGGGGGCGGGCCGGGGCCGGATTCCCGGCCGTGGCCCGCCCCCTCCCCCTCTCACACGGGGCGCTCACATCGTGGTCACGAGATGTCGCCCCGCAGGATGCCGCGGCCGTTGGTGGATACGTAGACGCGTCCGTAGACCCGCGGATCACCGGTGATCGCGGCACCCGTCCAGCCCCACTGGTGGGCGTCGTCATTGATCCGGGTCCAGCTCGCCCCGGCGTCGGTGGAGCGGAAGACGCCGCGCACCCCGCCGATCTTCGCGCTGGTGTAGAGCGCCTGGTACGAGGCGCCCGGCGCCGCCTTGCCGAAGCCGATCGTGTCCGCCTGCTGGACGCCGCTCAGCTTGGTGAAGGTCGCGCCGGAGTCCGTGGAGTGCCACAGCCCGTAGGCACCGCTCGCACTGCCGCCCGCGAGCCAGATGTCGCCCTCGGCCCCCGGCAGCGCCTTGAAGCGCACCGGGCCGTCGGCCGGCAGCCCGGAGGACGCCCTGGCGGTGAAGGTGGCGCCGCCGTCGGTGGAGACGTAGAAGGTGCCCGCTTTGAAGCCGTAGAACTTCCTCGGGTTCTTGCGGTCGGACTCCACGACCGCTCCGGCCGGGATACCGCTCGACGCCGACCAGGAGGTGCCGAAACCGGTGGTGTGGTAGACGGCCGAGGTGCCCTCCGGGGCCCAGACGAAGCCGCTGCCGTCGGCCGCCGCGGCCACCGTGCCGCCGCCGGTGACCCCGGACGGCTCGCTGCCCTGCCACCAGTTGGCGCCGTTGTCGGTCGAGAAGGCGATGCGCGGGGCGGAGTCGTTGTTGCCCACCCGCACCACGGTGTTCGGGTTGGTCTCGGCGTAGTCCAGGCTGGTGGTCGTGGTGAACGTCGGCGAGGCGTACATCTTCGCCGGCACCGCGTCCGGATCGGTGTGGCGGAAGCCCCCGATGTCACCGAGCGCGCTGAGCAGCGGGGCTCCGGCGGGCGGACTCACCAGGTCGTTGACCGCCGTCTCCTCCAGGCCCTTGACCATGGGCGTGATGGTGATTTTGCCGCCCGTGTCCCAGTTCGAGAGGTTCTCCGTGCCGTAGACCGTCGCCCCCGTGCCGTACATCATCCGGTTGGAGTCGAACGGGTCGATCTCCAGCGCCTCGGTCATCCAGCCCAGCTTCGGGGTGACCTCGGGCGGCGAGGGGTTGGTGCCGAAGGTCAGCCAGGGCACGGAGGAGATGTCCTGGGTGTAGCGGAAGGACCGGTCGGGATAGCTGGTGAAGTCCCAGGCCCGGGTCCAGGTGGCACCGGAGTCGGTGGAGCGGAAGATCTGGGTGTCCGGCCACCAGGAGCTGTACCCGGTCACCATCAGCGTGCCGGGCCGTGCGCGATCCACCGTGAGCCCGCTGTAGCCGAAGTAGGTGTCGGCGTCGGCCATGGGGCTGATGTTCTTCCACTCCCCGGTCGCCGTGGTGTACCGCCACACCTGGCCCTTCTCCCCGTCGTACGGGCCGCCCTTGTCGCTGGTGGTGAGGTACAGACAGCCGTTCTTCGAGTCGAGGACGCCCTTGTGGGAGAGGTAGCCGGTGGGCTGGCCGGCCACCCGTGACCAGGTGGCGCCCGCGTCCGTCGAGCGGTAGACGGTGTTGTCCTGGTCGGCCACGCCCACGTAGATGGTCTTCGTGGCGCCGCCGGAGGTGCCGGTGCGCTCGTCGAAGGTCACCCACACCACGCCCTGGTTGTCGCTCAGATAGCCGCTGGTGTCGCTCGGGTCCTGGACGTAGCTGCCGGGGTTGGGGAAGGCCGTCACCTTCGACCAGGTGACACCGGAGTCGGTGGAGCGCCACAGGCCGTTCCCGCTCGGCGCGCCGAGGTAGAGCACGCTGTTCTTGTTGGGGTCCACCGCCAGCCGTTCCCCCATGCCGCGGCCGGGCATGTTGCCGCCGAGCTTGAAGGGGAGGGTGGTGGACCGCCAGCTGGCGCCGCGGTCGGACGAGCGCAGGACCGCGCCGTTGCCCGGGTCCCAGCTGTTGGTGTACGTACCGGCCGCCACGTACACCTTGTCCGGATCCACCGGATCGCTGGCCAGGCTGACCACCCCGGTCCAGCCCCAGTGGTCCCAGTCCAGTGAGTCCAGCAGCGGCACCCAGCGCTTGCCGGGCTGGTCCCAGCGGTACGCCCCGCCGATGTCGGTGCGGGCGTAGGCGAGGTTCTTCTCCTTGCGGTTGAAGACGATGCCGGGGACGAAGCCGCCGCCGTCCACGCGGACGTTCTTCCACGTGTAGGCGTCGGCCTGGGCCGCGCCCCGGGCGGGGGCCTGCTCGGGGCGGGCCGCCGCGGGGGAGGCGGCCGCGGTGAGCAGTCCGCCGACGAGTGCCAGCGCGGCCATGAGCGCGCCGACCGGTCTTCTGCCTTTGCTGCGCACGGGAACTTCCTCTCCGGACGTGGGGGTAGCGGGGCGTGCGGGCCGCGCGGGCGAGGCTCTTGGGAGCGCTCCCATGCGTGCGTCATCCGATGCTAGCGGCCGGACGGCCGGGCGAGAAGGGTGAAGTCAAGCGTCCTCGAGGGGTGTTGGAGGGCGGGCACCCGGATGCGCGCGGTGCATTGCCCGCCGCCCCGAAGCGCCCCATCATCAGCGCAAGTTGTCCTCGTGTCAGATCCGCCGCGACGTCATGTCCGGCGCCCGGCGCGGGGGCCGCGGACATGACGAGCGGGCCGAGGCGAGGAGTGGGCATGGGTCGGATCACGCGCAGAAGTCTTACCGTCGCGGCCGCGGGAGCGCTGGCCGCGACCGTCACGGCGGGCGAGGCGCTGGCGGACGGGCGGGGCGGTGCGCACCGGCCCCAGTTCCGCGGGATGTGGCTGGCCACCGTCGCCAACCGCGACTGGCCGTCCCGGCCCGGTCTCACCGCCGCCGAACAGCGGGCCGAACTGGTCGCCTTCCTCGACACCGCCGTGCGCCGCCGGCTCAACGCGGTGGTCTTCCAGGTGCGGCCGACGGCGGACGCGCTGTGGCCCTCCCCGTACGAGCCGTGGGCGGAGTACCTCACCGGCGTCCAGGGCCGGGACCCGGGCTGGGACCCGCTGGGCACCGCCGTGCGCGAGGCGCATCGGCGCGGTCTGGAACTGCACGCCTGGTTCAACCCCTACCGGGTCGCGGGCCACACCGACGTCTCCCGGCTGGTCCCCACGCATCCGGCCCGTATGCACCCCGAATGGGTCGTGCCCTACGGCGGCAAGCTCTACTACAACCCCGGGCTGCCCGAGGTCCGCCGCTTCGTCCAGGACGCCATGCTGGACGCGGTGGCGCGCTATGACATCGACGCCGTCCACTGGGACGACTACTTCTACCCGTATCCGGTCGCCGGCCAGGTCTTCGATGACGACGCGGCCTGGGAGCGCCATGGCGCGGGGTTCCCGGACCGGGCGGCCTGGCGGCGGAACAACATCGACCGGCTGGTGTACGAGACGGCCGTACGCGTCAAACGGCTGAAGCCGCGGGTGCGGTTCGGCATCAGCCCCTTCGCCGTGTGGCGCAACCGGGCCACCGACCCGCTCGGCTCCGCCACCACGGCGGGGGTGCAGACCTATGACGACCTCTACGCCGACACCCGCGGCTGGGTGCGGCGCGGATGGCTCGACTACATCGTTCCGCAGGTCTACTGGAACATCGGCTTCACCGCCGCCGACTATGCCGTGCTCGTCCCCTGGTGGTCAGAGGTGGTCCGGGACACCGGGGTGCACCTCTACATCGGGGAGGCGCTCTACAAGGCGGGCGATCCGGCGCAGCCCGCACCCTGGCAGGACCCCGCGGAGCTGTCCCGCCACCTCACCTTCGACCAGGGCTTTCCGCGGGTGCGCGGCAACGTCTGGTTCTCGGCGAAAGAAGTGGCCGCCGACCGCAACGGCGCCATGGCGCGCGTGGTCGCCGACCACTATCCGTATCGTGTGCGTCCGCCCCGCTGAACCGGCCCGTGGGACAGCTATCGCTGCCCGGGTCCGGAGGCCAGGTGGCGGACGACCGAGTCGGGGCCGGGCGAGAACAGGCACTCGTGGCCGTCGTCCTCGTAGCGGATGCGGTAGGGCGGCTCTCCGTGGTCCCCGAGCACTTCGATGATCTCCGCTACACGGTCGTGAATTCCGACAACCCTGCCGTGCACCAGCAGCTTGTCGCCTACGGTCGCCTCCATGTGCGTGACCTCCTGTCCGCCGGAGGGCAATGCGATCTGCTGGGGACGCTGCGATCCCTCACGGCCAGTCTAGGGCTGGTTGTCCGGGTTCGCCCCCGCCGTGGGGTGCTTCCGGTCCACCGCTTCGGGGGCGGGGTCCGGTCGTTCGGGGGCCTGGTTCGCCCGTTCGGGGTCTCGGTGCGCTCGTTCGGGGTCTCGGTGCGTTGTTCCCGGGGCCGGGGCCGGGGCCGGGGCCGGGGCGGGGACTGGGGCCGGGGCCGCTGTCCTCGGGGCTTGGCCTGCCGTTCTCGGGTCGTGGTCCGCTGTCCGTGGGTCTTGGCCCGGCGTCCTCGGGTCGTGGTCCGCTGTTCGTGGGTCTTGGCCCGCCGTTCTCGGGTCCTGGCCCGCCGCCGCCGGGTCCCGCTCCGCCGTCCTTCCGGACCCCCGCGCCCGGCCCGCCGCGGGGGTCCGCGCCGCACCCGCCGCCGGGACCCGCGCCCGCTGCGTCACCCCGATGCACACCAGCACCGCGAGGGCGGCGATGGGGGCGGCGGGGGTCAGCTTCTCGTCGAGGAGCAGCACCGACCACACCAGTGTGAGCAGCGGCTGGGCCAGCTGGAGCTGGCTGGCCCTGGCCACTCCGATGGCGGCCATCCCCCGGTACCAGACCACCAGGCCCACGAACTGCGAGCCGACCGCCAGCCACAGCAGCCCGGTCACCGCGCGGCCGCCGAGGTGGACGTCCTCGTACAGCAGCGCGAGCACCGCGCCCGGCACCGACAGCGGCAGACAGCCCACCAGCGCCCAGCCGATCACCTGCCAGCCCGGCATATGGCCCGCCAGCCGGCCGCCCTCCGTATAGCCCGCCGCGCACACCAGCAGCGCGCCGAACAGATACAGGTCGCCGGTGGTGGGTGCGCCGCCGCTCTGCTGCACCGCGAAGGCGATCACGACCGCGGCCCCGGCCAGCGCCGCCGCCCAGAACACCCGGGAGGGCCGCACCCCGGTGCGTACGGCGGAGAGGGCGGCGGTGGTGAGCGGCAGCAGGCCGACCACCACGGCCGCGTGCGCGGTGGTGGAGGTCTGTAGCGCGAGCGTGGTCAGCAGCGGGAAGCCCACGACCACTCCGGCCGCGACGACCAGCAGCCCCGGCCAGTGGCGGCGGTCCGGTACCGGGACCCGCAGGGCGGCCAGCGCGCCGCCCGCGATCAGCGCGGCGAGCACCACCCGGCAGGCGGTCACCGACCAGGGGCCGAGGCCGGTGAGCGCCCAGGCGGTGGCCGGGAAGGTGAGGGAGAAGGCGGCCACGCCGAGCGCGGCGAGCAGGGTGCCGGTCCGGGCGGCGGACGGCGCGGGGCCGTTCCCGCCCGGCGCGGGGCCGCGCCGGGACGGAGCCGGGTGGTGACGGGCCGCAGCCGGGTCGTGCCGGTCTCGCGCGGGGCCGCCGCTCACCGCTATCGCACTGTCGTGGGTAGCGCTATCCTGTCCTGTCATGCAACAGCGTAGCAGTGTGGCTGAACTGGCGGAATCGCTCCGCAAGGAGGTGAACCGCTACTCGCCGGGGGAGAAGCTGCCGTCCAGTCGTGCCCTGGTCGAGCGCTACCGGGTGAGCCCGGTGACGGTCTCCCGCGCCCTCGCCGCGCTCACCGCCGAAGGGCTGGTGACCACCCGCCCCGGAGCCGGTGCCTTCCGCGCCGACCGGCCCCGGGACCCGGCGCCACGGCCGGGCGACACCTCCTGGCAGGAGGTCGCGCTGAGCGTGGAGACGGCCGGTGAGTCGGTGCCGCGTTCGGTGGACGCCTCCGGCGTCCTGGCCACGCTCGCCGCCCCGCCGCCCGGCATCCTGGAGTTCAACAGCGGCTATCTGCACTCCTCGCTCCAGCCCGAACGGGCGCTGGCCGCCGCCCTGGCCCGGGCCGGCCGGCGGCCGGGGGCATGGGGCCGTCCGCCGGTGGAGGGGCTCCCGGAGCTGCGCGCCTGGTTCGCCCGGGAGATCGGCGGCCCGGCCGGAGTCCTCGGCGCCGCCGACGTCCTGGTCACCGCGGGCGGCCAGTCCGCGCTCACCTGCGCGCTGCGCGCGCTGGCACCACCCGGCGCGCCCGTCCTCGTCGAATCCCCCACCTACCCCGGGATACTGGCCGCCGCCCGCGCCTCCGGGCTGCGCCCCGTCCCGGTCCCGGTGGACGCCGACGGGGTCCGCCCCGATCTGCTCGCCGAGGCGCTGCGGGCGACCGGCGCCCGGGTCGTGGTCTGCCAGCCGCTGTTCCAGAACCCCACCGGCGCGGTGCTCTCCGCCGGGCGGCGCCGGGAAGTGATCGGGATCGCCCGGGAGGCGGGCGCGTTCGTGGTGGAGGACGACTTCGCGCGCCGGCTCGTCCACGAGGACGCGCCCCCGCTGCCCGCCACCCTCGCCGCCGACGACCCCGATGGAGTGGTGGTCCACGTCTGCTCGCTCACCAAGGCCACCTCGCCCAGCCTGCGGGTGGGCGCGCTCGCTGCCCGCGGCCCCGCACTGGAGCGGCTGCGCGCGATCCAGGTGGTCGACAGCTTCTTCGTGCCCCGCCCGCTCCAGGAGGCCGCGCTGGAATTCGTCGGCGCCCCGTCCTGGCCCCGCCATCTGCGCGGCGTCGCCGCCGAGCTGCACACCCGCCGCGAGGCGCTCGTCGCCGCGGTGCGGCGGGAGCTGCCCGAGCTGGAGCTGCGCCACGTTCCGCCCGGCGGCTACCACCTGTGGCTGCGGCTGCCCCAGGGCGCCGACGAGACGGCCCTGGCCTCCGCCGCGCTGCGGGCCGGGGTCGCCGTCGCCCCCGGCCGCCCGTACTTCTGCGCCGAACCGCCCGCGCCGCATGTGCGGCTGAGCTTCGCGTCGGTGGCGGGCGTGGGTGAACTGGCCGAAGGCGTACGGCGGTTGCGCACCGCGTGCGACGAGGTGCTCGCAGCAGCGTAGCGGCGGCCCCCCGCCCGCCACTTGGCCGCATGTGGTGTTGGGGGTGGCGTGGCACCTGGCCGCAGGCGGTGTCGGGGGTGGCGTGGCACTTGGCCGCACGTGGTCTTGGGTGGCGGCCTGCCACCTGGCTGCACGTGGTGCCGGGGCGACTGCGCTGGCTGGCCGCACGTGGTGCCCGGTGGCGCCCCGGACGGAAATCCGTCGCGGGTACGGCCGGCCGCTGGTAGGAATGGTCGATGATCGACGGTTATGAGATCTCCACGGACCCGGCGCGGCTCGACCCGGCCCGTATCCACCACTGGCTGTCCACCGACGCCTACTGGGCTCTGGGTCGCTCCCGGGAGAAGCAGGACCGCGCGATCTCCGGCTCGCTCAACTTCGGTGTGTACGACACCGCTTCGGGTGCCCAGGTCGCGTACGCCCGCGTCGTCACCGACCACGCCACCTTCGCCTGGCTCTGCGATGTCTACGTGGACCGGTCCGCCCGCGGCAAGGGCCTGGGCACCGCCCTGGTCAGCGCCGTCCGCGACCATCTGGCACCCGACGGTCTGCGTCGCATCCTGCTCGCCACCCACGACGCGCACGGCGTCTACGAGAAGGTCGGCTTCGAAGCGCTGGACGACCCGGCGCACTGGATGGCCCTGGTCTTCTCCCGGCAGCGGCCCGCCGGGGCGGAGTCGTGACCGCG
The DNA here is from genome assembly GCF_001553455.1 of Streptomyces hygroscopicus subsp. hygroscopicus. Lineage (GTDB taxonomy): Bacteria > Actinomycetota > Actinomycetes > Streptomycetales > Streptomycetaceae > Streptomyces > Streptomyces hygroscopicus. Next base: position 27,708 of record NZ_BBOX01000139.1, read on the forward strand.
CGGTGCCGGGATGACATTCCGCCTGACGCCGGCCGCCGTCGACCGTAGCCCCTCCCGGCCGTAGCTCCTCCCGGTCGCGTAGCCCTTCCCGGCCGGCGACTCGCCGCGCACCTCGCGCCGGTCCGACGCCGCGACCCGTTGGGCCGACGAATACCGCTATGCCGTACCGCTAACGCGGATCGTCATGCCTTGCCCCAGAGGCCGTCTGCCGCCGGTGGAAATCGGGTGACCGGGAGGCGCCTTCTGGCTAAGGTCGGGCGATGCCCGAGCTGAAGCGACTGCATGCCGACCACGCCCCGGCGGTCCTGGACTTCGAGCTGGCGAACCGCGCCTACTTCGCTGCCTCGGTCCCCGACCGCGGCGACGACTACTTCGCCCAGTTCACCGACCGGTACAACGCCTTGCTGGCTGAGCAGGAGGCCGGTATCTGCGCCTTCTACGTGCTCATCGCCGAGGACGGCTCGGTACTCGGCAGGTTCAATCTGGTCGACATCGAGGACCACACCGCGGAACTCGGCTACCGGGTCGCGCGGCAGGCCGCCGGCCGTGGCGTCGCCACCGCGACCGTCCGGGAGCTGTGCCCGCTGGCGGCGGCCCGGCACGGGCTGCGTACGCTGCGGGCGGCCGCGGCCCATCAGAATGCCGCGTCCCGGAAGGTGCTCGTCAAGGCCGGGTTCGTCCCTGTCGGCCCGGCGGACCCGGCTCACCTCGGCGGCAAGCCAGGCACCTGGTACCAGCGCGACCTGGTGCCCTGACCGCAGCGCGGGACGGCGCCGGTGGACCGGCCGCGGGACGGCGCCGGTAGACCGGCCGCGGGAAGGCCGCGGCCACCGCTGGTCACCGGCTGCCGGGAACCCCCTTCCGCGGCAGCGCTGCCGGTCCGCGCCCCCACGGCCGCCCGGACGTCCCGGCACGCGGGATGCGAGCTCTGCCGGAGCGTGCACGCGGGCGTTCACGGCGCCTCGGTGAGCTCCTCGGCCAGCAGGTCCATCAGCAGGCCGTCGTGCCACGTACCGTCGGGGCCGCGCTCGTAGGACCGCATGATGCCGACGGGCCGGAAGCCGACCTTGCGGTAGCAGCGGATCGCGGCGGCGTTGTCGGCGGCCGGGTCGATCACGATGCGGTGGTGGCCCAGGTCGGTGATCAGATGGCGGGCCAGGGTCCGCACGGCGTCGGTGCCCAGCCCCCGCCCGTGCACCGCCGGGTCCAGGTAGATGTCGATGCTCGCGTGCCGGTAGTCCGGCTCGGTCTCGGCCGACCACTGGATCATGCCGATCACCGCGCCCTTGTACTCCACGGTCAGCGGCTCGCTGCCGGGGTCGGCCAGGTCCTCGCGTACCGCCGCCACCAGGTCGTCGCCGCCCCGCCAGCGCGCGTACACCTCGGGTTTCGCGCGGATCGCGGCCAGGGCGGAGACATCGGAGGGATCGGTGGGGCGCAGCACCACCCGTGCGCCCCGCAGAGTCGTCGGCATGGACGGGACGATCTCAGGAAGTGGCGGCGGTGACCAGAGCGCGTCTTTCTGTCCGGTCTCCTTTCGGATCTGGCCAGGGCCCTTTCGGGAAAGGGCCGAGCACCGGATATCTTGATGTCGAGCAATGTTGCAGACGGACGTGGAGCGGAGCACCCGGTGACTGACTCGACCATCATCTATACGCACACGGACGAGGCCCCTGCCCTCGCGACGTACTCGTTCCTGCCGGTGATCGAGGCCTACGCCTCCACGGCCGGGGTCACCGTGGAGAGCCGGGACATCTCGCTGGCCGGGCGGATCATCGCCCAGTTCCCGGAGTACCTGGAGGAGGGGCAGCGCATCCCGGACGCCCTCGCCGAGCTCGGTGATCTTGCCAAGACCCCTGAGGCCAACATCATCAAGCTGCCGAACATCTCGGCCTCGATCCCGCAGCTGAAGGCCGCGATCGCCGAGCTTCAGCAGCAGGGCTACGCGCTGCCGGACTACCCGGACGACCCGAAGACCGACGAGGAGCGGGAGATCCGCGCCCGTTACGACAAGGTCAAGGGCTCCGCCGTGAACCCGGTGCTGCGCGAGGGCAACTCCGACCGCCGCGCCCCCGCCTCGGTGAAGAACTACGCCAAGGCGCACCCGCACCGGATGGGCGCCTGGACGGCCGATTCCAAGACCAACGTGTCCCACATGGACGCCGACGACTTCCGCTCCACCGAGAAGTCCGTGGTGATCCCGCAGGACGGCGCGCTGCGCATCGAGCTGGCGGGCGACGACGGCTCCACCACCGTGCTGCGCGAGTCGGTGCCGGTGCTCGCGGGCGAGGTCGTGGACGCCTCGGTGATGCGCGTCGCGGCGCTGCGCGAGTTCCTCTCGGCGCAGGTCGCCCGCGCCAAGGCCGAGGGCGTGCTGTTCTCGCTGCACATGAAGGCCACGATGATGAAGGTCTCCGACCCGATCATCTTCGGCCACGCCGTACGGGCCTTCTTCCCCAAGACCTTCGCCGAGCACGGTGAGGCCCTCGCCGCCGCCGGTCTGACCCCGAACGACGGTCTGGGCGGCATCCTCAAGGGCCTGGAGTCGCTGCCCGAGGGCGCGGCGATCAAGGCGTCCTTCGACGCCGAGCTGGCCGAGGGCCCGGAACTGGCCATGGTCGACTCCGACCGCGGCATCACCAACCTGCATGTGCCGTCCGACGTCATCGTCGACGCCTCCATGCCGGCCATGATCCGCACCTCCGGCCACATGTGGGGCCCGGACGGCGAGGAGCACGACACCCTCGCGGTCATCCCGGACAGCAGCTACGCCGGGATCTACCAGGCCGTGATCGAGGACTGCCGCGCCCACGGCGCCTTCGACCCGGCCACGATGGGCTCGGTGCCCAACGTCGGTCTGATGGCGCAGAAGGCCGAGGAGTACGGCAGCCACGACAAGACCTTCGAGATCCCCACCACGGGCACCGTCCGCGTCCTGGACGAGGCGGGCAACGCGGTCATCGAGCAGGTCGTCGGCGCCGGTGACATCTTCCGGATGTGCCAGACCAAGGACGTGCCGATCCGGGACTGGGTCAAGCTGGCCGTCACCCGCGCCCGCGCCACCGGCGACCCGGCCGTCTTCTGGCTCGACGAGGGCCGCGCGCACGACGCCAACCTCATCGAGAAGGTCAAGGCGTACCTGCCCGAGCACGACACCGAGGGTCTGGACATCAAGATCCTCTCGCCGGTCGAGGCGATCAAGCTCTCCCTGGAGCGGATCCGCCGCGGTGAGAACACGATCTCGGTCACCGGCAATGTGCTGCGTGACTACCTGACCGACCTGTTCCCGATCCTGGAGCTGGGCACCAGCGCCAAGATGCTCTCGGTCGTCCCGCTGATCAACGGCGGCGGTCTGTTCGAGACCGGTGCGGGCGGCTCGGCGCCCAAGCACGTCCAGCAGCTGGTCAAGGAGAACTACCTGCGCTGGGACAGCCTGGGTGAGTTCCTCGCCCTGGCGGTCAGCTTCGAGCACCTCGCACAGAAGACCGGCAACGCGCGGGCCCAGGTCCTCGCCGACACCCTCGACCGGGCGACCGGCACCTTCCTCGCCGAGAACAAGTCACCCAGCCGCCGCGTCGGTGGCATCGACAACCGCGGCAGCCACTTCTACCTGGCCCTGTACTGGGCCCAGGAGCTGGCCAAGCAGACCGACGACGCCGACCTGGCCAAGGCGTTCGCCCAGCTCGCCGAGGTGCTCGCCGCCCAGGAGCAGAAGATCGTCGACGAGCTGATCGCCGTCCAGGGCTCCCCGGCCGACATCGGCGGCTACTACCAGCCCGACCCGGCCAAGGCCGCGGCCGTCATGCGCCCGTCCGCGACCTTCAACCAGGCCCTCGCCACCCTCGGCTGACGCCCGACCGCACCGCGGAACCACCGAACCGCCCCGCCCGGACCCGTCCGGCCGGGGCGGTTTCGCGTGCGCCACCGTGGCCGGGACGTCACGGCCACGGTGCGGTCGGGTGGCGGGAGGCTCGCCGGGTCCCCGGCCACCCGGCTGTGACTGAGCGTTTCAGTTGGCCCCATCGGCCATGTAGCGCGCTCAGCTCGCGAGGCTCTGCCCAGGGCAGCGTCCAGCGGCACATCCATATATCCGGAAGGTGGATCTTTGCGGAGACTGCGGCCTGGGAGGACGTACGTGGGCTGACCTGCGGCAGCGTTTCAGACCGAGCGGATGGGGCCACGTCACGCAGGGACGCCGAGCGGCGGGTGCTCGAGCACGCGGGGCTTGTACTCGACCAGCTGGATGCGGCCGTCGAAGGTGCGGTGCTCGATCATCTCGAGGGCAACGTCCGGATAGCCGTCGTAGATGCGTTCTTCGCCCGTGGCCCCGGTGATCACGGGGAACATCACGACGCGGAAGCGGTCGACGAGTCCGGCTCGTAGCAGGGACCGGCACAGGCTGAGGCTGCCGATCGTGCTGAGGAGCCCCGAGCCACTCGACTTCATGGCGCGGACCGCTTCGACGGCGTCGTCGCGGACGAGCGTGGAGTTGGCCCACGTCAGTGGCTCCTTGAGCGAGGAGGAGAACACCACCTTGGGCGCTTGCGTGAGCTCGTCGACGGACGCCTCTTCTTCGGGCCTGAACTCGTCTTGGCCGTTCGGGACCTCGCCTGCGGCGAAGCCCGACATCAGGCGGTAGGTGTTCGCTCCCATCAGGTGGGTGGCATCGGGCTGCTCGCCGAGCCATGCGAGGTACTCCGGGCCATCGAGGCCCCAGAACCCGGGCCATCCCTCTCCCGATGCGTGGCCGTCGAGGGAGGTGATGAAGTCGACGAGAAGCTCCGACATGGCCGTGTCCTTTCCTAGGGGTCACGAGCTTGGACCGGCCGGGAGCCACAAACTCATCGGCCGCGAGAAACGCCCCGACCCACCTGTCACGCTCAGCCGGGCCAAGTACAACGCTCAGGGGCCAACTGAAACGCTCAGTCACACCGGCCACGGCCACCCGACCGAAAACTCATTGCATAAAGCTGCGATCATACGTATAGTCATGCCGTACTCAAGGGAGGATGGCGATGGCGATACGAGCTGCGGTGGCGGGGGCGAGCGGATACGCGGGCGGGGAGCTGCTGCGCCTGCTGCTCGCCCACCCGGAGGTGGAGATCGGCACCCTGACCGGCAACTCCAACGCCGGGCAGCCCCTCGCCCAGCTCCAGCCGCACCTGCTGCCGCTGGCCGGGCGCATCCTGGAGGCCACCACCGCCGAGGCGCTGGCCGGGCATGACGTGGTCTTCCTGGCGCTCCCGCACGGGCAGTCCGCCGCCGTGGCCGAGCAGCTCGGCGACCAGGTGCTGGTCATCGACTGCGGCGCCGACTTCCGGCTGAAGGACGCGGCGGACTGGGAGAAGTTCTACGGTTCCCCGCACGCCGGCACCTGGCCCTACGGCCTCCCCGAGCTGCCCGGGGCCCGCACCGCGCTGGCCGGGTCCCGGCGCGTCGCGGTGCCGGGCTGCTACCCCACCGCCGTCTCGCTCGCGCTCTTCCCGGCGTACGCGGCCGGGCTGCTGGAGCCCGAGGCGGTGATCGTCGCCGCCTCCGGGACCTCGGGCGCGGGCAAGGTGCCCAAGCCGCATCTGCTCGGCAGCGAGGTCATGGGCGCCATGAGCCCGTACGGCGTCGGCGGCGGCCACCGGCACACCCCCGAGATGATCCAGAACCTGTCGGCCGCGGCGGGGGAGCGGGTCTCGGTCTCCTTCACCCCGACCCTCGCCCCGATGCCCCGCGGCATCCTCGCCACCTGCAGCGCCAGGACCAGGCCCGGGGTGACCGGGGAGAGCCTGCGGGCCGCGTACGAGAAGGCGCTGCGGGAGGAGCCGTTCGTCACCCTCCTCCCCGAGGGCCAGTGGCCCTCCACCGCCGCCGTGTACGGATCCAACGCCGCGCTGCTCCAGGTCGCCCATGACGAGGCGGCCGGCCGCGCCGTCGTGATCAGCGCCATCGACAACCTCACCAAGGGCACCGCGGGTGGCGCGGTGCAGAGCATGAACATCGCCCTCGGCCTCCCCGAGGAGCTGGGACTTTCCACGATCGGAGTCGCTCCATGAGCGTTACGGCAGCCCAGGGCTTCACGGCCTCCGGCGTCGCGGCAGGGATCAAGGAGAACGGAAACCCCGACCTCGCACTCGTGGTGAACACCGGCCCGCGCCTCGCCGCCGCGGCCGTCTTCACCTCCAACCGGGTCAAGGCCGCCCCCGTCCTGTGGTCCGAGCAGGTCGTCAAGGGCGGTCAGGTCTCCGCCGTCGTCCTCAACTCCGGTGGCGCCAACGCCTGCACCGGCCCGCTGGGTTTCCAGGACACCCACGCCACCGCCGAGAAGGTCGCCGACGCCCTCGGCCACAGCGCGGGCGAGGTCGTCGTCGCCTCCACCGGCCTCATCGGCGTCCGGCTGCCCATGGACGCGGTGCTGTCCGGGGTGGACAAGGCCGCCGGGGCGCTTTCCGCGCACGGCGGCGAGAAGGCCGCGATCGCCATCAAGACCACCGACACCGTCCACAAGACGGCCGTCGCGACCAGCCCCGCCGGCTGGACCGTCGGCGGCATGGCCAAGGGCGCCGGGATGCTGGCCCCGGGCCTGGCCACCATGCTCGTCGTCCTCACCACCGACGCCGATGTGGACGCCCCCGGGCTGGACACCGCGCTGCGCGCCGCCACCCGCACCACCTTCGACCGGATCGACTCCGACGGCTGCATGTCCACCAACGACATGGTGCTGCTGATGGCCTCCGGCGCCTCCGGTGTCACGCCCGACGCCGCGGAGTTCGCCGAGGCGGTCCGCACCGTCTGCGCCGACCTCGCCCGCCAGCTGATCGGGGACGCCGAGGGCGCCTCCAAGGACATCCGGATCGAGGTCGTGGGCGCGGCCACCGAGGACGACGCCGTGGAGGTGGGCCGCTCCATCGCCCGCAACAACCTCTTCAAGTGCGCCGTCCACGGCGAGGACCCCAACTGGGGCCGGGTGCTCTCGGCGATCGGCACCACCTCCGCCGCCTTCGAACCGGACCAGCTCAACGTCGCGATCAACGACGTCTGGGTGTGCAAGAACGGCTCGGTGGGTGAGGACCGCGAACTGGTCGACATGCGCTACCGCGAGGTCCGGGTCACCGCGGACCTCGCGGCGGGCGGTGAGTCCGCGGTGATATGGACCAACGACCTGACGGCCGACTACGTCCACGAGAACAGCGCGTACTCCTCTTGACGGTCCCGCTTGGCTGTCCCGGGTCCCCGCCGTCGCCGACGAGGGCTCCCGCTTCACCGGCGACCGACGGCCGCTCGGACGCATCCGAGCCAGGTCGCACGTCGCCTCCACCGGCCAGCACCGCCCGCCCGGCGGCTGAATCGAAAGTCTTCCGGAAGTCGGATATGACGGTCCATCACCCGAACGCGGGACAACAATCCGCCCGTAAACACACCGCCCTGCCCAAGGCCCGCATCCTCATCGAGGCGCTGCCCTGGCTGACCCGTCACCACGGCAAGACCGTGGTGATCAAATTCGGCGGCAACGCCATGGTCGACGACGACCTGAAGGCCGCCTTCGCCCAGGACGTCGTCTTCCTGCGCCACGCGGGCCTGCGCCCCGTCGTCGTCCACGGCGGCGGCCCCCAGATCAGCGCACAGCTGGACCGGCACGGTCTGGTGAGCGAGTTCAAGGCCGGGCTGAGGGTCACCACCGACGAGGCCATGGACGTCGTGCGGATGGTGCTGGCCGGACAGGTCCAGCGGGAACTGGTCGGGCTGCTCAACCGGCACGGCCCGCTGGCCGTCGGCATGACCGGCGAGGACGCCCATCTGATGTCCGCCACCAAGCACTTCGCCGAGATCGAGGGCGAGCGGGTGGACATCGGCCGGGTCGGCCAGATCACCGAGATCGACACCGGCGCGGTCCAGGCGCTGCTGGACGACGGCCGGATTCCGGTCGTCTCCTCCATCGCCCGCAGCGCCGACGACGGCCACGTCTACAACGTCAACGCCGACACCGCCGCCGCCGCGCTCGCCGTCGCGCTGGGCGCCGAGACGCTGATGGTGCTCACCGACGTCGAGGGCCTCTACGCCGACTGGCCCGACAGCGACGAGGTGATCAGCAAGCTCACCGCGAGCCAGCTGGAGAAGCTGCTGCCGGAGCTGGCCAGCGGCATGGTGCCGAAGATGGAGGGCTGTCTGTACGCGGTGCGCCACGGGGTCACCAACGCCCGCGTCCTGGACGGCCGGGTACAGCACTCCATCCTGCTGGAGATCTTCACCGACGAGGGCATCGGCACCATGGTCCTGCCGGACGGGGCCGTGATCAACGAGGACGACGACACCGAGGGGAAGCAGAGTTGAGCAACGCTGAGCTGAAGCGGCGCTGGCAGGGGGCGCTGATGGACAACTACGGCACCCCCCGCGTCCCGCTCACCCACGGCGAGGGCGCCAAGGTCTGGGACGCGGACGGCAAGGAGTACCTCGACTTCGTCGGCGGTATCGCCGTCAACTCCCTCGGCCACGCCCACCCCGCCGTCGTACGGGCCGTGTCCGACCAGATCGCCACCCTCGGCCACGTCTCCAACCTCTTCGTCGCCGAGCCCCCGGTGGCGCTCGCCGAACGCCTGCTCCAGCTCTTCGGCCGCTCCGGACGCGTGTACTTCGCCAACTCCGGCGCGGAGGCGGTCGAGGCCGCCTTCAAGATCGGGCGGCGCACCGGGCGCACCCACATGGTGGCCACCACCGGCGGCTTCCACGGCCGCACCATGGGCGCCCTCGCGCTGACCGGACAGCCCGCCAAGCAGGAACCCTTCCTCCCGCTGCCCGGCGACGTCACCCATGTGCCCTACGGGGACGCGGAGGCGCTGCGCGCGGCCGTCACCACCGACACCGCCCTCGTCATCCTGGAGCCCATCCAGGGCGAGAACGGCGTCATCGTGCCCCCGGCCGGCTATCTGGCGGCGGCGCGCGAGATCACCCGGGCCACCGGCACCCTGCTGGTGCTCGACGAGATCCAGACCGGCATCGGGCGGACCGGCCACTGGTTCGAGCACCAGGCGCAGGGCGTCGAGCCCGACGTCGTCACCCTCGCCAAGGGGCTCGGCGCCGGGCTGCCGATCGGTGCCACCGTCGCCTTCGGGCCCGCGGCCGAGCTGCTGACCCCGGGCCAGCACGGATCCACCTTCGGCGGAAACCCGGTCGCCTGCGCCGCCGGCCTGGCCGTCCTCGACACCCTCGCCGCCGACGGCGTCCTGGACCGGGTCAAGCGGGCGGGGGAGCGGCTGCGTGACGGAATCGAGTCGCTCGACCACTCTCTGGTCGCCCGGGTCCGCGGCGCCGGGCTGCTGCTCGGTATCGTGCTCACAGAGTCCCTCGCGCCGCGGGTGCAGCAGGCGGCTCAGGACGCGGGACTCCTGGTGAACGCGGTCGCGCCGGACGTGGTCCGGCTCGCCCCGCCGCTCGTCATCGGCGACGACGAGGTGGACACCTTCCTCCGGGAGCTGCCCGGCGTCCTGGACGCGGCGTACGAGGGCGACGGGGAACGACGAGCCGGAGACTGACGACACCGATGACCGAGGCGCAGCACACCGACGCACAGGACGCCGCGAACCACGGCCCGGCCGTGCCGCAGACCCGCACCGCACGCCACCGCCGGATCGTGGACATCCTCAACCGGCAGCCCGTGCGCTCCCAGAGCCAGCTCGCCAAGCTGCTCGCCGACGACGGGCTCTCCGTCACCCAGGCGACGCTCTCCCGGGACCTGGACGAGCTGGGCGCGGTGAAGATCCGCAACACCGGCGGTGAGCTGATCTACGCGGTGCCGAGCGAGGGCGGCGACCGTACGCCGCGCGCCCCGCTCGGCGAATCGGCGAGCGAGGCGCGGATGGCCCGGCTGGCGGGCGAGCTGCTGATCTCGGCGGAGGCGTCGGCCAACCTGGTGGTGCTGCGCACTCCGCCGGGCGCCGCCCAGTTCCTGGCCTCGGCCATCGACTCGGCGGAGCTGCACGACATCCTCGGCACCATCGCGGGCGACGACACGCTGTTGCTGATCAGCCGCGACCCGGCGGGCGGCCAGCCGCTCGCCGACCACCTGCTGCGGCTGGCCCAGAAGGAGCGTTAGCGCCGTTCCATCCGGTCTCCGGCGCACCTCCGCGATGTCCACGGAGATCCGCCGGAGCCCGGGCGGAACCCGTTGGAACCCGTCAGAAACCGAGGCGGAACCTGACAGAGCCCGTCGGGACCCGTCAGAAGCCGAGACCGTCGGAACGCGTCGAACCGGCTGGAGCCCGTCGGAACCTGTCGGAGCCCGTCAGAAACCGAGACCCGCGCCGAACGCACCGAGCTCGCCGGAGCCCGTCGGAACCGGACAGCGGGGCGCCACGAGCCGCGCCGACCCTCCTCCCCGGAGCGTCGGCGCGGCGCATGTGTTCCCGCGCCGGGACGGCGGTCCGCTACGCGGCGGGGCGGCGGCGGGCCCGGTACGACATCCAGGCCGCGACCAGCGCGCCCGAGACGTTGTGCCAGACGGAGAACACGGCGGCCGGGAGCGCGGCCAGCGGGCTGAAGTGGGCGGCGGCCAGGGAGGCGGCCAGCCCGGAGTTCTGCATGCCGACCTCGAAGGCCATGGCCCGGCTGGCGGGCGCGCCCAGCCGGGCCACCTTGCCCGCCCCGTAGCCCAGCGCCAGGCCGAGCCCGTTGTGGAGCACCACGGCGAGCAGCACCAGCGCCGCCGCCGACTTGATGGCGTCCGCGCTGGCCGCCACCACGACCGCGACGATCACACCGATCGTGACGGCCGACAGCCAGGGCAGCAGCCCCAGCACCCGGTGGAGGTACCGCCCGGCGAACAGCCGCACGACCAGGCCCGCGAGCACCGGCAGCAGCACGGTCTTGAGGATGTCGGTGACCATCGACCCCGCGTCCACCGGCAGGAACTCCCCGGCCAGCAGCAGCGTCAGCGGCGGGGTGACCAGCGGTGCGAGCACCGTGGAGACGGTGGCGACCGACACCGAGAGCGCCACGTCGCCGCGCGCCAGATAGGTCACCACATTGGACGCCGTACCGCTCGGTGCACAGCCGACCAGGATGACCCCGGCCGCCAGCTGCGGAGAGAGACCGAGCGCGTTGGCGATCAGCCAGCCCAGCCCCGGCATGATCACGTAGTGCGCGATCAGCCCGAGGGCCACCGCCCACGGCCGCTTGATGACGCCGGAGAAGTCCTGCGGGGTCATGGTCAGCCCCATGCAGAACATGATCACGCCGAGCAGATAGGGCACGTTCGGAGCCCAGCCGCTGAAGGTGCCGGGTGTGCTGAGGCCCGCCGCGCCGGCGGCGAGCACCAGGATGGGGAAGACGGTGACGGCACGCCGGGCCGCCCGGTCGGCGGGAGCGGACTCCGACGACGCGGCGGACGCCTGTGCCGCCGCTGTCGTCGGGGAGTCCGCCGAGGAGCTCTTCGATTCGGATCGCACCGCGTGATGGAACGCTTCCGGAGGCACCTTCCGCAACACTGTCTCGTTATGTGGTCACTGCAGCCACTATGCGGACCGGCCCGCGCCGGGCGGGCGGCACGGAGCGGGCGGCACGGAGCGGGCGGCGGTGCGGAGCCGACCGGCTACGCCGAGCGAAGGGGTGGCAGGGGCAGCGGAAGCCCCGGCAGCCCGTCGATGCTGCTGGCGATGTGCTCCTTCTTGTGGAAATAGCGGTCCAGCGACTCGTCGTCCTCCCGCTGGAAGCGCCTGGCGTGCAGCGGGCGGTCCTCGCGGTAGTCCAGATACGGGACCGCGTAACCGCAGGTGTCCCGGATCAGCTCGGCCGTCACCACGATGATCGCCCGGAGCCCGTGGGCGTCGACGTCGATGCCGGGGAAGTGCTCCAGCAACTCGGGGAAGCGCGGATCGTCCCGGAACACCGGCTCGCCCCGGCCGTGCACCCGCACGATGTTCGGCGGGCCGGTGAAGGCGCACCACATCAGGGTGATCCTGCCGTTCTCCCGCAGATGGGCGACGGTCTCCGCGTTGCTCCCCGCGAAGTCCAGATACGCCACGGTCAGTTCGTCCAGTACGGCGAAGGAGCCGGTCAGCCCCTTCGGGGAGAGATTCACCGTGCCGTCCCCGGCCAGCGGGGCGGTGGCGGTGAAGAAGATCTTCTGTTCTTCGATGAAGGTGCGAAGTCTGCCGTCTATGCGTTCGTACACCTTTCCCATGCGGCTCATTATCCCCGCGGGTGGCCGCCGAAGCGATGGTTCCACGGGCGTATGGCCTCCAAGAAAGCCCCCGCGCGCACGTCCGCGACCCGGCCCGTACCGGCCGAGGCGGTCGGCGGCCACGCATGAGCGCCGCGAAGCTCAGTCGTTCGGCGTGTGGTCGTCGCGGAAACACCGGGAGGTGACGTCGACAGAGATCAGCGGTTCATGGCCGTCCTGGCCCTTCATCCAGGTGACCTCGAGATGGGTGTGTGTCGTCACGTGCACCGCCACGATCTCCAGGTTCCGGTTCTTGCTGCTGTCCGGCCCCTGCCGCACCACCTTCCACCCTTTTTTCGGCAGTTGGTCCGCAAGGCGGTCCATCCCCTTACCGAGGGCGTTGTTGTCCACGCCGTACAGCGACCACGGATGGGCCACGACCCGGTAGCGCGGTGTGTCGTCACCACCGGTCTCGCAGAAGTTGGTCATGGGCCCGGGTTCGGTCACCTGGCCTTTGACCCGCAGCATCTCCAGGACCCTGCTGGACAGCGAGCCGACTTCGTCCTCGACCTCCCGCTTGTCCCGCACCACGGGCTCGTAGCCGAGCTTGTTCGCGTCGTTATCCACCGAAGAACATCCCACCATCGGTAGCAGGGCACATGGCAGCAGCAGAGCCATCCGGGTACGACGTCGACCGATGCGTGTCACCAATGGGCTTCCCTATGCAGTTTGACATCGTCGTATCTCCCGACAATGACCTTGGCTTGGTTTTCCAGGCTGACGGACGGTCTATTGTTCTCCTCGGCCCAGAAACCGCCGTGACTGGGGGAGTCGCTTTCCATGAGATTCGCGCCGAACGCCTCGTCCGTGGGAATGACTCCGTTATCGCCCAGCCCGCCGAGCCGTCCCCCCTCCCTGACCCATTTGTCGTCGCCGCCGCCGGCCATGGCCCATACGTGCTTCGGATTGAGACCGAGATCCGCGGCACGGTCCACCTGCATCCCGGGACTGCCCACGGCGATGATGTCGTCGGCGACGCGATAATCACTGGGATATTTGGTTGTGTCGCCGATGACTGTGCTGCCATAGCTGTGGCCGATGAGGGTCGTATGCGAGGTGTCCCCGGTGGCCGAGCGGTGGGCCGCCTCCGTACCGTCCATGAAATGCCGGAGTGTGGGCGCGGCCTTCCGCGCATATGAGTCGTCCCTTGCCTCGGGGTCGATGTCTCCCGCTTCACCGGGCTTGGCCGAGCGTGGTGCGTCGTAGTCGAACCAGGTGATGGTCGATGTGGATTCCCCAGGGGCCAGTTTGTTGCTCTGCCGCCACAGACGATCGCTCTTGTCGATTTCGTCGTCGATATTCCCCAGTACCGTTTTGGTGCCTGGAACGAACACCGCCGTGTGGTCGGCGGTGTCCGGGTTGCCGTTGGCGATGATGACCCTTCCGTCCTTGTTCGCGAAGGGATCGAAGCCGAGTAAATACGCTTTCGGCAGGCCGTCGGTCCCCGTCTGCTCGAAGCGCCGCTGAATGATGTCTATACCGGATATCGCGTTGTCCAGCCTCTTCTTGCGGTCGTTCCACTGGGTCCACTCCACCGTATCCACTTTCCCCACCGGAGACCCGGTCTCGGGGTCGTAGAGCACCTTGCTCTTCGTGGGCTCGTGCGCCAGCAGCTGTGTACGTTCTTCCGTGACACGGGCGCGGGACTCCGCGAGGACGGTACGGTTCGCCTCGTCGCGGACCTCGGCGGGGAGCCCGTCCAGATCCCCCACACTGGCGGGGTGCAGAGAAAGGTACGCGTCCTGTTCTTCCGGTGAGAGGCCCCGCCACCAGGCGGCGTTCGTTATCGGATCGCCGTGTTTGGGAGGGGGCTTGATGTCGTCCAGATAGCTTTTCGCGGCCGTGCGGACACCGGTGGTGTCCTTCTGGACGTCGATCCAGTCCTTGGCCGAGACGGTCAAGTCGTCATCCGCCTTGAGCTGCCGCAGCTTTGGGGCCCACAACTCGTCGGCCTCGGTGGCTTCTTCCACCGCTTCGGCTATCCGGTTGGCGTACTCGACGGCCCTGCCGAAGTAGGGGTTGGGGTGTTGTGCCGCCGCCTGCCGGTCCAGCGCGTCGGCGAGGGACGACGGGTCGGCCGGGTCGAGGGGACTGCCGCCCCGGTCACCCCCGGCGCTGCCGGTCACTTTCCCACCCTCCGGCACCTTGCCGTCGACCTTCTCACCGCCTGCCGGGTAACTGACCGAGCCGTCCGCGTTCACCGTCATCTTGTCTGCGCGGGCGTCCTCGACGGCGGCCTCGAGCTTCTTCTTGGCGGCTTGCATCTCGGCGAACAGCGCCGTGAGGGCCGTGGTGAGCAGCCCGCACTCCACCTGGACGTAGTGGAAGTTCTGCCACAGTTCCCGCAGTTGCTCGAGGGCCGCGCTCGCGGCCTCGCCCTCGAGGTCGGCCTGCATTCTGCCCGCGATCCGTTGTTCCAGGATGTCCTTGGCCCCGCTCACCAGGTCCCTGGTGGCTCGGTACCCGACCGCCGCATCCTCGAACTCGGACGGCTGGAGGGCCTTTAACGTTGCGTAGTCCATCGCTTCGGATCACCGGGCCCGGCTCTGGCCACCCGCCCGGGGGGTGTCTTTGTAGCGCTTCTCCAGTTCCTCGAACGCGCCCTGGACGGCCTTGTCGTTCTTGTAGTGGTTCTGGCCCGACTTCTCCAGCCGCCCCTTGAGCGCGTCGCATCTACCGGTCACATCGTCCAGGTACCGCTTCCAGGACTGATAGACCTCTCGCTGAGCGGCGACGCACTGCGAGCCTGGGGCGACGGTAGGGCCAATTACGGGGATCACGGCCAACGGGTCGAAGCCCTCGGGGCTCTTCTGCCCCCGTTCCAGCTCTGTCAGTGCGGTCTTGACGATTTCCTTCAGCGTTCCGACTCCGCTCGCCGCCGCGCTCCATGCTTTCTTGTCGGACCGGAGGCCACCCGCATTACCACCGCTGTTCCAGCCGTCAGCGCTCGCGAGTCTCGTGCTCACGTCCGCGGACGCATCCGCTTTGGCTTGTGCCCATTCCTGTTCGAAGGACGTCACGGCCCTCCCCCCCCGTCTGTGATGGAAACAACGCGGAGTATAGGGAGGCCGGGGCGCGGCCGCCTGAGTATTCCTACTCAGAGCACCGTTGTTCGAGGAAAAACTGCGGCGAACGGTGACGTCGTGGGCCTCCCACAGCGCGGCAGGCTCTCCTCTCCCGGCGCGGAGCCTGCGCACGGGCCCGGCCAGCCGCGCGTCGTCCGGTCGGGCGGCGAGCGTGGTGCCCAGATGCGCCACTGCCGCGCGGATGGCGCGGTCCCAGTTCAAGCCGTTGGACAACGGCCCGGCCGTCGAATGCGGCCGTCACGCTCGGCGCGGTCTGCCCGCCGAAGGCGCCAAAGGAGCTGGTCGACGGGCACGAGGTGCAGAAGGTGGTTGAGCTCTGAGGGGGCGGCCGGACTGCTCGCTGGGGTGGAATGACGCGCGTGGTCGGCGGCGGGCGGCGGGGGACGGAGCCGGAGTCAGACGCACAGGCCCGCCATATGGCGGGTGAAACCGCTTGTGTGCCAGGTGGAGCCGTCGGCGGTGACGACGAACGCCTCGGCGTCGGGGAGCCGCCCCAGCCAGGGGCGGGCGCGTCCGGAGCCCATCGCGCAGGCCGCCGTGGCCCAGGCGTCCGCGTCGGCCAGGCTGGTGGCGACCACGGTGACCGAGGCCAGGCCCTCCGCCGGGGGCAGGCCGGTGCGCGGGTCCAGGATGTGGCAGCCGCGCTCGGCCGGGCCCGAGGTCGCCACGGCCAGTTCGCCGGATGCCTCCACGACCGCCGCCAGTTCGCCCCGGCGCAGCGGATCGGCGATCCCCACCCGCCAGGGGCCGCCGTGCACCTGGACGTCGCCGCCGCCGTTCACGCACACCGACCCGGCGCCCGCGGAGACCAGCATCCGGGCGGCGCGTTCCACGGCCCAGCCCTTGACCAGGCCCGTCGGATCGGGCCGCCGGCCGGCGTAGTGGGCGCTGAACCAGCCGCCGCTGCGGTGCTCGGCCTCCTCGCACATCCGTAGCACCTCGCGGACCTCCGGATCGCACCGCGACAGCGTCAGCTCACCGCGCCCCAGCCGGCTGATCTGACTGTCCGGGCGATAGGTGGAGAACAGCTCGTCCACCCGGTGCAGCCCGGCCACGGCCCCGTCCAGCGCGGCCCGGACCCGGGGCCGGTCGGCGGGTGCGACCTCCCGTACGTCGAAGGAGAAGACCGTGCCCATGACGTGCTCGGCATGGCGCAGCGGCTCGGGCGCGTCGCTCCCATACGGCTCGTCCGTCATCGGGCACCCGCCTTGTCGAGAGCGCTCTGCAGGGACTTGGCATACCCTTCGCTCGTGTAGGTGGCACCGGAGACCGTATCCACCTTCGCCGCGGCCACCGCCTGCTGGTTGAGCTTCGGGACGGAGTCCTTGGCGATCTGCGCGCTGCGCGGCCCGGAGTCCGGCGTCCTGACCGCCTGCGCCGCGGTGATCTTCCCGCCGCTGACGGTGAGGCTCACCTGGACCGGGCCGTACTGCGTCTGGACGGCATCACCGACGACCGTACGGGCGCCCGCCCCGGCCCCGGCTCCCGCGCCGCCCCCGGCTCCCGTACCGCCCGGGGCTTCCGCGCCGCCCGTGCCCGGCTGCGCCGTGGCCGCGACCGGGGGCGCCTGCCCCGGCTGGTTCCGCGCCACGGACTGGCCGTCCCCCGGACCGGGCTGCTTCAGTGCGAGCAGCAGCACCACACCGGAGACGGTGGCGGCCGTGCCCACGGCGATGCGGCGCAGCGGATGCTTCCTCTTCATGGCTTCACCTCGGTCACAGCTCAACGGACTCGTCACAGCGCAACGGACCCGGTCAGGACAGACGGGCTCGGTCACCGCTTAACAAACTCGGTCATGGGCAGACGGACTCGGTCACAGCTCGAAGGACTCGTGGTGGATCCGGCGATCCGGAACCCCCGCCTCACGCAGCGCCCCGTACGCGTGCTCGGCCAGTCCCGGCGGGCCGCACAGATAGACGTCGTGGTCCTCGATGTCCGGAAGCACCTGGCGCAGCCGCTCCGCGGTGATCTCCGGCCGGGCGCCGTCCGGCCCGTTCACGGCGTACAGCAGCCGGGCCCCGCGCTCGGTCGCGATCTGCTTCAGCTCCTCCCACAGCGCCAGATCCTCGACGCTGCGGGCCCGGTACAGCAGGGTCAGATCGCCGCCCTTGCCGGGCAGCGTCTCGAACAGGGCCCGGATCGGGGTGATCCCGGCCCCGCCCGCGATCATCAGCACCTTGCCGCGGCTGCGCCGCGCCGCGGTCATCGCCCCGTACGGGCCCTCCGCCCACACCCGCGTCCCCGGCTCGAGCGAGGCCAGTCCGGTGCTGTGGCCGCCCACCGCCTTGACGGTGATGCGCAGCAGCTCCGGCCGGGGCGGCGCGGAGAGCGAGTACGGATGGGAGCCCCAGCGCATCCCCGGCGCCAGGAACCGCCACCGGAAGAACTGGCCCGCCTGGGCCCCGATCCGGTGCAGTTTGCGCCCCTTGATCAGCACCGACACCACCCCGGGCGCCTCCGGTACGACGGCCGCCACCCGCATCCGGTGCCGCAGGTTCAGCCGCAGCGGCACCAGCAGCCGGTACCAGAGCGCCAGCGCGGTGACCGTGCCGTACAGCGCGTACCAGGCGGTCTCCGCGGTCTCGTGCCCGACGAACTCCGCGCCGGTCGCGAGCTGGTGCCAGAACGTCAGGAAGACGGCGGCATAGGTGAACAGATGCAGGTAGTACCACACCTCGTACGGCAGCCGGCGGCGCACCGTCCCCGCCGAGACCAGCCCGATCACCACCAGGACCGCGGTGCCGACCGCCGCCTCGGCCATGTCCGGGTAGTCCATGACCACGGTCACGCCCTGGTCGACGAACCCGGTGCCCGCCTGCTCCGCGTACCCCGCGACGATCAGCCCGACATGCGCCACGATCAGGCACAGCGCGTACCGTCCGCTCATCGCGTGCCACCGCGCCACCCGGTCCGACCCCACGCGCCGCTCCAGCGCCGGAACGCGCGCCATCTGTAGGACGACGAGGGCGAGGACGTACCCGCCGAGCAGCCCGCTGAGCCGGCCGGCGTGGGTGAGCCACTGCGCGGTGCCGTCGACGTTCGGAGTGTTCCGCCACCACAGCGACAGCACCGCCGCCGCGCCCGCCCAGCTCAGCAGGGCCAACGGTACGGCGGGTGAACGGCGGGGCCGGATCCGGCGCATGGCCTGCCGCCGCCCGGCCCGGCTGTTCAATAGCGTCGTCACGGCCTGTCCCCTTCCCTTGGGCTCCGGCGCAAGGGGGTACGGCTGGGGGCGCGCGATGACTCAATGGCCGCCGGGATTCACACGTTGGGGTTCCGGGAGGTGCTGCCACAGCCCCGCCGGCGGTCAGCCGTCGTCGCGACGCGACCGGGCGCGACGTCAGCGCCGTCGGCGCGTTGCGGGCACCTGCAGGTCGCTCACCACCGGCAGGTGGTCAGAGGCCGCCGGGTCCGCCGTGCGGAGCTGGGCGGTGAGCGGGCGGATGTCGCGGGAGGCGAGAAGGTAGTCGAGGCGGGCGTGCGGGGTGACGGCGTCGTAGGTGAAGCCGTCGCCGGTGCCGACGCGCGGCCACGCGTCGTCGAGCACGCCGGTCAGGGTCCGGATCTCCGGGGCCTCGGGCACGGCGTTCAGGTCGCCGACCAGGACGGTGCGCTCGGGGGAAGACCCGAGGAGTTCGACGATCCGGGCGGACTGCTGCTCGCGCTCCCGGTTGTCGTCGTGCTGCAGATGCGTCACGGCGAAGGTGACGCGCGTGCCGCGCAGCTCCAGCGTGGCCCGGAGCAGACCGCGCTGCTCGTGGCCGGGGAAGAGCGGAAGGCGGGTGTTGCTCCACGACAGGATCGGCCGGCGGGAGAGCACGGCGGTGCCGTACTGACGGCGCGGCCGGCCGGGCTCCTCCGGGGCCAGGTCGAGGTTGGCGCCGAAGGCGTGCTGCATGCCCAGCCGTTCGCCCAGCCAGCCCGGCTGGTCGACGAAGCCGCTGCGCCGCCAGTACCGGTCGACCTCCTGCAAGCCGACGACGTCCGCCTCCATGGCCTCGATCACCCGCGCGACGCGTTCCAGGTCCAGCACGTCGGCGGGGCTCGCGCCGTGGTGGATGTTGAACGTGGCGACGCGCAGCCGCTCCGGGTCCGCGGCGGCGGCCACCCCGGGCGCCCCGGCAGCGGTGGCGGCGGTGGCGGCGAGGCCGACCGCCGCGGCGAGGAATCGGCGGCGGCCGGGGACGGTGCTCAGGGGATCCATGGCGGTCAGTGTGGGTGTTCCGGTTCCGAACGTCGTTCTCCCGCGCCGTGAACGGCCCCGGTCGGGCGGGAGTCGTCTCGGACGGATGCCGTACGGCCCGTACGGCCGTTACGGCCCTTACGGCCGGTCGGTGCGCGGCACAGGCCACGAGGGCAGTCCAGGGGCCCTGTCTGTCGTTGAGCGCATCTTGGCACACCACTGCCACGGGTTGTCGTTGCGACGACGCGGACCGATCTCATCGATGGTCAAACTTGATCGGGTAGGACACCGTTGAGCGCGGTTCGGGGTGCTTCTTGTCGCCCTTCCCCTCCGTCTTGTCCTTCTTGCCTTCCTTCTCGCTCTGGAAGTGGACGGGGTACCGGTCCTTCTGGTCCGATGAGGGCGAGTCGCCGTCCTTGGTGTTGCCGTCACCGTGGTTGTTGATCCACAGGACCCCCACCACGATCGCTCCGAGCACCATCATCTGTTTCTTCTGCATGGGCCCCGACTCCCCTTCGGTCCACAGCCGCGCTCCCCGCGTCAACCATGGTGACATCACCGCACCGGCGGGGACGAGCCGTCCGGCACGGTGACGGCCGCGTCGTCAGGCGAACACGAGCAGGTCGCGCCGGGGGGCCCTGGGGTCCCGCACATGCGCTCGTTCGCGGGCCGCTTTGACGAAACATACGGCACAGTGCATACTTATGCCTAAGAACGCATGGACCGTGAGGAGGGACCCGTGACCGAGCGCGTCGTACTCGCCTACTCAGGCGGCCTGGACACCTCCGTCGCCATTGGCTGGATCGCCGAGGAGACGGGTGCCGAGGTCATCGCCGTCGCCGTGGACGTCGGCCAGGGCGGCGAGGACCTGGACGTCATCCGCAAGCGCGCGCTCGCCTGCGGGGCGGTCGAGGCGGAGGTCGCGGACGCGAAGGACGAGTTCGCCGAGGAGTACTGCCTTCCGGCGATCAAGGCCAACGCGCTGTACATGGACCGCTACCCGCTGGTGTCGGCGCTGTCGCGGCCCGTCATCGTGAAGCACCTGGTCGCGGCGGCCCGTAAGCACGGCGCCGGGACCGTCGCCCACGGCTGCACCGGCAAGGGCAACGACCAGGTGCGGTTCGAGGCGGGCATCTCCTCCCTCACACCCGATCTGACCTGCATCGCGCCGGTCCGGGACTACGCGATGACCCGGGACAGGGCGATCGCCTTCTGCGAGGCCAAGGGCCTGCCGATCGCGACCACCAGGAAGTCCCCGTACTCGATCGACCAGAACGTCTTCGGGCGGGCCGTGGAGACCGGCTTCCTCGAGGACATCTGGAACGCGCCGATCGAGGACGTGTACGAGTACACCTCCGACCCGGCCACCCCGCGCGAGGCCGACGAGGTGATCATCACCTTCGAGAAGGGCGTGCCCGTCGCGATCGACGGCGAGCCGGTCACCGTGCTGCAGGCCGTCCAGCGGCTCAACGAGCGGGCGGGCGCCCAGGGCGTCGGCCGGATCGACATGGTCGAGGACCGGCTGGTGGGCATCAAGTCCCGGGAGGTCTACGAGGCCCCCGGCGCCATCGCGCTGATCACCGCCCACCAGGAGCTGGAGAGCGTCACCGTCGAGCGCGAACTGGCCCGCTACAAGCGGCAGGTCGAGCAGCGGTGGGGCGAGCTGGTCTACGACGGTCTGTGGTTCTCGCCGCTCAAGCGGGCGCTGGACGGTTTCATCGCCGAGGCGAACGAGCAGGTGTCCGGCGAAATCCGGATGACCCTGCACGGCGGCCGGGCCGTGGTCACCGGGCGGAAGTCGCGGCAGTCGCTGTACGACTTCAACCTGGCGACCTACGACACCGGTGACACCTTCGACCAGTCGCTCTCGAAGGGCTTCATCGAGATCTTCGGGATGTCCAGCAAGATCGCCGCCAAGCGGGACCTTCGGCAGTAGCCTGCGTACCATCACGGATCCACTCCGCCTTCCTGCCCCGGGCCGGAAGGCGGTCGCACACCGACAGCACCACACCCACAGCACCACCGCACACGGCACCACCGCCACACCACCACACCCGAGCACCACTCGCACAGCATCACCCCACAGCCGACAGGAGCAACAGCGTGAGCAACGGCAACAGCGGCGACGTCCGGCTCTGGGGCGGCCGCTTCGCCGACGGGCCGTCCGAGGCACTGGAGAAGCTCAGCGCCTCCGTGCACTTCGACTGGCGCCTGGCGCCGTACGACATCGCCGGATCCCGCGCCCACGCCCGGGTGCTGCACTCGGCGGGGCTGCTCACCGCCGATGAGCTGGAGCGGATGCTGGCGGGGCTGGACCGGCTGGAGGCCGATGTCGCCTCCGGCGACTTCACCGGCACCATCGCCGACGAGGACGTGCACACCGCCCTGGAGCGCGGTCTGCTGGAGCGGCTGGGCCCGGACCTCGGCGGCAAGCTGCGGGCCGGACGGTCCCGCAACGACCAGATCGCCACCCTCTTCCGGATGTACCTGCGCGACCACGCCCGGATCATCGGCGGGCTGATCGCCGACCTCCAGCAGGCCCTGGTGGGGCTCGCCGAGGCGCACCCGGACGTCGCGATGCCCGGCCGTACGCACCTTCAGCACGCCCAGCCGGTGCTCTTCGCGCACCACGTCCTCGCCCACGTCCAGGCGCTGTCGCGGGACGCGGAGCGGTTGCGGCAGTGGGACGAGCGCACCGCCGTCTCGCCGTACGGCTCGGGCGCGCTGGCCGGGTCCTCGCTGGGGCTCGACCCGCAGGCGGTCGCGGCCGACCTCGGTTTCGAGCGGGGCTCGTCCGCCAACTCGCTCGACGGCACGGCCTCCCGTGACTTCGTCGCCGAATTCGCCTTCATCACCGCGATGATCGGCGTCGATCTGTCCCGGATCGCCGAGGAGATCATCATCTGGAACACGAAGGAGTTCTCCTTCGTGACGCTCCACGACGCCTTCTCCACCGGCTCGTCGATCATGCCGCAGAAGAAGAACCCGGACATCGCGGAGCTCGCCCGCGGCAAGTCCGGCCGGCTGATCGGCAACCTCACCGGACTGCTGGCCACGCTCAAGGCCCTTCCGCTCGCCTACAACCGCGATCTCCAGGAGGACAAGGAGCCGGTCTTCGACTCCTGCGACCAGCTGGAGGTCCTGCTCCCGGCCTTCACCGGGATGATGGCCACGCTGACCGTCAACCGCGAGCGGATGGAGGAGCTGGCCCCGGCCGGGTTCTCGCTGGCCACCGACATCGCCGAATGGCTGGTGCGGCAGGGCGTGCCGTTCCGGGTGGCGCACGAGGTCGCGGGCGAGTGCGTCAAGGAGTGCGAGCGGACGGGCATCGAGCTCGACCAGCTCACCGACGAGCAGTTCGCCAAGATCTCCCCGCATCTGACGCCCGAGGTCCGCTCCGTGCTCGACGTGCCGGGCGCGCTGGCCGCGCGCAGCGGCCGCGGCGGCACCGCCCCCGTGGCGGTGCGGGCCCAGCTCGCGGAGGTCAAGGAGGACCTGGCTGCTCAGTACGAGTGGGCCAACGCCAAGCGCTGAAGGGAGAGGTGGGGACGGCGCCATGGGTTTCGGACGTCTCGCGGAGATCGCGGCTTCTGAGGCGGGGACGGCCCGGATCGGGCTCGGCCTGGCCGCGGTCGGCCGTCCCGCCTACATCAACCTGGGCCGGGACCGGGACCTCCCGGCCGAGCGCCCGGTCGAGGTGATGCGGCGGCGCAGCCATGAGCTGCTGGACGCCGCGTACGCCGCCGGGGTGCGCTATCTGGACGCGGCGCGCTCCTACGGCCGGGCCGAGGAGTTCCTCGCCGACTGGCTGCGCGACCGCCCGGACGCCGCGCGGCACGTGGTGGTGGGCTCCAAATGGGGCTACACCTATGTGGCCGACTGGCGTACGGACGCCGAGACCCATGAGGTCAAGGACCACGGCGTCGAGACCTTCGAACGGCAGCGCGGGCTGACCGACGCGCTGCTCGGCGACCGGCTGGACCTGTACCAGATCCACTCGGTGACGCCCGAGAGCCCGGCCCTCACCGACCGCGAGCTGCACACGCGGCTGGCGGCGCTGGCCGCCGAGGGCGTGACGGTCGGCGTCTCCACCAGCGGCCCGCGCCAGGCCGAGGCGATCCGCGCCGCGCTGGCCGTGGAGGTCGACGGCCGGCCGCTGTTCCGCACCGTCCAGTCCACCTACAACCTGCTGGAGCCGTCGGCCGGGGCGGCGCTGGCCGAGGCCCATGAGGCGGGCCGGGCGGTCATCGTCAAGGAGGCCGTGGCCAACGGCCGGCTCACCGAGGCCGCCGCCGAGCGGCTGCCGGAGCCCCTCCGCCGGGTGGCCGAGGAGACGGGGGCCACGCCCGACGCCGTCGCCCTCGCCGCGGTCCTGCACCGCCCGTGGGTGACCGTCGTCCTCTCCGGCGCGGCCACGACGGCCCAGCTGCGCTCCAATCTGGCCGCCGTCGGCCTTGGCCTGGACGAACGTCGACTGGCCGGGCTGGAGCGGCTGGCGGAACCCGCCGAAGACTACTGGCGCCACCGCTCCCAGCTGCCCTGGGCCTGACCCCCGCCGGTCCGCCGGTTCCGCCCGCGCGTGCCGGTTCCGACGATGCCGGCCGTCCGCTGGTGCGCCAGGTTCCGGCGACGCCTGCCGGTCCGCCGGTCTCGCCCGTGCGTGCCGGTTCCGCCCGTGCGTGCCGGTTCCGGCGATGTCTGTCGTCTGCTGGTCTCGTTCGCGCTGCTGGTTCCGGCGATGCCTGCCGTCTGCCGGTCTCGCCCGCGCGTGCCGGTTTCGCCCGCGCCTGCCGGGTCCGCCGACGCCTGCCGGTCCGCCGGTCCCGTCCCGCGCCCGCCGGTTCCGGCGATGCCTGCTCTCGTTCGGGTCTGCTAGTTCCGGCGATGCCTGCCGTCTGCTGCTCTCGTTCGCGCCTGCCGGTCCGCTGGTCTCGCCCGCGCGTGCCGGTTCCGTCCGCGCCCGCTGGTTCCGCCGACGCCTGCCGTCCGTCGGTCCCGCCCGCGTCTGCTGGGCTCGTTCGCCCCGTCCATGCCTCTGCCGGATCTGCCGGGTCTGTCCATGCTTACTGGGCCCGTTGGCCCCGCCCTACACCCGCCACGCCCGTCAGCCCCGGCCACGCCCGCCACGGCTCGCCCACGCCCGCCGGGTCCGGTTCCGTCCCCACACCGGTCGGCGCTCGGTTTCGGTTGTGCGGCGGCCCGCCGGGCGGGCGGGGCGAGCCCACGCGGCGCCCTGGCTGATCGGCGCCGTCCGCCCCGCCGGACGGGCATGGGAACGTCCCGAGGACGTACGGACGTACGGGAGAAGGGGAGGCGCGGGGCTGGAGCCGGGCTAGAGCGCGTTCAGGAACGAGCGGACCGCGCGGGCGTACTCCCGCGGCGCGTCGTCGTGGATCCAGTGACCGCACCCGGCGAATTCGCGGAGCCTGGTGTTGGGGCGGCGGTCGGCCATCTCATGGGCGTGGCCCGGCGGCAGCAGCGGGCTGTGCTCGCCGCGCATCAGCAGTGCGGGGCAGGAGGAGCCCAGCCAGTCGTCCCAGAAGTCACCGCACATGGCCTGCTGCGACGCCATCATGTGGCTGGGCTCGAACAGTAGCCGCCAGCCGCCCGTTTGGGGGTCAGGCTCGGCGCTGTCGAGGAAGTACGAGGCGTCCGGGATGCCCCGGGACTCGATGGCCGCCCGCAGCTTCTCCCGGTCCACGGCCCAGGTCGGCCAGTTGGAGACGTCGAGCACCGGGTGGCTGACCACCGGACGGTCCGTCACCGCGCCGATGTCCTCGACGACGAGCGCGCTCACCAGATCCGGATGGCGGGCGGCGAGGGCGTACCCGCCGACCGCGCCGGTGGAGTGGGCGACGACCGGGACCGGGCCCAGCCGCAGCTCCCGCAGCAGCGCGGCGGCGTCGGCCACGTACTCGTCCAGGGTGAAGGGGCCACCGCCGCCGGTCAGCCCGTGCCCCCGCTGGTCGAGGGCTATCACCCGCCATTCGGGGGCGAGGGCGGCGGCCAGGGGCGCGTACATCCTGCCCCGGCCGAAGTGGCCGTGCAGGGCCAGGACCGGGGCGCCCGGTCCGCCGAAGTCGGTCAGGGCGAACCGCCGACCGCGCAGGGTGACGAAGTCGGGGGAGGGCACGGTCTTCGTGGTCACCCGCCGCACCATAGCGGCCGACTCCGATGGTGGCCACCGTAGCGGAATCTGATCTTCCGCTGAGTTGCCGATCCGCGGTCGTCTCCCGCGGCACCGCCTCGCCGGGCCCGCCCTGGCCCGCCGGGCCAGGGCGGGCCGCCCGGACACCCGACCGCGGCGGCCCGGACCGCCGCACCGCAAGAGCGTCCGTCAGGCGGCCGACTTCGCCTTCGTGGCGTAGATGTCCACGTACTCCTGCCCGGACAGCCGCATGACCTCGCTCATCACCTCGTCGGTCACGGCCCGCAGCACATAGCGGTCGCGGTCCATGCCCTCGTAGCGGGTGAACTCCAGCGGCTCGCCGAAGCGGACCGCCACCCGGCCCGGCCGCGGCAGCCCCTTGCCGCCCGGCTGGATCCGGTCGGTCCCGATCATCGCGAACGGCACCACGGGCGCGCCGGTCATCAGCGCCAGGCGGGCGATACCGGTGCGGCCGCGGTAGAGGCGGCCGTCGGGGGAGCGGGTGCCCTCGGGGTAGATGCCGAAGACCTTGCCCTCCTCCAGCACCCGGCGCCCCGTCATCAGCGCCGCGACGCCGCCGCGTCCGCCGTCCCGGTCCACCGGGATCATGCCGACGCCGGTGAAGAACCAGGCCATCAGCCGGCCCTTGAAGCCCTTGCCCGTGACGTACTCGTCCTTGCCGATGAAGAAGACCTGACGGTCACAGACCAGCGGCAGGATCATCGAGTCGATGAAGGTCAGATGGTTCCCGGCGAGGATCACCGGGCCCGAGCCCGGAATGCCCTCGGCCCCCTCGACCCGTGGGCGGAACATCAGGCGCATCAGCGGACCGAGTACTGCCTTCAGAAACGCGAATCGGGACACGGGCCCTCCGGTCGGGGTCAAGGTCTGGGGCGCGTCGCCGCGGGGTCCGTCAACCGCGTACCGCACAGCAGCGCCGATGAGGACGATACTCGCCGGTTGCGCTCCGGCGCACACCAGGTTCACCCACCTGATACGCGGTGTTGACGCACGTTCCCCCCGCGTTTCGGCCGACGTCTCCCGCAGGAAAGCCGACCACGCCTACCATCAGCCCGTCCTGTGACCGGATTTGACAGGTGTTGAACACCACATCAAGGAGTGCTCATGGAGCGGGAGCAACAGCCCGGGCGGCGCGCCCTCCTGGGGGCCGCGGCCCTCGGCGCGGGAGCGATGGCGCTGGGCGGTGCGGGCACGGCGGCGGCCGCGGGCACGGAGGCGGCGCCGGGCGCGGCCTCGGGGGCGTCCGGCCGGAGCCGTGAGCTGCCGGTGCCCACCGTCATCGGCCACCGGGGCGCCAGCGGCTACCGGCCCGAGCACACCCTCGGCTCGTACCAGCTCGCCCTGGACATGGGCGCGGACATCATCGAACAGGACCTGGTCCCCACCAAGGACGGCCACCTGGTCTGCCGCCACGAGAACGACATCACGGCCACCACGGACGTCGCCTCGCACCCGGAGTTCGCCGACCGCAAGACCACCAAGACGGTCGACGGCACCAAGCTCACCGGCTGGTTCACCGAGGACTTCACCCTCGCCGAGCTGAAGACGCTGCGCGCCAAGGAGCGCATCCCGGGCACCCGCCAGCACAACACCCTCTACGACGGCCGCTGGGAGGTGCCCACGTTCGAGGAGGTGCTCCAGTGGGCCGACCGCGAGGGCCGCAGGCGCGGCCGCCGCGTCTGGCTGTACGTGGAGACCAAGCACCCCACCTACTTCCGCAAGCTCGGGCTCGGCCTCGAGGAGCCGCTGGCCAAGCTGCTGCGCCGGTACGGCCGCCACACGAAGGACGCGGCGCTGTTCCTCCAGTCCTTCGAGCCGGGCAGCATCCAGCGGCTGCGCAGGCTGGTCGGCACCCCGGCGGTCGTGCTGCTGTCCACCCTCGACAGCAGGCCCTGGGACTTCGTCGAGGCGGGCGACCCGCGTACGGTGCGGGACCTGGTCACGCCGGAGGGGCTCGCGTGGATCGCGGGCTACGCCGAAGGCATCGGTCCGGATCTGTCGGTCATCATCCCCCGGACCTCCGACGGCAAGCTGGGCACGCCGACCGGAGTGGTGAAGGACGCCCACGCGGCGGGGCTGGTCCTGCACCCGTACACGGTGCGCAACGAGAACAGCTTCCTCCCGGCCGACTACCGCCGCGGTACCGACCCGAACGCCTACGGTGACGCTTTCGGAGTGTTCAAGGCATACTTCGCGACCGGAATTGACGGAATCTTCTCCGACAACCCGGACACCGCGCTTCTCGCGGCGGCGGACTTCCGTAAGTAACGCGCACCATCCGCGGGGAGCGGCCACACCAGGCGGCGGGGGCGCGAAGGGCGGCGGGGGCGCGCGGGCGTCAAGGCGCGGCCCCGCCGCCTCCCCGGTCGGGTGAGAGAAGCGTCACCCGGCAACCATCCCCCGACCGGGCCTCGTCCCGCCCGGCATGGACCTTGTGAAGCAGCTCGGCCCGCTGCTCGCCGCCGAGGCGGCGGCCGAGGCGTACGGCGTCGGCGTCGAACCCGCCGAACTCGAACAGGCCGTCTGGTTACGGCTGCTGGAACGCACCCGCGACACCGGACCGCCGCCCCACCCCGCCCGCTGGCTGCGCTGCGCCGTACGGGCCGAGGTGCGCGGGGCCAGGCGCCGGGCGCGCCGCGAGGTGCCGTACGACCCGGTGTCCGGCGGCCCGCCCAGCGGTCCCGAGTCCCACCCTGCCGAACACGCCGTGCTGGCCGCGGAGGCCCGCCGGACGCTGCGTGCGGCGGTGCGCCGGCTGCCCGGCCGCTGCCCCGCGCTGCTCGCGGCGATGCTCTCCCGGTCCGATCCCACGTACCGCGAGATCGCCGGGCAGTTGGGAATGTCACAGGGGAGTCTGGGGCCGGTTCGTTCCCGATGTCTGGGTTGCCTGCGCAGAATGCTCACGGCGGAGGTTGCGGCTCCTGAACCGTGGGGAAAGGAGCGGTAGACAACCGGCGCCTCGGAGGCGGATGCCGACCACGCGGCGCCTCCACCCAGGCCATGAACCCCGGTCGCACTCCTACCCTCAACGCGACCGGGGAACCAAGAAAAGGGGAGGCATGCGCACATGGGCATGAGCGTGACCATCTCCGCGGCGACCGCGGACGACGCCGAGCAGATCCTGAAGCTGCAGTATCTGTGCTACCAGGGCGAGGCGGAGCTCTACGGGGACTACACGATCGAACCGCTGACGCAGTCGCTCGACGACCTGCGCGCCGAACTGAGCGAGGGCTGCGTGCTCGTCGCCCGGCTCGGCGAGGAGGTCGTCGGTTCCGTCCGCGGGGTCGTCGACGACAAGGGGACCGCCGCCATTGCCAAGCTGATCGTCCACCCGCGGATGCAGCGGCACGGCCTGGGCGGCCGGCTGCTCGCCGCGATCGAGGAGCGGCTGGCCGAGGAGCGGGCCGCCAAGCGGTACCGCCTGTTCACCGGCCACCGCAGCGAGGGCAATCTACGGCTGTACCGCCGTTACGGCTACGCCCAGGTGGGCACCGAGGAGGTCAACCGCCGGCTGAGCCTGGTCACCCTGGAGAAGGACGCCACCGCCACCGCCACCGCGTACGCCACCAGCGCCTAGACCGCGGCCTGACGCACACCGGCCGGCGCGGTGAGCGGTCAGTCCCGGCGGGCCCTGCGCAGCCACAGCAGACCCGTGACCGGCAGGAAGACCGGGATGAACAGATAGCCCATCCCGTAGTCGGACCACACCGTCTGGTCGGGGAAGGCCGAGGGGTCGGCAAGGGTCCAGGTGCCCACCGCCAGCACCCCCAGCAACTCCGCCGCGCAGCACACGAGCGCCGCCTTGCGCGCCCCCTCGCCGCCGCGCACCAGCGAGACCGTGATGAACGCGTACACCACGGCGGAGACCGCCGAGAGGATGTAGGCGAGCGGGGCCTCGTGGTACTGGGCGATCAGCTGGTAGACCGAGCGGGACGCGGCGGCCACGGTGAACACCCCGTAGAGCATCACCAGCAGCCGCCCGGGGCCCTGGCCCAGCCCGGTGCGCGCCGTCGCCGCCGGCTCCGTCCCGCCGGCTGCGGGGTTCCCGCCCGCCGGGTTTGATGTGTTTCCGGCCACCGGCGCCTCCCGGGATTCAGCCACCGATCCCTCCCCAGATGTCGTACAGCCGCACCTCGAGCACGGCCAGCACCACGGCCGCCGCGGAGACCGTCGCCGAACCCCAGCGGGTCCGCTCCGCGAGCGACATGAACGCCGCGATCGGCACCGCGAGCGCCGACCCGATGAGATACGCCACGAAGATCGCCACACCCTGCTGGGGGTCGGCGCCGCCCGCCAGCCGCACCACCCCTATGACCAGTTGCACGATCGCCAGCACGGCCACCACGGCCATGCCGATGAAGTGCCAGTCCTTGGTCGGCTGGTCCCGGTAGGCGGCGAAACCGCACCACGCGGCGAGGACGAGGGCGGCCACACCGAGGGCGACCGTCAGCGCGTCGATCAACGGGACCTCCGCGCGGCGCGGCGGCGCACCCGACGGCGGCGCACACAGGGAGTGACAAGCATGGGACGAGGGTAATCGGCCCGGCCGGGCGGGCCGCGCCCGGCCCCGGGGCCCGGGAGCGTCCCCGCCCCGACGTACGCTGCGGCTCATGAAGATCTCCGCTGCCGCGCTGTTGTTCGACAACGACGGAACCCTCGTCTCGTCCCTGGACTCGGTCTTGCGCTGCTGGACCCGCTGGGCCGAGGAGTGCGGGATCGCGCCGGAGGACTTCGCCCGGGTCGAGCTGCACGGCCGCCCGGCCGACGACATCATCGCCGAGCTGCTCCCCGCCGACCGCGCCCCGCGGGCCCGGGCGCGCATCGACGAGCTGGAACTGGAGGACGTACCGGGCGGGGTGAAGCTGCTCCCCGGCACCGCCGAACTGCTGGCGGGGCTGCCCGCCGGGCGCTGGGCCGTGGTGACCTCCGCGGGCCGCGAACTGGCCGAGGCCCGCCTGGCCGAGGTGGGGATCCGTCCGGGGACGCTGATCAGCGCCGATGACATCACCCGCGGCAAGCCCGACCCCGAGCCCTTCCTGCTGGCCGCCGAACGGCTGGGAGTGGACCCGGCACGCTGTGTGGTCTTCGAGGACGCCCCGGCCGGGCTCGCGGCGGGCCGCGCGGCCGGGATGCGGACCGTGGCGTTGGCCACAACCGCCGACCGGAGCGAACTGGTGGCCGACCTCGTGGTCGAGGATCTGTCGGCCGTGTCCGCACAGGTCGTCGACGGGGGCGTGGAGATCACCGCACGGGTCTGAGCCGGCCCCCGGCGCCCCCTCCGACCGTCCAGGAGCCGGTCACCGATGTCCGCTATGCGGAATGCCTGAGAGGTCCGTACCGGTGTCTGCTTTACTTGCGGCCATGACCACGACGAGCTGCCGCACCCCTGCGACCGAGGCGATCCCCGCGCCCGGTGCTCGTTGTCGGTGTCGAATGTGTGACCGCTGAGGGCCCCTGCCTGCGCCTCGCGCCCCGAAGCGAGACCCGCTGAGCCGGACCCGCGCGCCCCCCGGCGCCGGACCGAGCCGCCCCGCGTCACCGGAACCCGGAACCGCGCCACGCGGCGCGTACGCCCTCGGGTCCGCCCTGCCGCGTTCCGCAATGAACGAGCCGTGTCCGGCGGCACCAACCGCCGCGCACTCAACAGTGACGGAAACCCTGTGATCACCACCACGGACCTGACCAAGGTCTACCGCTCACGAGGCCGCGAGGTCACCGCCCTCGACGGCGTCGATCTGCATGTCCGCGAGGGAGAGGTGTACGGCGTCGTCGGCCAGAGCGGCGCCGGGAAGTCCACCCTCATCCGCTGCGTCAACCTCCTGGAGCGCCCCACCTCCGGCACGGTCAGCGTGGCCGGTCAGGACCTCACCGCGCTCGCCGGGCGGGGACAGGGGGCGGGCTCCGCGCTGCGCCGGGCGCGCACCGGCATCGGCATGGTGTTCCAGCACTTCAACCTGCTCTCCTCGCGCACCGTGCGGGACAACGTCGAGCTGCCCCTGGAGATCCTCGGCGTCTCGGGCAAGGAGCGCACCCGCAAGGCCCTGGAGCTGCTGGAGCTGGTGGGCCTCGGTGACAAGGCGAAGGCGTACCCGGCGCAGCTGTCCGGCGGCCAGAAGCAGCGCGTCGGCATCGCCCGCGCCCTGGCCGGCGACCCCAAGGTGCTGCTGTCGGACGAGGCGACCTCCGCGCTGGACCCCGAGACCACCCGCTCCATCCTCCAGCTGCTGCGCGACCTCAACGAACAGCTGGGCCTGACCGTGCTGCTCATCACGCACGAGATGGACGTCGTCAAGACCATCTGCGACTCGGCCGCGCTGATGCGCGACGGGCGGATCGTGGAGTCCGGCAAGGTCACCGAGCTGCTGGCCACGCCCGGTTCGGAGCTGGCCCAGGAGCTGTTCCCGGTCGGCGGGGTGGCCTCCGGCGAGGACCGCACGGTGGTGGACCTCACCTTCCAGGGCGAGGCGGCCACCAAGCCGGTCATCTCCCGGCTCTCCCGTACGTACAACATCGACATCTCGATCCTGGGCGCCGCGATGGAAACCGTCGGCGGCCACCAGGTCGGCCGGATGCGGATCGAACTGCCCGGCCGGTTCGAGGAGAACGTCGTCCCCATCGGCTTCCTGCGGGAGCAGGGCCTGCAGGTCGATGTGGCGGCCGTCGCCGACGGCCCGCGGGCGAACCCGACCCCGCTGCTCAAGGAGGGCGCCAAGTGACCTGGTCCGATATGGAGCCCCTGCTGGAGCAGGCGTGTTGGGACACCCTCTACATGGTCGGCTGGTCGGCGCTGATCGCCGTCGTCGGCGGACTGCCGCTCGGTGTGCTGCTGGTCCTCACCGACCGGGGCGGAGTGCTGCAGAACGTCGTGGTGAACAAGGTCATCGGGCAGATCGTCAACATCGCGCGTTCGATGCCGTTCATCATCCTGATGGTCGCCCTGATCTCCTTCACCCGCCTGATCGTGGGGACCACCATCGGCCCCGAGGCCGCGATCGTGCCCCTGGCGATCGGAGCCATCCCCTTCTACGCCCGGCTCGTGGAGACCTCGGTGCGCGAGGTGGACGGCGGGCTGGTGGAGGCCGTGCAGTCGATGGGCGGCTCCACCTGGACCATCGTCCGCAAGGTGCTGCTGCCCGAGTCGCTGCCCGCGCTGATCTCCAGCGCGACCACCACGATCGTCGCGCTCATCGGCTACTCCGCGATGGCCGGCACGGTCGGCGCCGGTGGCCTGGGCGACCTGGCGGTCCGCTACGGCTACCAGCGGTTCGAGACCGAGCTGATGTGGATCACCGTCGCCATCCTCGCGGTGGTCATCTCCGTCATCCAGTTCGTGGGCGACCTCGCCGCCCGCGGCCTGTCGCACCGCGGCCGCTCCTCGGTCGCCCCGCGGCTGGTGCTGCTGCGCGGCCGCGCGCCCCGCGCCGGGGAGCCCGCCGCGGCCCCGGCGGCGCGGGAGACCGGGCCCGCCGAGATCGAGTCCGTGGAGCCCACCAAGGTCCCCTGAGCCCCCACCCGTCCCCGTACCGGCCCGCCCGGACCCCGCATGTGCACCCGCGGCGGATCCGTGCGCCCCTGAAGAAAGGCACTTTTCGTGCGTAACACCACCAAGACCGTCACCACCGTCCTCGCCGCCGGGGCCCTGGCCCTGGGCCTCACCGCCTGCGGCGCCGGCTCCTCGGGCGACAAGAACGGCGTGCTGGTCGTCGCCGCGAGCCCGGTCCCGCACGCGGAGATACTCAACTACGTCAAGGACCACCTGGCCGCCAAGGAGGGCCTCAAGCTCGAGGTCAAGGAGTTCACCGACTACAACACGCCGAACCTCTCCACCCAGGACGGCTCGGTCGACGCCAACTACTTCCAGAACCAGCCGTTCCTCGACGACTTCAACAAGAAGAAGGGCACCGACATCGTGCCCGTCGTCACCGTGCACCTCGAGCCGCTGGGCCTCTACTCGCACAAGGTGAAGAAGGCCGACGAGCTGAAGAAGGGCGCCACCGTGGCCGTCCCGAGCGACACGGTCAACGAGGCCCGCGCGCTGAAGCTGCTGGAGGCAGGCGGCGTCATCAAGCTCAAGAGCGGTGTCGGCAACGAGGCAACCCCTAAGGACATCGCCGACAACCCCAAGGGCCTGAAGTTCAAGGAACTGGAGGCCGCGCAGCTGCCGCGCTCGCTCGACGACGTGGACGCCGCGGTCATCAACGGCAACTACGCCATCGAGGCGGATCTCAAGCCCGCCAAGGACGCCATCCTCCTCGAATCGGCCAAGAACAACCCGTACGCCAACTTCCTGGCCGTGAAGAAGGGCAACGAGGACGACCCGCGTGTGAAGAAGCTCGCCAAGCTCCTCACCTCGCCCCAGGTGAAGAAGTTCATCAAGGACAAGTACCAGGGCTCCGTACTGGCGTCCTTCTGATCCGCGGCACACCGCGGCACTCCGGGGGCACACCGCGAACGCCGCGGCACACCGAGGGCGCACCGCGAACGCCGCGAACACCGCGACGTCCAGCGCAACAATTACGCCAACATTCCCGCCCGCCGGCGGATCCCCGAGGCTCCGCATTCGGACCACAACCGGATGCGGAGCCTTCCGATTCACCCCCCGCGCTGCATTTAACCTGCGCGATGCTGCATGCTGGGCCTCTCTACGGCCCTGAAACGACCCCCGGTTACGGAGCGGCGCATGACATCCACTTTCCCGGACATCTCCATCAGCACGGAACGGCTGGTGCTGCGCCCGTTCGAGGAAGCGGACATACCCGCGCTCGCGGACATGATGAACGACGAACTCGTCATCGCGTGGACCAGAGCGCCCCACCCGTACAGCCTCGGCGACGCCAGAGACCAGGCGCTGCGGCTCGCCCCGGCGGAACGCACCACCGGCCGCGGAATCGTCTTCGCGGTCGCCGAATTCCTCACCCAGCGGCTGGTCGGACTCGTGCACCTGCGCAATACCGACTGGCGGCTGCTGGCCACCGAGGTCAGCTACATCACCGCCCCCTGGGCGCGCGGTGAGGGCTATGCCTCGGAGTCGGTGCTGGCCGTGGCCCGCTGGCTGTTCCAGGACCAGAAGTTCGAGCGCCTGGAGCTGCGCACCGCCGCCGGCAACACCGCCTCCCAGCAGGTCGCCCAGAAGATCGGCTGTATCAGCGAGGGCGTGCTGCGCAACGCCTGGATAGCCCGCACCCAGACGGAGGACGGCGGCTGGACCGATATGCGCACCGACCTCAT
Source organism: Streptomyces hygroscopicus subsp. hygroscopicus (assembly GCF_001553455.1). GTDB lineage: Bacteria > Actinomycetota > Actinomycetes > Streptomycetales > Streptomycetaceae > Streptomyces > Streptomyces hygroscopicus. The sequence goes on from NZ_BBOX01000139.1 coordinate 62,576, forward strand.
CGTCTGGAGCCTGCTCGCCGAGGACCTCGACGGCGCCCCCGACCGGATCTCCGGGCCCGAGGGGTTCGGCGTCTACCCCGCCTACTCCGACTGGGCCTGACGCGCCCGCACTCCGGCCGGAGCCGGCGACCCCGATGGATCCCCGCGGCGTCGCGACGCGCATGCCCGCCCTCCGCGCCCCCGGCGCACCACCCCCGCGCCCGCCCCCGCTCCAGCGGTCCGGACCAGCCGGGGTACTCTCTCCACGCGCTGAGCACCCGCGTCTCGGCCCGCACCGTCAGACCGCGGCCCGCGCATCCGCGGCACACCGGCCGTGACCCGCCCGTGACTCCACACGGGCACACCCCGCGACGCACCCGCGCCCGAGCCGCGACGCACCCGACAGACCCGACCCACCACACATAGGGGAGAACGACGACGATGGCCGACCGCGTCACGGTGATCGGTTGGGACGGCACCCCGCTCACGGACGCGGCCCGCTCCGCCCTCGGCGCGGCCACCCTCGTGGCCGGCGCCGCCCACCACCTGGCGCTGCCCGAAGTCCCGCCCGGCGCCGAACGGATCCGGCTCGGCAGCGTGGACCTCGCGGCCCGCAGGATCGCCCAGCACCGCGGCTCCGCCGTGGTCCTGGCCGACGGCGACCCCGGCTTCTTCGGGGTCGTCCGCGCCCTGCGCGCGCCCGAGCACGGACTCGAGGTGGAGGTCGTCCCCGCCGTCTCCTCCGTCGCCGCCGCCTTCGCCCGCGCCGGGATGCCCTGGGACGACGCCCAGGTCGTCGTCGCCCACAGCCGCGACCTGCGCCGCGCGGTCAACGTCTGCCGCGCCCACACCAAGGTCGCCGTCCTCACCTCGCCCGGCGCCGGCCCCGCCGAACTCGCGCTGCTCCTCGGCCCGGTGCACCGCACCTTCGTCATCTGCGAGGCCCTGGGCACCGACCGCGAGCGGGTCACCGTACTGACCTCGGACAAGGTCGCCGACCACGCCTGGCGCGACCCCAACGTGGTCATCGTCATCGGCGGTTCCGGCGCCACCCCCGCCCCCGGCGGCCCGCCGGCCGGTGCCGCCCGCGGCGCGCTCCACAGCGGCGGCTGGATCGCCGGACGCGACCCCGGCTACCCGGGCGCCGTCCGCGGCTGGGCGCTGCCCGGCCCGGCGTACGGCACCGTGCTGGGCGAGAGCGAGTCCCCGCAGCTGCGCGCCGTCCAACTCGCCCGCCTCGGCCCCCGCCCCGGCGACCTCGTCTGGGACATCGGCGCGGGCAGCGGCGCGGCCGCCGTCGAGGCGGCCGGGTTCGGCGCCGCCGTCATCGCCGTCGACCGGGACGCGGACGCCTGTGAGCGCACCGCCACCCTCGCCCGCCGCTTCGCCGTACAGCTCCAGGTCGTCCCCGGCGTCGCCCCCGAGGTGCTGGAGGACCTGCCGGAGCCGGATGTGGTGCGGATCGGCGGCGGAGGCGCGTCCGTGGTGGCCGCGTGTGCCGCACGCCGCCCCGAGCGCATCGTCACCCACGCCGCGACCCGTGACGAGGCGGAGGCCGTCGGCGCGGCGCTGGAGGACGGCGGCTACGCCGTCGAATGCGTCCTGTTGCAGTCCGTCGAGTTGGACACCCGGGGCTGGACCGAACGCGAGCGCGCGGTCGCCTTCATGCTCTGCGGTCACCGCCCGCACCAGTGATTTTGTCCTTGTGACGTTCGCCCCGATGACCTGCTCGGGGCGGCGCGCGGGGTAGGCTGGCAGATCGTTGTACTGCCTGTACCGCTGCCCGGCGTTCGGTGCTTTATTGGCCAAAGGCCGGAATGTGCCCCTCCCTTGGCGGGGTCGCGGTAGGCAAGCCTGGGGCGTGTCTACGTGCCGCGCACGGCGCATGCTCGTTCTTGCTCAGGGGGGCTTGCTCTCGGCGGTAGGCGGTTGGAAGGAGCACTAGCGATGGGCGAGGGGTACGCATGACCGACACCGGCCAGGTCCCGGGAGAGGGACTGCCGGAGAACGCAGGCGGACGACTCGGACACCCGCACCCGGCGGATGTCCACGCCCCGCCTGCCGACGCCGGTTACATCGAGCAGCCGCAGCCCGGTGCGGCTCCCGGCGCCGCCTACACCTTCCTCGACGGGCCCGAACACGGCGGCGAGGAGGACGACCTGCTGCTGATGCCGGGCGCCCAGGGCGCCTGGAGCGAACAGCAGGCCCAGTACCAGACCGGGGTGTACGAGGCGGGTGTGCTCGACCCGGCCGCCGCCCCGTACGCCGACGCCCAGATGCCCGAACCACAGCCCGTGGTGGAACAGCCCGTACCGCAGCCGGCCCCCGCGCCCGCCCCCGCCGCGTACGCGGCGCCGGCCACGCCTACCCGCCGGCCGCTGCACATGGGCCCGCCGGTGCCCGACCCCTCCAACGGCGTGGTGCGTTCGCTCGCCGACCGGGGCCCGGCGGCGGGCCGGCACGCCGCGCCGGTACGGCAGCCCGAGCCCCAGCCGCAGGCCGCGCCCGAACCGCAGCCGCAGGCACCGGAACAGCGGCCCGAGCCCGAGTACGGGGCGGGGCCCCAGCACGGCGTACCGGCGCCGGGGCAGACAGGGGCGGCCGGGCAGCAGTTCGCCGGGGCGGAGCAGTACGCGGGGACGGAGCAGTACGCCGGGGCGGAGCAGTACGCGGGGGCGGAGCAGCAGTTCATGGCCCCCGAACAGTTCGCCGGGCCCGAGCAGTCCGTCATGCCCGACCAGTCCGTGCTGCCGGAACAGTCCGTCATGCCCGAGCAGCCGCTGTCGGTCGACTACTCCACCGCGCCCCAGTACGCGGCCGGGCCGCAGTACTTCACCCCGCAGCCCGACGACCCGAGCAGACTCCCGGGACCGCAGCTCGCGGATCTCCCGCAGATCGTCGACGCCCCGCAGCCGGGGGACGCCTGGGACTCCGCGCCGCCGGTTCAGCAGGCCGATTCCGCTCCGGGGCCGGCGCCTGCTTCCGCTCCGGCGCCCGCGCCCGTGCCCGCTCCGGCGCCCGCTTCCGCTTCCGCAGAAACGGTCGGTCTGGTGGAGGAGCCGCAGGCCGCGGAGGCGCCCGAAGCGGAGCCCGCTCCTCAGCAGTTCGCCCAGCCCGAGGCGGTGGCGCCGGGGGCGCAGCCCGTCGCGATGGACCAGGGGTATGTGGACCCCGTGGCGGCGGAGTCGCACCAGATGGGCGCGACCATCCCGGCCCAGGCCGGGGCGCCGGACGGGGAGCCCGCCCCGCAGGGCGCCGTGGCCGAGGAACAGGTCATCGACATTCCGGCCCAGGCCCAGGCAGAGCCGGTCACCGGACAGCAGGAGGCCCGGCCCGCCGCCCCGGCCGGGGAGACCGCACCGGAGATCCCGGCGCAGGTGCCCCACGAGCCGGTCGCGGAGCCGACGCCACAGGAGCGGGCCGCTGCCGCGGAACCGGCCGGACCGGCCGAGGCGGTGGAGGAGCCGGTCGTGGCGGTGGAGGAGCCTGTCGCGGCCGAGGAACCGCAAGCTCCCGCCGCCGGGGCCCCCGTTGAGGAGGCTGCTCGACAACTTCCCGAGCAGCCCGCCGCATCGGCGGAGCAGCCCGCCGTGGTCCCGGGCCACTCGATAGTGGCCGACGAGACGCCCCAGTCCGAGGAGGCCGCAGCCGAGGCGCCGCAGCAGGCGGCGCCCGAAGCGGAGGCGGCACCGGAGGCCGGTGCTGTGGCGACGGCGGAGGAGGCTGCTCAGGGGCAGGCTGCTGCCGAGGTGTCGCGGCAGGAGGCAGCGGCTGAGCCGGAGTCCGGGCAGACCGTCGCTGAGGGGGAGGCGCCCGAGGCTGTGGCCGAGGCGGGGCCCCCGGAGGGACCGACCGCCGAGGCCGGGGCGGTGGATGCTCAGGCCGCCGGGTCCGCTGGGTCGGCTGGTGACGAGGCTTCCGAAGCTGGGGCGGAGGCGCCCGAGACCGCTGAGGCGGCGCCCGCCGAGCCGGGCTCGGAGGCCGCGGCTGAAGCGGGGGCCGGTGCTGTGGCGACGGCGGAGGAGGCTGCTCAGGGGCAGGCTGCTGCCGAGGTGTCGCAGCAGGAGGCAGCGGCTGAGCCGGAGACCGAGCCGAGTGCCGTTGAGGGGGAGGCGCCCGAGGCTGTGGCCGAGGCGGGGCCCTTGGAGGGGCAGGCTGCCGGGGCCGAGGGCGAGGCCGGGTCCGGGAGCTCCGAGGCCGGGGCGGTGGATGCTCAGGCCGCCGGGTCCGCTGGTGACGAGGCTTCCGAGGCCCGGGTGGAGACGCCCGAGACCGCTGAGGCGGCGCCCGCCGAGCCGGGTCCGGAGGCCGCGGCTGAAGCGGAGGCGGCGCCGGAGGCCGGTGCCGAAGCCACCACGCCGGCGGAGCCGGCGGCTCCAGACGCACAGGCGCAGCCCACCGAGCCGGAGCCGGCCACGGCACCCCAAGGCGAAGGCGAGGCCACCGACCCCCAGCCCACCGAGCCCCAGCCCAACGAGGCCGCAGCCAACGAGCCCGAGGCCGCCAACCCCCAAGCCACCCACCCCGAGCCCACCGAACCCGGCTCCGAGGTCACGGGCCAGGAAGCCACGGCGCCCCAGACCGAGAACCTGGCAGCGGCCGGGGCCGATGCCGACGCCCCGGAGGCCGCCGAGCCAGGGACCGCCGCGCCCGAGCCCGTGGCCGCCGAGCCCGAGGCCGGGACCGCCGAACCGGAGACCCCGGGGCCGGGGCCGGAAGCGGCCGGGGCCGACGCCGGAGCCCCGGAGGCCGCCGAGCCCGCAGCCACCGGCCCCGAGGCCGAGGCGCCCACCCCCGAAGGGGACGCCGCCTCCCAAGGCGACGCCGCCCCCGACAGCGACGCCGCCTCCGAAGGCGCCGCCGCCCCCGACAGCGGCGCCCCCTCCCAAGGCGACGCCGCTTCCGAAGCGGACACCACCTCCAACGGCGCCTCCGAAGCGGACGCCACCTCCGACGGCGACACCACCCCCGAAGCGGACGCCACCCCCACGCCGGACGCCGCCCCCGCGCCGGATGCCGCATCCGAAGCCGAGTCGGCCTCCGCTCCGGCCCCCGCACCGGCCGCAGCCCCCGTCGGCCCGCGTGCCGAGGGGTACGACGAGGCCGAGCGCGCCGCCGTCCACCGCGTGATGCGCGAGCGCCGGGACATCCGCAACGGCTTCCGGTCGGACCCCATCCCGCACGAGGTCCTGCTGCGCGTTCTCGAGGCCGCGCACACCGCGCCCAGCGTGGGGCACTCCCAGCCGTGGGACTTCGTCGTCATCCGCTCGGCGGAGACCCGGCGCGCCATGCATGAACTGGCCATGCGCCAGCGGGACGCGTACGCCAAGTCGCTTCCCAAGGGCCGGGCCAAGCAGTTCAAGGAACTGAAGATCGAGGCGATCCTCGAGACCCCGGTGAACATCGTCGTCACCGCCGACCCCACGCGCGGCGGCCGCCACACCCTCGGTCGGCACACCCAGCCGCAGATGGCGCCGTACTCCTCCGCGCTCGCGGTGGAGAACCTCTGGCTCGCCGCCCGCGCCGAGGGGCTCGGGGTCGGCTGGGTCAGCTTCTTCGACGAGCGCGAGATGGTGCGTGAGCTCGGGCTGCCCGAGCACCTGGAGGTCGTGGCGTATCTGTGCGTCGGATACGTCGACGAGTTCCCGGAGGAGCCGGAGCTGATGAAGGCCGGGTGGTCCAAGCGCCGCCCGCTGTCCTGGGTCGTCCACGAGGAGACGTACGGCCGCCGCACGCTCCCCGGCGGGGACCCGCACAACCTGCTCCAGGAGACCCTCCGGGGCATCCGCCCGCTGGACGCCAAGGCGCTCGGCGAGGCGTGGGAGCGGCAGAAGCGGATGACCAAGCCGTCCGGTGCGCTCGGCATGCTGGAGATCATCTCCGCCCAGTTGAGCGGACTCTCCCGGCAGTGCCCGCCGCCGATCCCGGAGCCGGCGGCCGTCGCGGTCTTCGCGGGCGACCACGGGGTGCACGCCCAGGGCGTCACCGCCTGGCCGCAGGAGGTCACCGGCCAGATGGTGGCCAATTTCCTGGGCGGCGGGGCGGTCTGCAACGCCTTCGCCGGTCAGGTGGGCGCCGAGGTGTGCGTCGTGGACGTCGGAGTGGCGAGCGATCTGCCCAGCACCCCCGGTCTGCTGCCGCGCAAGGTGCGGGCGGGCACCGGGGACTTCACCGTCGGCCCCGCGCTCACCCGCGAGGAGGTGCTGCGCGCCATCGAGGTGGGCATCGAGACCGCTCGCGATCTGGTGGCCGCCGGGAACAAGGCGCTGCTCACCGGGGAGATGGGGATCGCCAACACCACCGTGTCGGCCGCCCTGGTCGCCGTCTACACCGGCGTCGACCCGGCCGAGGTGACCGGGCGTGGCACGGGCATCAACGACGAGATGCACGCGCGCAAGATCGATGTCGTACGGCGCGGTCTCGAACTGCACCAGCCCGATCCGGCCGACCCGATCGGCGTCCTGTCGGCGTTCGGCGGCCTGGAGCACGCCGCGATCGCCGGACTGCTGCTGGGCGGCGCCTCGCTGCGCACGCCGGTGATCCTGGACGGGGTGAGCGCGGGCGCCGCGGCGCTGGTGGCGCGGGCCATCGCGCCCGAGGTGCTGGCGGCCTGCATCGCGGGCCACCGCAGCGCCGAGCCGGGCCATGTGGCGGCCCTGAACAAGCTGGGTCTGCGCCCCCTGGTCGATCTGGACCTGCGGCTCGGCGAGGGCACCGGCGCGCTGCTCGCCCTCCCGGTGGTGCAGAGTGCCGCGCGGGCGATGCACGAGGTGGCCACGTTCGACGCCGCGGGGGTCACGGAGAAGAACTGACGCACGCCCCCGCCGCGTAGGGTGTCGGCGGGGGTCAGGCCCCACCACCGATCAGCCGCTCCAGTGCCGCAGCGGCAGCGCATTCGCACGAGGAGAGCCGCACCGCCATGTCCGAACACTTCGCATACCCCGTCGGACTGCGCCTTTCCGGGCGGCGCGTCGTCGTCCTCGGGGCGGGCCAGGTCGCCCAGCGCCGGCTGCCCGCGCTGATAGCGGCGGGTGCGGACATCCTGCTGATCTCCCCGTCCGCCACGGCCTCCGTCGAGGCGATGGCCGAGGCGGGCGAGGTGCGCTGGGAGCGCCGCCGGTACCGGGACGGCGACTTCGAGGGCGCCTGGTACGTCCTGATCACCACGGACGACCCGGAGGCCAACGCCGCCGCGTCCGCCGAGGCCGAGGCGCGCCGCATCTGGTGCGTCCGCAGCGACGACGCCGAGGCCGCCTCCGCCTGGACCCCGGCCACCGGGCGCAGCGAGGGCGTCACCGTCGCCGTGCTCACCGGAGAGGACCCGCGCCGCTCCGCCGCCGTCCGGGACGCCGTGGTGGAGGGGCTGCGTGACGGCACCCTCGCCGCGCCCCGCCACCGTGCCCGCGGACCCCATGTGGCGCTGGTGGGCGGTGGGCCGGGCGATCCGGACCTGATCACCGTGCGCGGCCGCCGCCTCCTCGCCGAGGCGGACGTGGTGGTGGCCGACCGCCTCGGCCCGCGCGATCTGCTCGACGAGCTCCCGCCGCATGTCGAGGTGATCGACGCGGCGAAGATCCCGTACGGCCGTTTCATGGCCCAGGAGGCGATCAACAACGCGCTGATCGAGCACGCCAAGGCGGGCAAGTCGGTGGTGCGCCTCAAGGGCGGCGACCCCTTCGTCTTCGGGCGCGGCATGGAGGAGGCGGAGGCGCTCGCCGCGGCCGGTATCCCGTGCACCGTCGTCCCCGGCATCTCCAGCTCCATCAGTGTCCCGGGCGCGGCCGGGATCCCGGTGACCCACCGGGGTGTCGCCCATGAGTTCACGGTGGTCAGCGGCCATGTCGCCCCCGACGACCCCAGCTCCCTGGTGGACTGGGCGGCGCTGGCCAGGCTGCGCGGCACGCTGGTGCTGCTCATGGCCGTCGAGAAGATCGGCGCCATCGCCGCGACCCTCGTGGCGCACGGCCGCGCCGCCGACACCCCGGTCGCCGTCGTCCAGGAGGGCACCACTCCGGGTCAGCGCCGGGTGGACGCGACGCTCGCCACCGTGGGGGAGAGGGCCGCCGCCGAGGGCATACGGCCCCCGGCGGTCGTGGTGATCGGCGACGTCGTCGCCCTCTCGTCCCGTGACCACGGGTAACGTAACCGTCGGTAACATCATCGTGCCGGGCTCATTGGCACCGCATCCAGGACAAGGCAGTATCACTTCCGTGGCTGATCTCATCACCGTCGACGATCCGGACGACCCGCGGCTGCGCGACTACACGGGTCTGACCGATGTGGAGCTGCGGCGCAAGCGGGAGCCGGCCGAGGGCCTGTTCATCGCCGAGGGCGAGAAGGTGATCCGGCGGGCCCGCCTCGCCGGTTACGAGATGCGTTCGATGCTGCTGTCGTCCAAGTGGGTCGATGTGATGCGGGACGTCATCGAGGACGTCCCCGCCCCCGTCTACGCCGTCAGCCCCGAACTGGCCGAACGGGTGACGGGCTACCACGTCCACCGCGGCGCCCTCGCCTCCATGCAGCGCAAGCCGCTGCCGGACGCGGCGTCCATCCTGCGGGACGCGCGGCGCGTGGCCGTCATGGAGTCGGTCAACGACCACACCAACACCGGCGCGATCTTCCGCAGCGCGGCGGCCCTCGGCATGGACGCCGTGCTCCTCTCGCCGGACTGCGCCGACCCCCTCTACCGGCGCTCGGTCAAGGTCTCCATGGGCGCCGTCTTCTCCGTTCCGTACGCCCGTCTGGAGAGCTGGCCGCGCGGTCTGGAGGCGGTCCGGGACACCGGTTTCAAGATCCTCGCGCTGACCCCCGACGAGAAGGCCACCCCCATCGACGACGCGGCCCCGCACCGCCTGGAGCGGGTCGCGCTGATGCTGGGCGCGGAGGGCGACGGGCTGTCCACCCAGGCGCTGATGGCCGCGGACGAGTGGGTCCGCATCCCCATGGCCCACGGCGTGGACTCGCTCAACGTGGGCGCGGCGGCGGCGGTCGCCTTCTACGCGGTCACCTCGGGCCGGCCGGGGACCTGACCCGGCCCGGTCGGGCAGGCCCGGACGCCTCCCCGGCCGGGATTTCCGGCACCTACCGACCGTCCGGCCCGCCCTCCGCCGGCCGCGGCGCCGCCGCAGCCGAGACCGACGACCCCGTGGGGCCGGGCGCGCCGCCCAGGCCGTTCGCCGGGCCCTGACAGCCCTGCGCCGCCGCGATCCCCAGCGCCACCAGCAGCGTCACCACGACGAACACGGTCAGCCGCTGCCGCAGCAGCCGGCGGTCCGGGCCGCCGGGACGGCGTCCGTTGGGTGAGGTGCGAACGGTGTGCACGGGG
>NZ_BBOX01000140.1 GCF_001553455.1 Streptomyces hygroscopicus subsp. hygroscopicus
GGTCCGCACCGCGCCGACTGGCCGCGCCGCGCCGTGCCGACCGGCCGGGCGGCGCACGGCCCCCCGGCGGCCAGTCCGGCCCGGCGGAGGACCCGGGGCGCACACGGTCCCCGGCGGCACTCCGTGCCCGAAGAGGCACCCGATCAGGCCCTGGGCGCGTGCCAGGGCCTTCCTCGGGCAGCGCGGGCGGCCTTGACGGACCTTGGTTGACATTGCGCAGCGGCCCTCCTGACGATGTTTCCCGTTGAGTAGATGCACTTTCCAATGAGTGGAAGCAGGAACGGAGCGGTGTATGACGCAAGGAGTGCTCACCACCCGGCCCACCCCGCCTTGCCCGGCGGTGCGGCCACCCGGGGGCGAGCACGCGCTGCCGGGCAGCGCTAGTCTCCCCGGTGCCCCGGCGCTTCGCCCCGGTCCGTGAACGTCCCGTCCGTGAACGTCCCGTCCTTGACCGTCCCGTCCATGACCGTCCCGTCCTTGAACGCCCCCGGCCCGTCCGGGCCTTCACGCGAGAGAAGAAACAGATGAACGTGAGCGCCACCATCGAGGACCTCTACGCGGAGATCCTCCGGCGCAATCCCGGAGAGACGGAGTTCCACCAGGCGGCGGCGGAGGTGCTGCACAGCCTCGAACCGGTGCTCCGGGCGCACCCGGAGTACGTGGACGGCCGAGTGGTGGAGCGCCTGTGCGAGCCCGAGCGACAGCTCATCTTCCGGGTCCCCTGGACCGACGATCACGGTGACATCCAGGTGAACCGGGGCTTCCGGGTGGAGTTCAGCAGCGCGTTGGGGCCGTACAAGGGCGGTTTGCGGTTCCACCCCAGCGTCAATCTGGGCATCGTGAAGTTCCTCGGCTTCGAGCAGATCTTCAAGAACGCGCTGACCGGTCTGGCCATCGGTGGTGGCAAGGGCGGGGCCGACTTCGATCCCAAGGGGCGCTCGGACGGCGAGGTCATGCGGTTCTGCCAGTCCTTCATGACCGAACTCCACCGCCACCTGGGCGAGCACACCGATGTCCCGGCCGGGGACATCGGGGTGGGCACCCGCGAGATCGGCTACCTCTTCGGTCAGTACAAGCGGATCACCAACCGCTTCGAGGCCGGTGTGCTGACCGGCAAGGCGGTCGGCTGGGGCGGCTCCCACGTCCGCACCGAGGCCACCGGCTACGGCACCGTCTACTTCGTCCAGGAGATGCTGGCGACCCGCGACCGGCAGATCGACGGATCCCGGGTGGTCGTCTCGGGGTCCGGGAACGTGGCGCTCTACGCCATCGAGAAGATCCATGCGCTGGGCGGGCGCGTGGTGGCCTGCTCCGACTCCTCCGGCTACCTCGTCGACGAGAACGGCCTGGACCTGGAACTGCTGAAGGAGATCAAGGAGGTGCGCCGGGATCGGATCGAGGTATACGCCGAGGCGCGGCCGACCGCGTCGTTCTCCCGCCGGGGGTCGGTGTTCGACATCCCCTGCGATATCGCGCTGCCGTGTGCCACGCAGAACGAGCTGACTGAACAGAGTGCGGTCGCCCTGGTCAAGAACGGTGTGCTGGCCGTCGCCGAAGGGGCGAACATGCCGTGCACGCCCACGGCGGTCGGGGTCCTGCGGGAGGCGGGTGTGCTCTTCGGTCCCGGCAAGGCCGCCAACGCCGGCGGGGTCGCCACCTCCGCGCTGGAGATGCGGCAGAACGCGTCCCGCGATCAGTGGACCTTCGCGCAGACCGAAGCCCGGCTCGGCGAGGTCATGCGCGACATCCACACCCAGTGCCGTGAGACGGCCGCGCGGTACGGGGACCCGGAGAACTACGTGCTCGGCGCCAACATCGCGGGCTTCCAGCGGACGGCCGAGGCCGTCCTCGCGCAGGGCGTCGTCTGACGCACCACCGGCGCCGCCCGCCCGGTTCCTCGGCCGACGTGCCCACGTGCCGACGTCCCCCAGGGGGCTTCGGCTTGGTCTTCGGCCGATGACCGGGCGGGCGGCCCCAGCCGCCGCACCCGCCGGGCCGCCACACCCGCTGGGCCGAACGGGCCCACCGGATCCGCCAGTCCGCCCGGGGCCGCCGGACCTCACCGGCCTGTCGCACCCGCCAGGCCGTACGGACCCGCCGGACCGCCAGGCCGCAAGGACCGCACGGACCCGCCGGACCCCACGGCCCCGCCGGACCCCACGGCCCCACCGGACCCCACGGCCCCACCGGACCCCACGGCCCCACCGGACCCGCCGAGCCGCCCGCACCCGCCGGGCCGCACGGGCCCACCGGACCCGCCGGGCCGCACGGATCCACTGCACCCGCCGGGCCGCACGCACCCGCCAGGCCGCCCGGACCCGCTGGCTCCGCCAGGCCGCACGGACCCGCCGGACCTCACCGGCCCACCAGACCCGCCAGGCCCGCCGGGCCCACCGGCCCCACCGGGCCCGCCGGGCGAGCGTGACGCATCTGACAGTGCCCGCGGGGGAGTCACCGCGAAGAGGGGTTGTGGGGCCATCGGCCGTCGGATTTACTAGGTCTTCCTAGTACATCACTTTCGGTAACCACTGCTGAGCCGTGGGACGGGGTGTGGCCGCGTCCGCGCAGGGGCGTGTCCGTTCGCTCCCTCCCGCATGGGTACGTGTTCATGCCGCCTCGGCGGCAGTCTGGAGGACGCCTTGTCTGCTTCCGCCCCCGCTGACTCCCTGTACCGCCCGATCCACCCGGTCCGGTTCGTCACGGCCTCCAGCCTCTTCGACGGGCACGACGCGGCGATCAACATCATGCGGCGCATCCTGCAGGCCCAGGGAGCCGAGGTGGTGCACCTCGGGCACAACCGCTCGGTCGACGAGGTGGTGACGGCGGCGCTGGAGGAGGATGTCCAGGGCGTCGCCATCAGCTCCTACCAGGGCGGACACATCGAGTACTTCGAGTACCTGGTGGAGCTGCTGCGCGAGCGGGGCGCCGGACACGTGAAGGTCTTCGGCGGGGGCGGCGGGGTCATCGTCGCGGAGGAGATCGCCCGGCTGTCCCGCGCCGGTGTGCGGATCTTCTCCCCGGAGGACGGCCAGCGCCTCGGCCTGGCCAAGATGATCAACTCCATGGTCGAGGCGTGCGACGCCGCGCTGTGGGACCTGGCCCCGGCCGCCCTGGACGAGGTGCTGGCGGGGGAGAGGCCGGCGCTGGCCCGGCTGCTCACCGGGCTGGAGGCCGGTGCGGTGGCCGAGCCGGAGCTGAGCGTGTTGCGCGAAGCCGCGGCGTCCCACCGGGCACCGGTCCTCGGGATCACCGGCACCGGTGGCTCGGGGAAGTCCTCGCTGACCGACGAACTGGTGCGCCGGCTCTGTACCGACCAGGAGGGCAAGCTCAGGGTCGCGGTGCTGGCGGTGGACCCGACCCGGCGGCGTGGCGGCGGCGCGCTGCTGGGCGACCGGATCCGGATGAACTGCCTGGACGGCGACAAGGTGTTCTTCCGGTCGCTGGCCACCCGTGGCGGACGCGAGATCCCGGTGGGCCTGGCGGACGCCATCGCGGCCTGCCAGGCGGCCGGTTACGACCTGGTGATCGTGGAGACACCGGGCATCGGGCAGGGAGACGCCGCGATCGTCCCGTACGTGGACGTGTCGATGTACGTGATGACGCCCGAGTTCGGCGCGGCCTCCCAGCTGGAGAAGATCGACATGCTCGACTTCGCCGATGTGGTGGCCATCAACAAGTTCGAGCGGCGCGGGGCCAAGGACGCGCTGCGCGACGTGGGCCGCCAACTGGTGCGCAACCGGGAGGCGTTCGGACAGCGGCCGGAGGACATGCCGGTCTTCGGAACCAGCGCCTCGACCTTCAACGACGACGGGGTCACCGCGCTCTACCAGCACCTGCGGGGCCTGTTCGCCGACCGCGGCCTGCCGGTGGGGCCGGGCGCGCTCCCCGAGGTGACGGTGCGGCACTCCAGCGGCGCCGCCCAGGTCGTGCCCCCGTCCCGGGTGCGTTACCTGGCGGAGATCGCCGAGACGGTGCGCGGCTATCACCAGCAGACCGACGTCCTGGCCCGGCAGGCCCGCCGGATCCAGCAGCTGACGGCCGTCCGCGACGAACTCGCCGCCATCGGCGCGAACACCGACGACGTCGGAAAGCTGCTCCGGGACGCGGAGGAAGGCTTCGCGCCGGAGGCGCGCCGAGCGCTGGCCGACTGGCCGCGGACCGTCCGCGACTACTCCGGCGACGAGCTCGTCGTCACCGTCCGCGACCGCGAGCTGCGCACCGCCCTGGTGCGCGAGTCGCTGTCCGGCAACCGGATCCCCCGGGTGGCGCTGCCGCGCTACACCGACCAGGCCGAGCTGCTGCGGTTCCTGCGCTCCGAGAACCTCCCGGGGTTCTTCCCGTTCACCGCCGGGGTGTTCCCGTTCAAGCGGGAGGGCGAGGACCCGGCGCGGATGTTCGCCGGCGAGGGCGATCCGTTCCGCACCAACCGCCGCTTCCACTACCTGTCCGAGGGCAGCGAGGCCACCCGGCTGTCCACCGCCTTCGACTCGGTCACCCTCTACGGCCGCGACCCGGACCCGCGCCCCGACATCTACGGCAAGGTCGGCACCTCGGGGGTGTCGGTGGCGACCCTGGAGGACATGAAGGCGCTCTACGACGGCTTCGACCTGACCGCCCCCACCACCTCGGTGTCCATGACCATCAACGGTCCGGCGCCGACCATCCTCGCCTTCTTCCTCAACACCGCGATCGACCAGCGGCTCGACGCCTACGCCGCCGAGCACGGGCACGCACCGAGCGCCGAGGAGGCCGAGCGGATCCGGGCCGGAGTGCTGCGCAGCGTCCGCGGCACGGTGCAGGCCGACATCCTCAAGGAGGACCAGGGGCAGAACACCTGCCTGTTCTCCACCGAGTTCAGCCTGCGGATGATGGCCGACATCCAGGAGTGGTTCATCGAGCAGGGGGTGCGCAACTTCTACTCGGTGTCCATATCCGGCTACCACATCGCCGAGGCCGGGGCCAATCCGATCAGCCAGCTCGCCTTCACCCTCGCCAACGGCTTCACCTACGTCGAGGCGTACCTCGCCCGTGGCATGCACATCGACGACTTCGCCCCCAACCTGTCGTTCTTCTTCTCCAACGGCATGGACCCGGAGTACTCCGTGCTCGGCCGGGTGGCCCGCCGCATCTGGGCGGTGACCATGCGGGAACGCTACGGCGCCGGTGAACGCGGCCAGAAGCTGAAGTACCACGTGCAGACGTCCGGCCGTTCGCTGCACGCCCAGGAGATGGACTTCAACGACATCCGCACCACCCTGCAAGCGCTGATCGCCATCTACGACAACTGCAACAGCCTGCACACCAACGCCTACGACGAGGCCGTCACCACCCCCACCGAGGACTCGGTGCGCCGTGCGCTCGCCATCCAGCTGATCATCAACCGGGAGTGGGGCCTGGCGATGAACGAGAACCCGCTGCAGGGCTCCTTCATCATCGACGAGCTCACCGATCTGGTGGAGGAGGCGGTGCTGAGCGAGTTCGACCGGATCAGCGAGCGCGGCGGTGTGCTCGGCGCCATGGAGACCGGCTACCAGCGCGGCCGTATCCAGGACGAGTCCATGCTGTACGAGCAGCGCAAGCACGACGGCACCCTGCCCATCATCGGCGTCAACACCTTCCGCCACCCTCACGCCGACACTGAACAGGGCCAGCGGACCGTCGAGCTGGCACGGGCCACGGAGGAGGAGAAGCGGTCCCAGCTGAAGCGGGTCGGCGACTTCCGGGACCGCCACCGTGAGCAGGCGCCCGCCGCCCTGGCCGCGCTCAAGGAGGCCGCCGTCAGCGGCCGGAACGTCTTCGCGGTGCTCATGGACGCCGCCCGGGTCTGCTCCCTCCAGCAGATCACCGAGGCGTTCTTCGAGGTCGGCGGCGAATACCGGCGCAACGTCTGACCGCGGGCCGGGCCGGGCCGGTGACGGCCCGGCCCACGTGGTGCGGGCGGCCCGTGCGGTGCGAGCGGTCCGCGGCGGAGGTCCGGCGCAACTCCGGCTACTGTTCGGGACAGTGGACCCTGCTGTCCGGTACCTGTCCGGTACCTGTCCGGAACGCTGAACCGCGGATGAACGGCCGCAGGTCAGGAGGGGCCGTCAGCCGTGATTGACGACGGCGTATCCGGGGAAGCAGGTAGGCGAGGCGGCCAGGCCACAACGCTCGGACGACCTCCCGCAGGCTGAGTTCTCCCAGGCGTACCGGGTCAATAGATTCCGCTTATGTCTAAGGAAATATGCAGACGATGCCCGCCGGGCCCTTCCTGTGCGCTTCCGGGGCGACGGTGAAGCTAGCATCGGCATTGAGCCAGGCGGTGTAGCCGCCGACGACCTCGATACATGGATTATGAAATCGATGGAGGAGTCTTGGTCGACGCACCGCATCCCCCCGTGGCCCTGCCCACCGAGCGGAGCTGCCCCTTCAATCCTCCGGATGGCTACACCCCCCTGCGCGAGCGGGACAGGATTACCCGCATCAGTTACCCTGGCGGATCGCCCGGCTGGCTCATCACCCGCCATGCCGAAGCGAAGGCGCTGCTCACCCATAAGAGCTTCAGTGCCCGCCAGGAAGGTATAGTCTCGCCTGTCGCCACGGAGTTGCAGTACGACCGCCCGGCCGACCCCGGCGCTTTCGCCAAGACGGACGACCCGGTCCACAGCCACTATCGCAAGATGGTCACCGGCTTTTTCACGGTCCGCCGCACGCGTGACCTGGCGCCAATGATCGAGCGAATCGTGCACGAACAACTCGACGACCTGGAAAAGGCCGGACCGGGTGCCGATCTCGTCGAGATCTTCACCGATTCCGTTCCCGCCCGGGTGATGTGCGAGATGATCGGTGTCCCCGAAGCGGAGCGAAAGAGCCTCCAGCGGCACGTGGAGACGCTCGGCCGGCTCTCCTGCACCGTCCCCGAGGCCCTCGCCGCCGTGTCCGGGATGAGCGGATTCCTGGCCCGCTTCATACCGGCCAGGATGGACGATCCCCGGGACGACATCCTGGGCGACCTGATCCGTGGCGGGCAGCTCGATGAGCAGGAACTCATGGGCATGGCCGCCACGTTGATCACCGGGGCGTTCGACACCACGGGGAACATGCTCGCCATGGGCGTCTACACCCTGCTCGAGCACCCCGACCAGCTGGCCAAGCTCCAGGAGGACCCGGAGCTCATGGGGGGCGCCGTCGAGGAACTCCTCCGCTTCCTCACCATCTCCCACCTCGGGGCCAGCCGGTGGGCCCTGGAGGACGTCGAGTTCGCGGGCCGGACCATCAAGAAGGGCGAAGTGGTCACCGTCGCCCTCCCCGCCGTCAACCGCGACCCCGAGCGCTACGCCGATCCCGACCGGCTCGACATCGCCCGGAAGGACCACGGGCACCTGGCCCTCGGCCACGGCGTCCACCAGTGTCTCGGCCAGCACCTCGCCCGCACCATCCTGAGCGTCGGCTACGAGGCCCTGTTCGACAGGTTCCCCGGGCTCCGACTGGCCGTCCCGGCCGACGAGGTCCCCATGCGCGACGACTTCGTGCACTACGGCCCCAGGGCCCTGCCGGTCACCTGGGACGACTGAACACCCGGCATCCGAGGACTTCTGATCCACCCGGAGGGAGCCCGGGACCTCTGATCCACCCGGGGTCCAGGGCCCTGGGTCCACCCGGGGGCCAGGACCTTTCGATCCCGACAAGACACCGCCGCGTCGGCCGCAGGCACAGCCCGGCCGCGCGGACCCTGGCGAGCCGGCCCGTGAACGGCCCGCCCCTCCCGACCCACAAGGTAGGACTGAGACCCGATGAGGATCACCGCCGACCGTGAGGCGTGCTGCGCGGCAGGTCAGTGCGCGCTCATCGCGCCCGACCTGTTCGACCAGAGCGACGAGGACGGCACCGTCGTTCTGCTCGACGCGCGGCCCGAGGCTGTGCGGCTGGACACCCTGCGAGACGTCGTATCCCGCTGTCCGACCGGCGCTATCCGCCTCGAAGACGACCCCGGCGCGTGAAAAACGCAGCACGAACAGGCGGACTACCAGCAGCCGGAGAACCAACAGCGGCGGAAACCCACAGGAAACAAGAGGGGAACACGGGCCGGGAAACCGGCCCCCGTTGGCATGTCCGGAAACCTCAACCGCGCCCGCGCGGTTTCTAGGGTTTCCCTTACAGACGTGCGGATAGTGTGGCCGGTGTCAGCCTGGCAATGCGTGTGTTGATGATTTCTTAGAACCGTTGCGCTCTCCAGCGAACGACGCGTTAAGTGTGGAGTTTCCGATGCCTGCTGCATCCAACCAGAACAAAGCCGTTGAAGCACTGCGCAAGTCGTTCAAGGAAATCGAGCGGCTCAGGCGTCAGAACCGCCAGCTGATAAGCTCTGCCACCGAGCCCATTGCCATCATCGGTATGGCCTGCCGCTTTCCGGGTGGAGTGAACTCTCCGGAGGCGCTGTGGCACCTGGTGGCCGAAGGCACGGACGCCATCTCGCCCTTCCCCACAAACCGCGGCTGGGACCTGGAAGGGATCTACCATCCGGACCCGGACCACCCGGGAACCAGCTATGTACGCGAAGGCGGTTTCCTCCACGACGCGGACGAATTCGACTCCGCGTTTTTTGGCATCTCGCCCCGTGAGGCGCTCGCCATGGACCCCCAGCAGCGGCTGCTGCTGGAGACGTCCTGGGAGGTCTTCGAGCGGGCGGGCATCGACCCCGCGTCGATGCGCGGCAGCCAGACGGGCGTCTTCACCGGCGCCATGCACACCACCTACGCCTCCGAGGCGGCGCAGGTGCCGGACGAGATCGAGCCCTACCTCCACAACGGGGCCACCACCAGCATCGCATCGGGCCGCGTCTCCTACACCTTCGGGTTCGAAGGCCCCGCGCTGACGGTCGACACCGCGTGCTCTTCGGCGCTGGTCGCCCTGCACCTGGCGGCGCAGGCGCTGCGCCAGGGCGAGTGCTCCATGGCGCTGGTCGGCGGCGCGACGGTCATGGTGAGCCCCAAGGGCTTCGTCACCTTCAGCCGGCAGCGCGGACTGGCCGCCGACGGCCGGTGCAAGGCGTTCGCCGAAGGTGCCGACGGCACCACATGGTCCGAGGGCGTCGGTGTGCTCCTGGTGGAGCGGCTGTCCGACGCGCGGCGCAACGGACACCAGGTGCTGGCGGTCGTACGCGGCTCCTCGGTGAACCAGGACGGCGCGAGCAACGGTCTGACCGCTCCCAACGGTCCCTCACAGCGCCGTGTGATCCGGCAGGCGCTCGAGAACTCCGAGCTGACCGCCGCCCAGATCGACGCGGTGGAGGCGCACGGTACGGGCACGTCGCTGGGCGACCCGATCGAGGCGCAGGCGCTGCTCGCCACCTACGGTCAGGACCGTCCCGAAGGACGGCCGTTGTGGCTGGGCTCGCTGAAGTCGAACCTCGGCCACACCCAGGCCGCGGCCGGTGTGGCCGGGGTCATCAAGATGGTGATGGCGATGCGCCACGGCGTGCTGCCGAAGACCCTGCACGTCGACGCTCCGACCAGCCACGTGGACTGGTCCGAGGGCCAGGTGGAGCTGCTGACCGAGGCGCGGCCGTGGCCGGAGACGGGTGAGCCGCGCCGGGCCGGTGTGTCGTCGTTCGGGGTGAGCGGGACGAACGCGCACGTGATCCTGGAGCAGGCGCCGGAGGCCGAGGCGGAGGAGGTCGCCGAGGCCGAGACCGTCGACGGTCCGCTGGCCTGGCTGGTGTCGGGCAAGACCGGTGCCGCCCTGCGGGCGCAGGCCGGCCGGCTGCGGGAGTTCGTGGCGGAGCGCCCGGAGCTGGCTCCCGCTGATGTGGCGCTGTCCCTGGCGTCGACCAGGTCCGCGTTCGAGCAGCGGGCCGTGGTGATCGGGACCGACCGTGAGGAACTCCTCCAGGGCCTGGAGGCCGTGGCCGAGGGGGCGGAGGCCCCGGGCGTGGTCGGGGGAAGCGACGCGGAGACACCCGGTCGTTCGGTTTTCGTGTTCCCGGGTCAGGGTGCGCAGTGGGTGGGGATGGCGGTGGGGCTGTTGGAGTCCTCGCCGGTGTTCGCCGAGTCGGTGTCCGAGTGCGAGGCGGCTCTGTCGGCGTATGTGGACTGGTCGTTGACCGATGTGCTGCGTGGTGTGGAGGGTGCTCCTGGTTATGACCGGGTGGATGTGGTGCAGCCGGTGTTGTTCGCGGTGATGGTGTCGTTGGCGGGGTTGTGGCGTTCGGTGGGTGTGGAGCCGGATGCGGTGATGGGCCACAGCCAGGGCGAGATCGCCGCGGCCTGCGTCGCGGGCGCGCTCTCGCTCCAGGACGCCGCGAAGGTGGTGGCGTTGCGGTCGCAGGCGATCGCGGCGGGTCTGGCGGGTCGTGGTGGCATGGTGTCGGTCGGGCTTCCGGTGGACCAGGTGCGTGAGCGGATTGCCCGGTGGGGTGGCTCGGTCGAGGTGGCGGCGGTCAACGGCCCCGGCTCGGTGGTGGTGTCGGGCGACCCCGGGGCGCTGGACGAGCTGGTCGCGGAGCTGGAGGGCGAGGAGGTGCGGGTCCGCCGGGTGCCGGTGGACTATGCCTCGCACTCCGCGCATGTGGAGTCGATCCGCGAGGAACTGCTGAAGGTCCTGGCGGACATCGAGCCGCGTTCGTCCCAGGTGCCGTTCTATTCGACGGTGTCCGGCGAGCTGGTGGACACGGCGGGGCTGGACGCGGAGTACTGGTACCGCAACCTGCGGCAGACCGTGGAGCTGGAGTCCACTACCCGCATCCTGCTGAATGACGGCCACACCGTGTTCGTCGAGGTGAGCCCGCATCCGGTGCTGACCCTGCCGGTGCAGCAGACGGTGGAGGCGGCCGAGGCCCAGGCGGTGGTGGTGGGCACGCTGCGGCGTGACGAGGGCGGCCTGGAGCGCTTCCTGACCTCCGCCGCCGAACTGCACGTCAGCGGAGCCGGTGTCGACTGGCCCAAGGTGTTCGAGGGCCGCGGTGCCCGTCGTGTGGAACTGCCGACGTACGCGTTTCAGCGGGAGCGCTTCTGGCTCGATACCCCCGCGGGTGTGGGCGACGTGGGTTCGGTGGGGTTGGGTTCGCTGGGGCATCCGCTGCTGGGCGCCGTGGTGTCGCTGGCCAGTGGTGGCGGGGTGCTGCTGAGCGGCCGGTTGTCGTTGGCCACGCATGGGTGGCTGGCGGATCACGCCGTGCATGGGGTGATGTTGCTGCCGGGGACGGCCTTCGTCGAGCTGGTGGTGCGGGCGGGCGACCAGGTCGGCTGCGGCCGGGTGGAGGAACTGATCCTGGAAGCGCCGCTGATCGTGCCGGAGAAGGGCGGGGTGCAGCTTCAGGTCGAGGTCGGGGAGGCGGACGCGTCCGGTTTCCGCGAGGTCGGTGTGTTCTCGCGGAGGGAGACGGAGGGCGAGGACGCCGCGTGGGTGCGGCACGCCCATGGTGTGCTGGGTGCGGCCGCCCCCGCGTCCGGGGTCTCGTTCGACTTCGGGGTGTGGCCTCCGGCGGGTGCCGAGGTCGCGGACGTGGCGGGTGAGTATGAGCGGGCGGCGGAGAACGGGCTGCGGTACGGGCCCGTTTTCCAGGGGCTGGAGCGTGCCTGGCGGCGTGGTGACGAGGTGTTCGCCGAGGTGGCGCTCCCGGAGCAGGAGCGGGAGCGGGCGGCGGAGTTCGGTCTGCACCCGGCCTTGTTCGACGCGGCGCTGCACGCGATGGGCGTGAGTGAGGGGCTGACGGGCGGTTCGGGGAGCCTGCTGCCGTTCTCCTGGCGCGGGTTCTCCCTGGAGGCGGTGGGCGCGACGGCGCTGCGGGTGCGGCTGGCCCCGGCGGACTCCGCGACGGATGCGGTGTCGGTGCAGGTGGGGGACGAGTCGGGGCGTGTGGTGGCCTCCGTCGAGTCGCTGGTGCTGCGGCCGGTTGATGCCGGTCAGCTGAACGCCGCGGGCGGGGTGGCGCAGGAGGCGCTGTTCCGGGTGGAGTGGGTGCCGGTGCCCGGTGCCCTGGTTCAGGGCGGGGGCGAGGCGACGGCTGAGGTCGTGCGGGTGGTTTCGGGCGGTTCCGATGTGGTGGCGGAGGTGTACGAGCGGGTCTTCGAGGTGGTGCAGCGGGCCCAGGCGTGGATTGCCGATGATGGCTCGGTGGGTCAGCGGCTTGTCGTGGTGACCCGTGGCGCCGTGGACGCGGGTGAGGGTGCGGCGGGTGTGCAGGATCTGGCGGGGGCCGCGGTGTGGGGCCTGGTGCGGTCGGCGCAGTCGGAGAATCCGGGGCGCGTGGTGCTGCTGGACACCGATGACCTGGATGGGGTGGCCGGCGTTCTTCCCCTGGTACTGGCCTCGGGGGAGGCACAGGTGGTGGTGCGCTCGGGTGAGGTCCGCGTGCCGCGTCTGGGCCGGGTGGTGCCGGGGGCGGGCGGTGCCGAGTCGGAGGTGTTCGGTTCCGGCGCGGTGTTGGTGACCGGTGGTACGGGTGTTCTGGGTGGGGTGGTGGCTCGGCATCTGGTGGCCCGGCACGGCGTCGGGAAGCTGGTGTTGATGTCCCGCCGTGGCGCGGAGGCGGACGGGGCGGCCGAGCTGCGGGCGGAGTTGGCGGCGGCGGGGGCCGAGGTGCTGATCGTGGCGTGTGACGCCGCGGACCGTGAGGCGCTTTCCGGGGTGCTGTCGGGGCTGCCGGAGGGCTTCGGCCTGAGTGGTGTGGTGCATGCGGCGGGTGTGCTCGACGACGGGTTGTTCACGTCGCTGACCCGTGAGCGGATCGAGCCGGTGCTGCGGGCGAAGGTGGACGCGGCGTGGAACCTGCACGAGCTGACCGAGGGGATGGGCCTGTCGGCGTTCGTGCTGTTCTCTTCCGCCACGGGTGTTCTGGGGGGTGCGGGGCAGAGCAATTACGCGGCGGCGAATGTGTTCCTGGACGGTCTGGCGTCGTGGCGCCGGGCTCAGGGGCTGCCGGGTGTGTCGATGGCGTGGGGTCTGTGGGCCGAGGCCAGCGGCATGACCGGACACCTCGGCGAGGACGACATCGAGCGGATATCCCGCTCGGGCCTGACCCCACTGGCCACGGACGAGGGGCTGGAGCTGTTCGACGCGGCGCTGGTCTCGGACCCGGCGGTCCAGGTGGCGGTGCGGCTGGACATCCCGGCGCTGCGTGCGCGGGGCGCCGAACTCCCCGCCCTCTTCCGCACCGTCGTGCCGGGCATGACGGTCCGTCGTGTCGCGGGCGCCGGTGCCGCGGACGTGGACGACGTCTCCGCCCGCCTGCGCCGGCGGCTGATGAGCATGTCCGAGGCGGATCAGGAGCGGTTCCTGCTCGAGGAGCTGATCCGCGTCCAGGTGGCCGCTGCCCTGGGACACGCGACGTCGGACACCGTCGAGGTGGGACGGCCCTTCAAGGAACTGGGCTTCGACTCGCTCACCGCCGTGGAACTGCGGAACCGGCTGAGTGCGGAAACGGGTCTGCGTCTCCCGGCGACGCTCGTCTTCGACTACCCGAACCCGACGGTGCTGGCGGGCCATCTGCGTGCGGAGATTCTCGGGTCCCCGGACACGGCCGCCGTGGCACCGGCGGCGGGCGGAGCCGACGGGGCCCCGGCGCGCACCGACGACGAGCCGATCGCGATCGTGGCCATGAGCTGCCGTTTCCCCGGTGGGGTGGGGACCCCCGAGGAGCTGTGGCGGCTGGTGATGGCGGGCACCGATGCCACGTCGTCGCTCCCGTCCAACCGTGGCTGGGACCTGGAGTCGACGTACCACCCGGACCCCTCGCGGGAGGGCACGCACTACGTCCGCAACGGTGGCTTCCTCTACGAGGCGGACCAGTTCGACCCGGCGTTCTTCGGGATCTCGCCGCGTGAGGCGCTGTCGATGGACCCGCAGCAGCGACTGCTGCTGGAGGCGTCGTGGGAGGCGTTCGAGCGGGCCGGTATCGCTCCGGAGACGGCGAAGGGGAGCCGGACCGGCGTGTTCGTCGGCGTCGTCTACAACGACTACGGCACGCGTCTGCAGGGGAACGCCCCCGAAGGCTTCGAGGGCTACCTCGGCACCGGCAGCGCGGGCAGCGTGGCCTCGGGCCGGATCTCCTACACCCTGGGTCTGGAGGGCCCTGCCGTGACGGTGGACACCGCGTGCTCGTCCTCGCTGGTCGCGCTGCACCTGGCGGTCCAGGCGCTGCGCCAGGGTGAGTGCGACATGGCGCTGGCCGGTGGTGCGACGGTGATGTCCACACAGGTCGGGCTGGTGGACTTCAGCCGTCAGCGCGCGCTGTCGGTGGACGGCAGGTGCAAGGCGTTCAGCGATCGCGCCGACGGCTTCGGATTCGCCGAGGGCGTCGGGCTGCTGCTCGTGGAGCGGCTGTCGGACGCCAGGCGCAACGGGCACCAGGTGCTGGCCCTCGTCCGGGGTTCGGCGGTCAACCAGGACGGTTCGACCAACGGCCTGACCGCCCCGAACGGCCCGTCTCAGCAGCGGGTGATCCGCGCCGCGCTGGCGAACGCCCGGCTGTCGGCGGCCGAGGTGGACGCGGTCGAGGCCCATGGCACCGGCACCAAGCTGGGCGATCCCATCGAGGCGCAGGCCCTGCTGGCCACCTACGGCCAGGACCGGCCCGCGGACCAGCCGGTGTGGCTGGGCTCGGTGAAGTCGAACATCGGCCATGCGCAGGCGGCAGCCGGCGTGGCCGGTGTCATCAAGATGGTGATGGCGATACGGCATGGCGCGCTGCCGAAGACGCTGCACGTCGACGAGCCGTCGTCGCATGTGGACTGGTCCGCGGGCGGCGTGCGCCTGCTGACGGAGGAGACGCCCTGGCCGGAGACGGGGCGGCCGCGGCGCGCGGCGGTCTCCTCCTTCGGGATGAGTGGCACCAACGCCCACACCGTGCTGGAACAGGCCCCGCTCGACGACGCTCCCAGCCGTGCCACCGAGGACGACGCACCCGCCGCGGAACCGCAGGAGATCACGCCTTGGGTGATCTCCGGACGGTCGGAGACCGCGGTCGAGGCGCAGGCGGAGCGGCTGCTGGCGTATGTGCGCGAGCGTCGCGACGTCTCGCCCGCCGACATCGGACTGTCGTTGGCGACCACGCGCAGTGTGTTCGAACACCGCGCGGTGGTGCTGGCGGGCGACGGGGACGGTCTCGACAGCGGCCTGGAAGCGTTGGCCCAGGGGCGTACGGCACCCGGTGTGGTCCGGGGGCCGGCAGCCGCTCGGGACCGCGCGGTGCTTGTCTTCCCTGGTCAGGGGTCGCAGTGGGTGGGGATGGCGGCGGGGCTGCTGGAGTCCTCGCCGGTGTTCGCGGAACGGATCGGTGAGTGCGCGGCGGCGTTGGCGCCGTTCGTGGACTGGCCGCTCGCGGAGGTGCTGCGGGGCGGTGAGGGCGCTGCCGAGGCGTTGGAGCGGGTGGATGTGGTGCAGCCGGCGCTGTGGGCGGTGATGGTGTCGCTGGCGGAGCTGTGGCGTTCCTACGGTGTGCAGCCCGCGGCGGTCATCGGCCACTCCCAGGGCGAGATCGCGGCGGCGTGTGTGGCGGGTGCGCTGTCGTTGGAGGACGCCGCGAAGGTGGTGGCGTTGCGGAGCAAGGCGCTGCGGGCGTTGTCGGGGCGTGGGGGCATGGTGTCGGTGTCGTTGCCGGTGGAGGAGGTGCGGGAGCGGCTGGCCCGGTGGGGTGAGCGGTTGTCGGTGGCGGCGGTGAACGGGCCCTCGGCGGTGGTGGTCTCCGGCGACGCCGACGCGCTGGACGAGCTGCTGGAGGTCTGCGAGGGCGAGGGGATCAGGGCGCGTCGGGTCCCCGTGGACTACGCCTCCCACTGCGCCCACGTCGAGGCCATCGAGGACGAGCTTCAGCAGATCCTCGCGGGAATCGCCCCGCGCTCCTCGTCGGTGCCGTTCTATTCGACGGTGACCGGCGGGGTGGTGGATACGGCCGGTCTGGACGCCGGGTACTGGTACCGGAACCTCCGTCAGACGGTGCGCTTCGACGAGACCGTCCGTGTCCTGCTGGCCGACGGTTTCCAGGTGTTCATCGAGGCCAGTGCCCATCCGGTGCTCACCATGGGGGTGGAGCAGACGGCCGAGGACCAGGCCACTCAGGTCACCGTCGTGGGGTCGCTGCGCCGTGCGGAAGGTGGCCTGGAGCGTTTTCTGACCTCCCTGGCCGAGGCGTATGTGGGCGGTGTGTCCGTCGACTGGGCGGGGATGTTCGCCGGAACGGCGGCCAGGCGCGTGGAGCTGCCGACGTATGCCTTCCAGCGCGCGCGCTTCTGGCTGGACACCGAAGCCAATGACGCCGGGGATGTGGCGTCGGTGGGACTGGACTCGGCCGGACATCCGTTGCTGGGCGCCGCCGTCCCGCTGCCCGACTCCGACGGGTTCCTGCTGACCGGTCGGCTGTCGCTCCGCACCCATCCCTGGCTCGCCGACCACGCGGTGCTGGGCCGGGTCATCCTGCCCGGTACGGCGTTCGTCGAGCTGGCATCGCGGGCCGGTGACGCGGTCGGTTGCGACCGGTTGGAGGAGCTGACCCTGGAGGCGCCCCTGGTGCTGCCCGAGGAGGGGGCGGTCCAGGTGCAGCTGGTCGTGAGCGGACCCCAGCCGGACGGGCAGCGCGAGTTCGGCGTGTACGCCCGCCGTGGCGACGTTCCGAACGCGCCGTGGACGTGCCATGCGAAGGGCATGCTGGCCCTGGCGTCCGCCGCGGGCGGGGCGATCGGCCCGGTGGACCTGACGGCATGGCCGCCGGCGGGGGCGGAAGCGGTCGAGACCGCCGGCTTCTACCAGGACGTGGCGGCCACCGGGCTGGCGTACGGACCGGTGTTCCGGGGGCTGCGTGCCGTCTGGCGCAAGGGCGACGAGGTCTTCGCGGAGGTGGCGCTGCCGGAGGAGTCGCGGGCGGAGGCCGCCCGGTTCGGGCTGCACCCCGCGCTGCTCGACACGGCGCTGCACGCCTGGCTGGTGTGCGCCGCCGCGGAGGGGGACGGGAGCGCGGACGGGATCCGGCTGCCGTTCGTCTGGAGCGGTGTGTCGCTGTACGCCACCGGCGCGACGTCCCTGCGGGTACGGCTGGCCCGCACGGGAGCGGACGGAATGTCCGTGCTGGTGGCCGACGCCGCCGGTACGCCGGTGGCGACGGCGGACGCGCTGGTCACCCGGCCGGTCTCGGAAGCACAGCTCGCGTCGTCCGCCGACGACGAGTCGCTGTACCGGGTGGAGTGGGTCGCGGCCCCCGCCGCCGGCACCGCGCCCGCCACCGACCGCTGCGCGGTAGCCGGACCGGACGCCTTCGGCCTGGCCAGGGCGTTGAAGGCGGCCGACGGGTCGGTGGACGAACACGCCGACCTGGCCGCTCTCGCGGAACATGTGCGATCGGGCGCTCCCCTGCCGGACCTGGTGTTCGTCACGGTGTCCTCCGACCCCGGCGAGGACGTCGTCCCGGCCACGCGGGCGGTGGCCCACCGGGCCCTGGACACGGTGCGGGCCTGGCTGGCGGAGGACGGGTTCGCCGAGGCACGGCTGGTGCTCGTCACCCGGGGCGCGATGGCGACCGAGGACGGCGCGGACCCGCGTGACCTGGCGGCCGCCCCGGTATGGGGGCTGGTGCGGTCAGCGCAGGCCGAGCATCCGGACCGGTTCGTCCTGCTGGACGTGGACGGCGCCGAGGCATCGCTCGCCGTGGTGCACCAGGCGGTGTCCACCGGGGAACCGCAGCTCGCCGTGCGCGGTGCCGAGGTACTGGTGCCACGTCTGGCCGCCGGCACCGCGAGCGGTGTGCTGACGCCACCGGACGGTGCGCAGGCGTGGCGGCTGGAGACCTCCGGGGCGGGCACGCTGGAGGGGCTGACCCTGGCCACGGCCACCGACGCCACCGGCGAACTCGGCGAACACGAGGTACGCGTCGCCGTACGTGCCACGGGCCTGAACTTCCGCGACGTCCTCATCTCCCTGGGCATGTACCCGGGTCAGGCCCCGATGGGGGGCGAGGGGGCCGGTGTGGTCGTGGCCACCGGTCCCGGCGTGGCCTCCCTCGCCGTCGGCGACCGGGTGATGGGGCTGTGGTCCGGTGGCTTCGGGCCGTTGACCGTGGTGGACCACCGCACCCTGGTGCGGATCCCGGACGGCTGGTCCTTCACCGAGGCAGCGTCCGTCCCCGTCGTGTTCGTGACGGCTCTGTACGCGCTGCGGGAGCTGGCGGACCTGCGGCGCGGTGAATCGCTGCTGGTCCATTCCGCCGCCGGTGGTGTGGGGATGGCGGCGGTACAGCTGGCACGGGCCTGGGGCGTCGAGGTGTTCGCGACCGCGAGCGAGGCCAAGTGGGACGTCCTGCGCGGCCTCGGGCTGGACGAGGCGCATATCGCGTCGTCGCGGACGCTGGAGTTCGAGGAGCGGTTCAGGGAGTCCTCGGCCGGTCGTGGGGTGGATGTCGTCCTGGACTCCCTGGCCGGTGAGTTCGTCGACGCGTCGCTGCGGCTGCTCGGCGAGGGCGGGCGCTTCATCGAGATGGGCAAGACGGATGTGCGGTCCGCCGACGAGGTGGCCGCGGCCCGTCCGGGCGTGCTGTACCGGGCGTTCGACCTGGCGGAGGCGGGCTTCGAACGGATCGGGGAGATGCTCGCGGAGATCGTGGCCCTCTTCGAGCGCGGTGTGCTGGAGCCGCTGCCCGCACGGGTGTGGGATGTGCGCAGGGCCCCCGAGGCGTACCGGTTCATGAGCCAGGCGCGCCATGTGGGCAAGCTGGTGCTGAGCGTTCCGGCCACGCTGGACCCGGAGGGGACCGTACTGATCACCGGTGCCGGCGGTGTCCTGGGCGGACTGATCGCCCGGCATCTGGTGGCGGAGCACGGCATCCGCCGGCTGCTGCTGGTCGGCCGCCGTGGCCGCGCGGCCGGGAGCATGGCGGAGCTCGAAGCGGAGCTGACCGGCCTGGGGGCCTCGGTCACGGTCGCCGCCTGCGATGTCGCCGACCGCGACGCGCTGGCGGAACTGCTGGCGGGACTGCCCGATGGACACGGACTGACCGGTGTGGTCCACGCCGCGGGCATCCTGGACGACGGCACGGTGACCTCGCTGACCCCGGAGCGGCTCGACGCGGTGCTGCGCGCCAAGGTCGACGGGGCGTGGCATCTGCACGAGCTGACGCGCCGTTTCGATGTGGCCATGTTCGCCCTGTTCTCGTCGGCCGCCGGTGTCCTGGGCTCCGCGGGACAGGCCAACTACGCCGCCGCCAACACGTTCCTGGACGGACTGGCCCAGCGGCGCCGGGCGATGGGCCTGCCCGGAGTGTCGCTCGCGTGGGGCCTGTGGGCCGAGCGCTCCGGGATGACCGGACATCTGGGCGAGGCGGACCTCTCCCGGATGACCCGGGGCGGACTGGTGCCGTTCAGCTCCGAGGAGGGGCTGCGGCTGTTCGACACGGCCGGCCGGCTGGCCGAGGGCGTGGTGGTACCCGCGCGGCTCGACCTCGGCCACCTGGCGGCCGACACCACGCCGGTGCCCCCGTTGCTCAACGGACTCGTCCGGCGGGCCGTCCCGCAGCGGCGTGCCTCGGTTCAGGAAGGCCCCGGTGAGCAGGAGGCGCCGCTGGCGCGGCGGCTGGCCGGGCTCGGCCCGGTGGAGCGGCGGCGGACGCTGCTGCGTCTGGTCCAGGAGCACGCCGCCACGGTCCTCGGCCACGGGACGGCGTCGGCGGTGGCCACCGACCGCGGTTTTCTGGAGCTGGGCTTCGACTCGCTCACCGCGGTCGAGCTGCGCAACAGGCTGAACGCGGCCACCGGGCTGCGGCTGCCCGCGACCCTCATCTTCGACTACCCGACCCCCGCCGCGATGGCCGGGCACCTGGACGCGGAGATCGCTCCGGCGGCGGCGGGCGACGTCCCCGACGTGGCCGCCGAACTCGACCGGTTGGAAGCCGCGTTGCGCGGCACGGACGCGGCGGCCGACGACGACACCCGGGCGATGGTGGCCGGCCGGCTGAAGCGCCTGCTGTCCCAGTGGGACGGCGGCCGTGGCGGCCCGGCACCGGAGGGCCCGGCCGGCGGTCCGGCCCATGGCTCCGGCGATGCGGACGACGTCGCCGACCACCTGGAGACGGCGGCGGCCGACGAGCTCTTCGCCTTCATCGACCAGGAGTTCGGGACGTCGTGACCAGACCAGCGGTCGCCACCACGGCGCACCCCCGATGCCACCCCACCTGCCCGCCGACCACCCCGCTCCCGAAGCGCGACCCCGAGAGGTTCTGATGTCGGAACAAGAAAAGCTGCTCGGTTACCTCCGGCGGGTGACGGCTGATCTGCACCAGACGCGGCAGCGCCTGCAGGACGTGGAGTCCGCGGCCCGCGAGCCGGTCGCGATCGTCGGGATGAGCTGCCGCTTCCCCGGCGGGGTGAACTCGCCCGAGGAGTTCTGGCGGCTGCTGAGCGGAGCCGAGGACGCCATCGCCCCGTTCCCCGACGACCGCGGCTGGGATCTCGGCTCGCTCTACGACGCGGACCCCGACCGGTCGGGCACCTCCTATGCGCGGGAGGGTGGATTCCTCTACGACGTCGGCGACTTCGACGCCGACTTCTTCGGCATCTCACCGCGTGAGGCGCTGGCGATGGACCCCCAGCAGCGGCTGCTGCTGGAGACCTCGTGGGAGGCCATCGAGCGGGCGGGCATCGATCCGGCCTCGCTCCGGGGCAGCCGGTCCGGAGTCTTCGTCGGCGCGGTGGCCCCCGATTACGGGCCGCGGGTGCACGAGGCCCCCGACGGGGTCGAGGGCCACCTGGTGACCGGCAGTGCCATCAGCGTGGTGTCCGGGCGCGTGGCCTACACCCTGGGCCTGGAGGGGCCGGCCGTCTCGGTGGACACTGCGTGTTCCTCCTCGCTGGTCGCTCTGCACCTGGCGGTACAGGCCCTGCGCCAGGGAGAGTGCTCCCTCGCGCTGGCCGGTGGTGTCACCGTCATGGCCACGCCCGGCACGTTCGTCGGCTTCAGCCGGCAGCGCGGGCTCGCGGCGGACGGCCGGTGCAAGCCCTTCGCGGCGGCGGCCGACGGTTTCGGGCCCGCCGAGGGTGTCGGCATGCTGTTCCTGGAGCGGCTCTCCGACGCCCAGCGCAACGGGCACCCGGTGCTGGCCGTCGTCCGGGGCACGGCGACCAACCAGGACGGTGCGAGCAGTGCGCTGTCCGCCCCCAACGGCCCGTCCCAGCAGCGAGTGATCCGCCAGGCGCTCGCCAACGCCGGCCTCACGGCCGGGCAGGTGGACGCCGTGGAGGCGCACGGGACGGGTACGAAACTGGGCGACCCGATCGAGGCGCAGGCGCTGATGGCCACGTACGGCCGTGAGCGTGCCGCGGATCAGCCGCTGCTGCTGGGGTCGGTCAAGTCGAACATCGGACACACGCAGGCGGCGGCCGGTGTGGCCGGTGTGATGAAGATGGTGCTGGCGATGCGGCACGGTGTGCTGCCCCCCACCTTGCACATCGACGAGCCGTCCCCGCACGTGGACTGGTCGGTGGGCACCCTCGCACTGCTCACCGAGGCCACCGCGTGGCCCGAGGGCGAGGAGCCGCGCCGGGCAGGTGTGTCCTCGTTCGGCATCAGCGGCACCAACGCCCACGCCATCATCGAGCAGGCGCCGCCACCACCGTCCGGCGCCGATGCGGCGGAGGAGGCCCGGACGCCGCTGCCGCTCGTCCCCTGGCCGTTGTCGGGCACGTCCGAGGCCGCGCTGCGCGCCCAGGCCACGCGCCTGCTGGACCACGTGGAGCGGCACCCGGAGGTCGCGGCGGAGGACATCGGACTGTCCCTGGCCACCACCCGGACCGCCTTCGATCACCGTGCGGTCGTGCTGGCCCCGGACCGCGCGGAGGCGGTACGGGCCCTGGCGGATCACCTCGCCGGCCGGGGCACCTCCGGACTGGTCGAAGGCGTCGCCAGGCGCAGTGCCGGGGTCGCGTTCGTCTTCCCCGGCCAGGGGTCGCAGTGGGTGGGGATGGCGGCCGGGCTGCTGGAGTCCTCGCCGGTGTTCGCCCGGCGGATCGACGAGTGCGCGGCGGCACTGACGCCGCATGTGGACTGGTCACTGGTGGAGGTGTTGCGCGGCGGGGAGAGCGCCGCGTCCGCGTTGGAGCGCGTGGAGGTGGTGCAGCCCGCCCTGTTCGCGGTGATGGTGTCGCTGGCGGAGCTGTGGCGCTCGTACGGCGTGGAGCCCGCGGCGGTCATCGGCCACTCCCAGGGCGAGATCGCGGCGGCGTGCGTGGCCGGCGCGTTGTCGCTTCAGGACGCCGCGAAGGTGGTGGCCCTGCGCAGCCAGGCGCTGCGGGTGCTGTCCGGGCGCGGTGGCATGGTGTCGGTTGCGCTGCCCGTGGACCGCGTACGGGAACGGCTCGCGGCATGGGGCGAGCGGCTGTCGGTGGCGGCGGTGAACGGGCCCTCGGCGGTCGTCGTCTCCGGCGACGCCGACGCGCTGGACGAGTTGCTGACGGCGTGCGCGGCGGAGGAGGTCCGGGCGCGCCGCATCCCCGTGGACTACGCCTCGCACTGCGCCCACGTCGAGAGCCTCGAAGCGGAGATCCGGCGCACCCTCGCCGGGATCGCTCCGCGCTCCTCCTCGGTGCCGTTCTACTCGACCGTCACCGGCGATGTGCTGGACACCACGGAGCTGGACGCCGACTACTGGTACCGCAATCTGCGCGGGACAGTGCGTTTCGACGAGACCGTACGGGTGCTCCTCGGCGAGGGCTTCCAGACGTTCGTGGAGGCCAGCCCGCATCCGGTGCTGACCGTGGGCATCGAGCAGACGGCTGACGACTGCGGCACCCCCGTGGCGGCCATCGGCTCGCTGCGCCGTGACGAAGGCGGCCTGGAGCGGTTCCTGACCTCCCTGGCCGAGGCCCACGCCGGCGGCATCACCGTCGACTGGCGGACGGTGTTCGCCGGGACCGGTGCGCACCCCGTCGACCTGCCCACCTACGCCTTCCAGCGCCAGCGGTACTGGCTGGACGCCGGCCCGGCGGCCGAGGCGGCCACCGGTGACGGCTTGAGCGCGGACGC
>NZ_BBOX01000141.1 GCF_001553455.1 Streptomyces hygroscopicus subsp. hygroscopicus
TGAGCGGAACACGGTGGACGGCTGGCGCTACCAGGTGGTCTGGAAGCCCCTGGCGGCCGTGCCGGAAACGACCCTTGAGGGCACCTGGCTCGTGGCCGTTCCGGAAGCGTGCGGTGACGATGCTCTGGTCGCCAGCGTGCTGGACGGCCTGACCGGGCGCGGTGCGCAGGTGGTGCGCGTGGCCCTCGGGGCGGCGGATGGCCGTGAGGTGATGACGGAGCGGCTGCGTGAGGCGCTCGACGAGGCGCGAGTGGAGCCGTCGGCCGTGGCGGGGGTGTTCTCGCTGCTGGGGCTGGACGAGTCCGCGCACGAGTCCTTCGAGGTGGTCCCGGCCGGACTCGCGGCGACGGTGGGCCTGGTGCAGGCACTGGGCGACGCCGGTGTGGTGGCTCCGCTGTGGTGCGGCACCCGGGGCGCGGTGTCGGTCGGGCGCTCCGACCGGCTGGTGAGCCCGGTCCAGGCGATGGTGTGGGGCCTGGGGCGGATCGTGGAGGCGGAGTACCCCCAGCGCTGGGGTGGCGTGGTGGACCTGCCCGAGACGCTGAACGACCGCGCGCTGCACCGTCTGGCCGGAGTGCTGGCCGGTGCGGAGGGCGAGGACC
>NZ_BBOX01000142.1 GCF_001553455.1 Streptomyces hygroscopicus subsp. hygroscopicus
CTGGTGTGCTGGACGACGGTGTGCTGGATGCGTTGACACCGGGGCGGGCGGCCGGGGTCTTGCGTCCGAAGGTGGCCGCGGCGCGGAATCTGCATGAGCTGACCGCCGGGATGGGCCTGTCGGCGTTCGTGCTGTTCTCCTCGGCGGCGGGCACGATGGGCGGGCCGGGGCAGGGGAGTTACGCGGCGGGCAACGCTTATCTGGACGCGCTGGCGCTGCAGCGGCGCGCGGACGGCCTCCCCGCCACGTCCATCGCCTGGGGCGCCTGGGCCGGAGGCGGCCTCGTCACGGGTGAGATCGACCGGCAGATGAGCCGATCGGGCATCCTGGCCATGTCCCCCGAGCCGGCCATTTCCGCGCTGCGGCAGGCCCTGGACCACGACGAGACGTTCCTCGTGGTCGCGGACATCGACTGGACACGCTTCGAAGCGGACTCCGCCGACACCCCCCTCTTCCGCCAACTGCGGAGCGCGCGGAGCGCCATCACGGGGAACCAGCCCACGGCGGGCGGCGCCGTCCCCGGGCGGGCGGAACTGCACGACCGGCTGGCAGCCATGCCCCGGGAGAAGCGGGAAGGGGCGCTGCGGGACCTGGTGCGGGCCCAGGCCGCCGATGTCCTCGCTCACGACAGCGTGGACGCGGTCGCGTCGGACCGCGCCTTCCGCGACCTCGGCTTCGACTCGCTGACCGCCGTCGAACTGCGCAACCGGATCGGCGCGGCGACCGGGCTGCGGCTGCCGGTCAGCCTCGTCTTCGACTACCCCACGCCCACGGTGCTGGCACGGTTCCTGCACGGGGAGATGTTCGGCACCGAGGAGGCCGGCGCCGCCGAGACGGCGCCGGCCCGGCCGGAATCATGGGACGAGCCCATCGCGATCGTGGCGATGAGCTGCCGGTTCCCGGGCGGTGTGCGGACCCCTGAGCAGCTGTGGGACGTGGTGCACGCCGGAGTCGACACGATCTCCGGATTCCCCGAGGACCGTGGCTGGGACCTCGAGGGGCTGTACGACCCCGACCCCGACAAGCCGGGCACGACCTATGCCCGCACCGGCGGATTCCTCGACAACGTCGCCGACTTCGACCCGGACTTCTTCGGCATCTCACGGCGTGAGGCCCTGGCCATGGACCCCCAGCAGCGGCTGCTGCTGGAGACGTCCTGGGAGGCGTTCGAGCGCGCCGGCATCGACCCGGCGACGCTGCGCGGCAGCCAGGCGGGCGTCTTCATCGGCTCGAACTACCAGGACTACAGCGGCCGGGCCGACAGCGCGCCGGACGGTGTGCAGGGCTATCTCGGACTCGGCAGCGCGTCGAGCGTCGCCTCCGGCCGCCTCTCCTACACCTTCGGCTTCGAGGGTCCGGCCATGACGGTGGACACCGCGTGCTCGTCGTCGCTGGTCGCCCTGCACCTGGCCTGCCAGTCGCTGCGCCAGGGCGAGTGCGACATGGCGCTGGCCGGCGGTGTGACGGTCATGGCCACGCCGGGCACGTTCGTCGAGTTCAGCACCCAGCGTGTGCTGTCGCCGGACGGACGGTGCAAGGCGTTCTCCGCCGAGGCCGATGGCACCGGCTGGTCCGAGGGCGTGGGCTTGCTGCTGGTGGAGCGGCTGTCGGACGCCCGGCGCAACGGCCACCAGGTGCTGGCCGTCGTACGGGGCTCGGCCATCAACCAGGACGGCGCGTCCAACGGCTTGACGGCCCCGAACGGCCCGGCGCAGCAGCGCGTGATCGGCAAGGCCCTGGAAAACGCGGGCCTGTCCGCCGTCGAGGTGGACGCGGTGGAGGCCCATGGCACGGGCACCTCGCTGGGTGACCCGATCGAGGCGCAGGCGCTGCTGGCCACCTACGGTCAGGGACGGCCGGAGGACCGGCCGCTGTGGCTGGGCTCCATCAAGTCGAACATCGGGCACACGCAGGCGGCCGCCGGTGTGGCCGGGGTCATCAAGATGGTGATGGCCATGCGTGCAGGGGTGCTGCCGAAGACGCTCCACGCGGAGGAGCCCTCGCCGCACATCGACTGGACCAGCGGCGCCGTGTCCCTGCTGCAGGAGTCCACCCCGTGGCCGGAGACGGAGCACCCGCGCCGGGCGGCCGTGTCGTCCTTCGGGATCAGCGGCACCAACGCGC
The DNA here is from genome assembly GCF_001553455.1 of Streptomyces hygroscopicus subsp. hygroscopicus. GTDB lineage: Bacteria > Actinomycetota > Actinomycetes > Streptomycetales > Streptomycetaceae > Streptomyces > Streptomyces hygroscopicus. The sequence goes on from NZ_BBOX01000142.1 coordinate 2,125, forward strand.
ACACGATCATCGAGGCCGCCGACGCCGTCGAGCCGCCGTCGCGGGAGACGGGCGGCGAGAGCACCGGTTCGCCGGCCGGTATCGCGGTGGTTCCGTGGCTGCTCTCCGGCGGCAGTCCCGACGCCCTGAGCGCTCAGGCCGGGCGACTGCGCGAGTTCGCCGGTGTGCGTACCGCGCACACCACTGATGTCGCCGACATCGGCTACTCACTGGCCACGACCCGTTCCGCCCTGCCCTACCGCGCCGTCGTGGTCGCCGAGGAGCTGGAGCAGTTCCGGTCCGGACTCGACGCGCTGGCGGCGGGCAGGAACGCGGCCACGCTGATCCAGGGCGTGGCGCGGGCCGAGCACAAGACGGCGTTCCTGTTCTCCGGCCAGGGTGCGCAGCGCCTGGGCATGGGCCGGGAGCTGTACGAGGCGTTCCCGGTGTTCGCCCAGGCGTTGGACGAGGTGTGCGCGCATCTCGACATGGTGCTCGACCGCCCGCTCACCGAGGTGATG
>NZ_BBOX01000143.1 GCF_001553455.1 Streptomyces hygroscopicus subsp. hygroscopicus
TTCGCGGCGGAGGGCAGTGCGGACGCGGAGCTGCTGGACCGGACGGCGTTCACCCAGCCCGCGCTGTTCGCGGTCGAGGTGGCGCTGTTCCGGCTGCTGGAGCACTTCGGCGTCACCCCGGACGTACTGATCGGCCACTCCATCGGCGAGGTCGCCGCGGCGCATGTGGCGGGGGTGTTCTCGCTGGAGGACGCGTGCGCGTTGGTGGCGGCCCGGGGCCGGCTGATGCAGGCCCTCCCCGAGGGCGGCGCCATGGTGGCCGTCCAGGCGACCGAGGAGGAGATCGCCGCGTCACTGGCCGGCCGTGAGGCCGAGGTGAGCATCGCCGCCGTCAACGGCCCGACCGCCGTGGTCATCGCCGGCGACGAGCCCGCGGTGCTGGAGATCGCCGGGCAGTGGGAGCGAGCGGGCCGTAAGACGCGTCGCCTGCGGGTCAGCCACGCCTTCCACTCCCCGCGCATGGACGGGGTGCTCGGCGACTTCCGGAAGGTCGTCGAGGGGCTGTCGTTCGCGCCGCCGGCCCTCTCCCTGGTCTCCAACGTCACCGGCACGTCGGCCGACGCGGACGAGGTGTGTTCGCCGGAGTACTGGGTGCGCCACGTACGGGAGGCGGTGCGGTTCGCGGACGGGGTACGGACCCTGGAGCGGCTGGGCGTGACGTCGTTCGTGGAGGTGGGCCCGGACGGTGTGCTCACCGCGATGGCCCAGGACTGCCTGACGGCCGAGGAGCCCGACGGCGGGCCCGTTCCGTCCCTCGTCCCCGCTCTGCGCAAGGACCGGCCCGAGATCCAGTCGCTGACCAGGGCGCTGGCCGAACTCCACGTCCACGGCACCACGGTGACGTGGGACGCGGTGTTCGCCGGACGTGGCGCCCAGCGGGTGGAACTGCCCACCTATGCCTTCCAACGGCAGCGCTACTGGCTCGAATCGGCCCCGGCCACGAGCGGGGACGTGACCTCGGCAGGACTGGACTCGCCCGGCCACCCGCTCCTCGGCGCCGCCGTCGCCCTGGCCGACACCGACTCCTATCTGTTCACCGGTCGCCTGTCCGTCGTCACTCAGCCGTGGCTGGCCGACCACGTGTTCGCGGACACCGTTCTCTTCCCCGGCACGGCCTTCGTGGAAGTGGCCCTGCGCGCGGCACAGCAGGTGGGCTGCGAGCGGCTGGAAGAGCTGACCATCGAGACGCCGCTGGTCCTGCCCGCACGGGGCGCGGCCCAGATCCAGCTCACCGTGGGCGAGCCGGACGCGTCCGGAGCCCGTGCCCTCAACCTGTACTCCAGGCCCGAGGACGCCCAGCCGGACGACCCCTGGACACGCCACACGACCGGCCTGCTCACCCGGGGCCCGGCCAACGCGCCGGCGGAGTCCGTGGCCGCCGGCTTCGCCGTGTGGCCGCCCGCGGAGGCGGAGCCGATCGACGTGGCCGGTCTCTACGACCGGTTCATCGACGCCGGCTTCGCCTACGGTCCGGCCTTCCAGGGGCTGCGAGCCGCCTGGCGGCGTGGTGACGAGATCTTCGCCGAGGTCGACCTGCCCCAGACCCAGGAAGCCGAGGCCGCGCGGTACGGCCTGCACCCGGCGCTGCTCGACGCCTCGCTGCACACCGTCGCCTTTCTGCGGTCCGGCACCGACGGCAGCACCCTTCCGTTCTCGTGGAACGGGGTGACCCTCCACACCGGTGGCGCGTCCGCGCTGCGCGTGCGGCTCGCGAGCGTCGGCGAGGACACGGTCTCGGTGCACGTCACCGACACCTCCGGCGCACTCGTCGCCTCGGTCGACTCCCTCGTACTGCGGCCCGTGGCACCGGAGCAGGTGAACTCCGCTCAGCCGCATGAGTCGCTGTACCAGGTCCAGTGGGTGCCCGTGGACACCTCCCGCGCCCCGGAGACGGGCGGCGTGGCGGCCGGGCGCTGGGCGCTCCTCGGACCCGACCGGGCCGGGCTGACCGGCGTCCTCGGATCGGCCGGTGTCACCGTGGACACCTACCCGGACCTCCCGGCCCTGGCCGGGGCCATCGCCGCGGGCACGACCGCGCCCGACGTCGTGCTGGCCGCCGAGGTGTCCCGCGGCCGCCGGACGCGGGACCTGGCAGGCGCGGTACGGGAAGCCGGTCACCACGCCCTCGACCTGCTCAAGGGCTGGCTGGCCGACGACCGCTTCGGCGCCTCCCGCCTGGTGTTCCTCACCCGGGAAGCCATCGCCGCGGGAGACGACACCGATGTGGCCGACCCGGCCGGCGCGGCCGTCTGGGGCCTGGTGCGCTCGGCCCAGTCCGAGAACCCCGACCGGTTCGTCCTGGCCGACCTGGACGACCACGAAGGCTCACGCCGCGTCCTCCCGGTGGCGCTCACCGCCGACGAACCACAGATCGTGGTCCGCGAGGGCCAGGTCCTGGCCGGCCGGCTGGCCCGGGTCCCGGCTCGCGGCAACGCGCCCGAACAGGACACCGCCACGACCGGCATGACCTGGGACCCGCAGGGCACCGTCCTGGTCACCGGAGCGGCCTCCGGCCTCGCGGGCCTGGTCGCCCGGCACCTGGTCGGCGAGCACGGCGTGCGCCACCTCGTGCTGGCCGGCCGCCGCGGCCCCGCCGCGGACGGCGCGGCCGAACTGCGGACGGAACTGGCGGACCTCGGCGCCCACGCCACGGTCGCCGCCTGCGACACCGCCGACCGCGACTCCCTCGCCGCGCTCCTGGCCTCCCTGCCGGACGAGCACCCGCTCACCGCCGTGATCCACACCGCCGGCGTACTGGACGACGGCGTCGTCGAGGCCCTCACCCCCGAGCGCCTCGACCGCGTGCTGCGGCCCAAGGTCGACGCGGTACTCAACCTGCACGAGCTGACCGCCGGCCTCGACCTGTCCGCGTTCGTGCTCTTCTCCTCGCTCTCCGGGACGCTCGGCGGCCCGGGGCAGGCCAACTACGCCGCAGCCAACGCCTTCCTGGACGCGTTCGCGCACCGGCGCCGGGCCGAGGGCCTCCCCGCCCAGTCACTCGCCTGGGGGCTGTGGGAGCAGCGCAGCGGCATGACCGGCAAGCTGGACGAGGCCAATAAGCGGCGCATCGCCCGGGACGGGGTGACCCCGATGGCCTCCGAGGAGGCCCTGGCCCTGTTCGACGCCGCGTGCGGCATCGACGCGGCCACCCTGGTCCCGGCACGGCTCAACGCCTCCGCGTGGCGAGCCCAGGACGGGCCGATCCCGGCCCTGCTGCGGGGCATCGTCCGGACCACGGCCCGGCGTGGCCCCGCCAGGGCGGCCACGGGCGGTTCCGGCGCCGACCCCGCCGGCCTGCGCCGCCGTATCGGCTCGATGAGCCGCGCCGCCCGGCAGCAGGCGCTCCTCGAGCTGGTGGCCGAGTACGCGGCCCTGGCGCTGGGCCACGACAACGCGCGTCTGATCGCCCCCGACCGCGGATTCCTCGATCTCGGCTTCGACTCGCTGACCGCGGTCGGACTGCGCAACCAGCTGGGCACGGTGACCGGTCTCCGGCTGCCCGCCACGCTGCTCTTCGACTACACGACCCCCAGGGCGCTGGCCGGGTACCTGGCCGAAGAGCTCGTCGACACGGAGACGGACGCGTCGGTGGTGCTGCCGGTCCTGATGGAGCTGGAGAAGCTGGAGAGCTCCTTCGCCGAAGTGGTGGCGGACGAGGCGGCCACCGAACGCCTCACCTCACGCCTTCAGCAGGTCCTGGCGAAGCTGACCGCGGGGCAGCAGACCCAGACGACGAACGGTGGGCCCGCCGCCGCCGACAGGTTCGAGTCGGCGACCGACGACGAGATCTTTGACTTCCTCGACGAGGAGCTCTCGTGACGTGCCCGCCCCCGTCCCCGGAAGTCAGCGGCCGAAGGCTTACCACCCCTGCCCGGGGTTCTCAGAGGAGTGACAAGAAGCGGTGAGTGAGACCAAACTGCGCGACTACCTCAAGCGCGCGACGGCCAGCCTGCACGAGGCCCGTGAAGAGCTGAGGGAGCTCAAGGGCAGGGACCGGGAACCCATCGCGATCGTCGGCATGGCGTGCCGGTACCCCGGTGGCGTGGAGTCGCCGGAAGACCTGTGGGAACTGGTCGCCTCGGGCACGGACGCCATCTCCACCTTCCCCGTGGACCGGGGGTGGGACGAGGACCTGTACGACCCGGACCCGGAGAAACCGGGCAAGAGCTATACCCGTGAGGGCGGGTTCCTGCACGACGCGAACGGCTTCGACGCCTCCTTCTTCGGCATGAGCCCGCGCGAGGCGCTGGCGACCGATCCGCAGCAGCGGCTGCTGCTGGAGACCTCGTGGGAGGCGCTGGAGCGGGCGGGCATCGACCCGGCGTCCGCGCGCTCCAGCCGCACCGGCGTGTTCGTCGGCGTGATGTACAACGACTACGGCTCCCGCATCCGGTCGATACCGGAGGGCCTCGAAGGCCACCTGGGCAACGGCAGCGCCGGCTCCATCGCGTCCGGCCGCATCTCCTACACCTTCGGCTTCGAGGGCCCCGCGGTGACCGTGGACACGGCGTGCTCCTCGTCGCTGGTGGCGCTGCACCTGGCCGTACAGGCGCTCCGCCAGGGCGAGTGCTCGCTGGCGCTGGCCGGCGGCGTGGCCATGATGGCGACGCCAGAGGTGTTCATCGAGTTCAGCCGACTGCGCGGACTCGCCGTGGACGGACGCTGCAAGTCGTTCTCGAACGGGGCCGACGGCACCGCATGGTCCGAGGGCGCCGGTGTGCTGCTGCTGGAGCGGCTGTCCGACGCGCGGCGCAACGGGCACCGGGTACTGGCCGTGGTGCGGGGCGCCGCCGTGAACCAGGACGGCGCGAGCAGCCGGCTGACCGCGCCGAACGGACCCTCGCAGCAGCGGGTGATCCGTGACGCGCTGCGGAGCGCGGGCTTGTCGCCGGCCGAGGTGGACGCGGTGGAGGCGCACGGCACGGGTACCACGCTGGGTGACCCGATCGAGGCGCAGGCGCTGCTGGCCACCTACGGCAAGGAGCGCCCCGGGGCGGACCGGCCGCTGTGGCTGGGGTCGTTGAAGTCGAACGTGGGGCACACGCAGGCGGCCGCCGGCGTGGGCGGCGTCATCAAGATGGTGATGGCGATGCGGCACGGTGTGCTGCCGCGGACCCTGCACGTGGAGGAGCCGTCGGAGCACGTGGACTGGTCGGCGGGGGCGGTGTCGCTGCTGACCGAGCCGGTCCCGTGGCCCGAGACGGGGGCACCGCGCAGGGTCGGTGTGTCCTCGTTCGGGGTGAGCGGGACGAACGCCCATGTGATCCTGGAGCAGGCTCCGGAGGAAGAGGCGGTCGACGCCGCCGAGGCCGAGTGCGTCGACGGCCCGGTGGCCTGGGTGGTGTCCGGGCGTGGCGCGGAGGGAATGCGGGCCCAGGCCGGACGGCTGCGGGACTTCGTGGCGCGGCGCCCGGAGTACGGTGCGGCCGATGTGGCGCTGTCGTTGGTGACGACTCGGTCGGTGCTGGAACACCGAGCGGTGGTGGTGGGCCGCGACCGGGAGGCATTGCTGGCGGGCCTGGAGGCGGTGGCGGAGAAGTCCGCCCATCCGGGCGTGGTGGTGGGCGAGAGCGCGGCTCCCGGCCGCTCCGTCTTCGTGTTCCCGGGCCAGGGCGCGCAGTGGGTGGGCATGGCGGTCGGGCTGCTGGAGTCCTCGCCGGTGTTCGCGGAGGCGATGGCCGAATGCGAGGCCGCGTTGGCGCCTTACGTGGACTGGTCGCTGACCGAGGTGCTGCGTGGTGCCGACGGGGCTCCCGGCTACGACCGGGAGGACGTGGTGCAGCCGGTGCTGTTCGCGGTGATGGTGTCGCTGGCGAGGCTGTGGCGTTCGGCGGGGGTCGAGCCGGACGCGGTGATGGGCCACAGCCAGGGCGAGATCGCCGCGGCCTGCGTCGCGGGCGCGCTCTCGCTCCAGGACGCGGCCAAGGTGGTCGCGCTGCGGTCGCGGGTGATCGCGGCACGGCTGGCCGGCCGTGGTGGGCTGGTGTCGGTCGGATTGCCGATCGACCGGGTGCGGGAGCGTATCGCCGCCTGGAACGGCACCGTAACCGTGGCCGCGGTCAACGGTCCGGGCTCGGTGGTGGTGGCGGGCGACGAGAAGGCGCTGGACGAACTGTTCACGGCGTTCGACGGCGAGGGAGTCCGGGTCCGCCGGGTCGCCATCGATTACGCGTCGCACTCCGCCCTGGCGGAGGAGGTCCGGGAGGAACTGCTGGAGATCCTGGCGGACATCACACCCCGCTCCTCGCGGGTGCCGTTCTACTCGACGGTGACCGGTGAGCCGATGGACACCGCTGGTCTGGACGCGGAGTACTGGTACCGGAATCTGCGGCAGACGGTCGAGCTGGAGACCACCACCCGCGGGCTGTTGGCCGACGGGCACTCGGTGTTCGTCGAGGTGAGTCCCCACCCCGTGCTGAGGCTGCCGGTGCAGCAGACCATCGAGGCCGCAGGGGCACCGGCCGTGGTTCTCGGCACGCTGCGGCGGGACGACGGCGGGCTCGAGCGCTTCCTGATCTCCGCCGGTGAGCTGTTCACCCAGGGCGTCCAGGTGGACTGGGCCGCCGTGCTCCAGGAGCGCGGCGGCCGGCGGGTCGAGCTGCCGACCTATGCCTTCCAGCGCGAGCGCTACTGGCTCGAGGCTCCCGCGGACGCGGGCGATGTGGGCTCGGTCGGTCTGGGCTCGCTCGGGCATCCGCTGCTGGGCGCGGTCGTGTCGGTGGCCAGCGGCGGCGGGGTGCTGCTGAGCGGGCGGTTGTCGCTGGCCACGCACGGGTGGCTCGGGGATCACGCCGTGCACGGGGTCGTCCTGCTGCCGGGAACGGCGTTCGTGGAGTTGGCGGTGCAGGCGGGCGACCAGGTCGGCTGTGGCCGGGTCGCGGAACTGATCCTGGAAGCCCCGCTCATCGTGCCCGAGAAGGGCGGGGTGCGCCTGCAGGTCGAGGTGGGCGAGGCGGATGCTTCGGGCTTCCGCGAGGTGAGCGTGTTCTCGCGGGACGAGGCGGAGGCAGAGGGCGCGGCGTGGATATGCCATGCCCGTGGCGCGCTCGCGCCGGTCGAAGGCGCTGAGGCGGCCCCCTTCGACTTCGGGGTGTGGCCTCCGGCGGGGGCCGAGGTCGCGGATGTGTCGGGGCAGTACGCGCGGGCCGCGGAGAACGGGTTGCGGTACGGGCCGGCCTTCCAGGGACTGAAGCGTGCCTGGCGGCGTGGTGACGAGGTGTTCGCGGAGGTGGCGCTGCCGGAAGGGGAGCGGGAGCGCGCGGGTGAGTTCGGTCTGCACCCGGCCTTGTTCGACGCGGCGTTGCACGCGATGGGTGTGAGCGAGGCGCTGGCGGGCGGTTCGGGCAGTCTGCTGCCGTTCTCCTGGCGGGGATTCTCGCTCGGGGCCGTCGGCGCGTCCTCGCTGCGGGTGCGGCTGGCGCCGGCGACGGGGAGCGGTCCGGGCGCGGTGTCGGTGGTGGTGGGGGACGAGTCCGGGCGTGCGGTGGCCTCGGTGGAGTCCTTGGTGTTGCGGCCGGTCGAGGCCGGCCGGCTGAGGGTCGTGGGCGGGGTGGCTCGGGACGCGCTGTTCCGGTTGGAATGGGTGAACGCCCCCGCGGTGGACCGGGCGGTGCCCGTGCCGGACACGGACGTCGTGCGGGTGGTCTCCGGCGGTGCGGACGTGGTGGGTGAGGTTCACCGGGAGGTGTTCGGGGCCTTCGAGCGGGTGACGTCGTGGGTCACCGATCAGAAGCCGGCGGATGCGCGGCTGGTGGTGGTGACGCAGGGCGCGGTGGACGTGGGTGACGGCGTCGGTGTGAGGGATCTGGCGGGGGCCGCGGTGTGGGGCCTGGTGCGGTCCGCTCAGGCGGAGAACCCCGGGCGCCTGGTGCTGGTGGACACCGATGACGCGGAGCAGGTGGCCGATCTCCTTCCCCGGGTGCTGGCCTCGGGTGAGGAGCAGCTGGTGGTGCGGTCCGGTGCGGTGCGGGTGCCGCGCCTGGGCCGGGTTCTTCCGGCCCCGGCTGCCGCGGAGCCGGGCGGGTTCGGTTCGGGTGCGGTGCTGGTGACGGGTGGCACGGGTGTGCTGGGCGGCCTGGTGGCGCGGCATCTGGTGACCGGCCATGGGGTGGGCAAGCTGGTGTTGCTGTCCCGCCGTGGTGCGAAGGCCGAGGGCGCGGCGGAGTTGCGGGCCGAGCTGGAGGCCGCCGGCGCCGAGGTGGTGATCGCCGCCTGTGACGCCGCGGACCGTGAGGCGCTGGCCGGGGTGTTGTCGGGGCTGCCGGAGGGCTTCGGGCTGAGCGGTGTGGTGCATGCGGCGGGCGTGCTCGACGACGGGCTGCTGACGTCGCTGACCCGTGAGCGGATCGAGCCGGTGCTGCGGGCGAAGGTGGACGCGGCCTGGAACCTGCACGAGCTGACCGAGGGAATGGACCTGTCGGCGTTCGTGCTGTTCTCCTCGGCCACCGGCGTGCTGGGCGGTGCCGGGCAGAGCAACTACGCGGCGGCGAACGTGTTCCTGGACGGTCTGGCGTGCTGGCGCCGGGCCCGGGGCCTGCCGGGTGTGTCGATGGCGTGGAGTCTGTGGGCCGAGGCCAGCGGCATGACCGGACACCTCGGTGAGGAAGACCTGCGCAGGGTGTCGCGTTCGGGTCTGGTGCCGCTCTCCTCCGAGGAAGGGCTGGAACTGTTCGACGCCGCGCTGGCGTCGGACGAGAGCGTGCCCATCCCGCTGCGGCTGGACATCCCCACGCTGCGTGCGCAGGGCGCCGAACTCCCCGCTCTCTTCCGCAGCGTCGTGCCCCACGTGACGACACGCCGCACCGCGCGATCGGAGCGGGGCGCGAGTCTTCCCGACGAGCTGCGCCGTCGGCTGGCAGGTCTGCCGCGGGCGTCGCAGGACGAGACGCTGCTGGAACTGGTCCGCGTGCAGACCGCGGCGGCCCTCGGGCACACCACCCCCGAGACGGTGAACACGCGGCAGCCGTTCAAGGAACTCGGCTTCGACTCACTGATGGCCGTCGATCTGAGGAACCGGCTCACCGCGGAGACCGGCCTGCGCCTGGCCGCCACGCTGGTTTTCGACTATCCGACCCCGATGGCACTCGTCGGCCACCTGCGCGACGAGATCCTGGGCGACGACGGTGTCACCACCTCGGCGGGCGCGGGGGCGGTGGCCGCGGCCGGCACCCCGGTGGACAGCGACCCCATCGTGATCGTGAGCATGAGCTGCCGTTTCCCGGGCGGGGTGCGGACCCCGGAGGAACTGTGGCGCCTGGTGATGGAAGGCACCGACGCGGTGTCGGAGTTCCCGTCCAATCGCGGTTGGGACCTCGACGGGATGTACCATCCGGACCCCGACCGGGAGGGCACGTACTACGTCCGTAACAGCGGATTCCTCCACGACGCCGACCGGTTCGACCCGGCGTTCTTCGGGATCTCCCCACGTGAGGCGCTGTCGATGGACCCGCAGCAGCGGCTGCTGCTGGAGACCTCCTGGGAGGCGTTCGAGCGGGCGGGAATCGATCCGGTGGCAAACCGGGGCAGCCGGTCCGGCGTATTCGTCGGTGTCATGTACAACGACTACGCCACTCGTCTCCAGGGGAACCCTCCGGAAGGCTTCGAGGGCTCCCTCGGCACCGGCAGCGCGGGCAGCGTCGCGTCCGGCCGTATCTCCTACACCTTCGGTCTCGAGGGGCCGGCGGTGACGGTGGACACGGCGTGCTCGTCGTCGCTGGTGGCGCTGCACATGGCCATGCAGGCGCTGCGCCAGGGCGAGTGCGACCTGGCGCTGGCCGGCGGTGTCACGGTGATGTCGTCGCCGAGCGTGTTCGTGGAGTTCAGCCGTCAGCGGGGACTGTCTCCCGACGGCCGGTGCAAGCCGTTCTCGAACGCGGCGGACGGCACGGGGTGGTCCGAGGGTGTGGGCATGCTGCTGCTGGAGCGGCTGTCGGACGCCCGGCGCAACGGTCACCCGGTGCTGGCGGTGGTCCGTGGCTCGGCGATCAACCAGGACGGCGCGAGCAACGGACTGACGGCTCCCAACGGCCCGTCGCAGCAACGCGTGATCCGCCAGGCGCTGGCCAGTGCTCGCCTGTCGGCGGCCGAGGTGGACGCCGTGGAGGCGCACGGGACCGGTACGCCGCTGGGCGACCCGATCGAGGCACAGGCCGTGCTGGCGACATACGGACAGGGGCGGCCCGAGGGCCAGCCGCTGCTGTTGGGCGCGCTGAAGTCGAACATCGGGCACACGCAGGCCGCCGCCGGTGTGGCCGGGGTCATCAAGATGGTGATGGCCATGCGCGAGGGAGTGCTGCCGAAGACGTTGCACCTCGATGAGCCGTCGCGGGAGGTGGACTGGTCGGCGGGCGAGGTGCGGCTGTTGACCGAGGCCACGAAGTGGCCGGAGACGGGGCGTCCCCGGCGGGCCGCCGTGTCGTCGTTCGGCGTGAGCGGGACGAACGCGCACACCATTCTGGAGCAGGCGCCGCAGGCCGAGGCGGCCGAGGCCGCCGAGTCCGAGGCGGCCGACGGGCCGGTGGCGTGGGTGCTGTCGGGCCGCAGCGCGGCCGGTCTGCGGGCGCAGGCCGGGCGGTTGCGGGAGTTCGTGGCGGCCCGTCCGGAGCTGAACGTCTCGGATGTGGCGCTGTCGCTGGCGACGACCAGGTCTCTCTTCGAGCATCGCGGTGTGGTGACGGGGACTGACCGTGCGGAACTCCTGGCTCGGCTGGGGGCGTTGGCCGGGGACGAGGCCGCCCCCGGCGTCACGCGGGGTGTGGCGGATATCCACGGCCGCTCGGTCTTCGTGTTCCCGGGTCAGGGTGCGCAGTGGGTGGGCATGGCGGTGGGGTTGCTGGAGTCCTCGCCGGTGTTCGCGGAGTCGGTGGCCGAGTGTGAGGCGGCTCTGTCGGCGTATGTGGACTGGTCGCTGACGGATGTGCTGCGTGGCGCCGAAGGTGCCCCCGGCTATGACCGGGTGGATGTGGTGCAGCCGGTGTTGTTCGCGGTGATGGTGTCGTTGGCGGGGCTGTGGCGTTCGGTGGGTGTGGAGCCTGCGGCGGTGATGGGTCACAGTCAGGGTGAGATCGCCGCGGCGTGTGTGGCGGGTGCGCTGTCGCTTCAGGACGCGGCGAAGGTGGTGGCGTTGCGGTCGCAGGCCATCGCGGCGGGTCTGGCGGGCCGTGGTGGGATGGTGTCGGTCGGGCTGCCGGTGGACCGGGTCAGGGAGCGTATCGCCGCCTGGGACGGCGCCATCTCGGTGGCGGCGGTCAACGGTCCCGGTTCGGTGGTGGTCTCCGGTGATCCGGGGGCGTTGGATGAGATGGTCGCGCTGCTGGAGGGTGAGGAGGTGCGGGTCCGCCGGGTGCCGGTGGACTACGCGTCGCACTCGGCGCATGTGGAGGCGATCCGTGAGGAGCTGCTGAAGGTCCTGGCGGACATCGCGCCGCGTGGCTCGAAGGTGCCGTTCTATTCGACGGTGTCCGGTGGGCTGGTGGACACGGCGGGGCTGGACGCGGAGTACTGGTACCGGAACCTGCGGCAGACGGTTGAGCTTGAGGCCACCACCCGCACGCTGCTGGACGATGGCCACACGGTGTTCGTCGAGGCCAGCCCGCATCCCGTACTCATGCTGCCGGTGCAGCAGACCGTGGAGGCCTCCGGAGCGCGGGCGGTGGTCGTGGGCACGCTGCGGCGTGACATGGGCGGCCTGGAGCAGTTCCTGATCTCCGCCGCCGAGCTCCACGTCAGCGGGGCCACCGTTGACTGGCGGACGGTGTTCGAGGGCCGTGGTGCCCGTCGGGTCGATCTGCCGACCTACGCCTTCCAGCGCCAGCGGTACTGGCTGGACGCGCCGGTTGGTGAGGTGCCCGCCGGCGGCGAGAGGCCGGGCGCGGACGCGGTGGACGCGCGCTTCTGGGAGGCGGTGGAGCGCGAGGACCTGGAGGCGCTGGTCCGGACGCTGGAGGTGGAGGACGAGGAGCAGCAGTCGTCGCTGACGGCGCTGCTTCCGGCGCTGTCGTCGTGGCGTCGTCAGCGGCGTGAGCGGAGCACGGTCGACGGCTGGCGCTACAGCGTCGTCTGGAAGTCCGTGGTGTCCGCCACCGAGGCCACGCTCACCGGCACATGGCTGGTCGTCGTCCCCAAGGTCTGTGGCGACGACGCGTTGCTCGCCTCCGTGGTGGACGGTGTGGCCGGGCGCGGTGCGCAGGTGGTGCGTGTGGTCGTCGACGCGGCGGATGGCCGTGAGGTGATGACGGAGCGGCTGCGTGAGGCGCTCGACGGCGTGGCGGTGGAGCCGTCGGCCGTGGCGGGGGTGTTCTCGCTGCTGGGGCTGGACGAGTCGGCGCACGGGTCGTTCGGGGTGGTCCCGGCCGGACTCGCGGCGACGGTGGGCCTGGTCCAGGGGCTGGGCGACGCCGGTGTGGTGGCTCCGCTGTGGTGCGGCACCCGGGGCGCGGTGTCGGTGGGGCGCTCCGACCGGCTGGTGAGCCCGGTGCAGGCGATGGTGTGGGGCCTGGGGCGGATCGTGGAAGTGGAGTATCCCCAGCGGTGGGGCGGCCTGGTCGACCTGCCCGAGACCGTCGACAGCCGTGCGGTGGACCGTCTGGCCGGTGTACTGGCCGGTGCGGAGGATGAGAACC
>NZ_BBOX01000144.1 GCF_001553455.1 Streptomyces hygroscopicus subsp. hygroscopicus
CCGGTGTGCTGGACGACGGTGTGCTGGACGCGTTGACACCGGGGCGGGCGGCCGGGGTCTTGCGTCCGAAGGTGGCCGCGGCGCGGAACCTGCATGAGCTGACCGCCGGGATGGACCTGTCGGCGTTCGTGCTGTTCTCCTCGGCGGCGGGCACGATAGGCGGCCCCGGTCAGGGGAGTTACGCGGCGGGCAACGCCTATCTGGACGCGCTGGCGCTGCAGCGGCGCGCGGACGGCCTCCCCGCCACGTCCATCGCCTGGGGCGCCTGGGCCGGAAGCGGCATGGTGATCGATGGGGACCTCGACGCGTACATGCAGCGGAGCGGCGTCGCCCCGATGGACCCGGAACTGGCGATCTCCGCGCTCCAGCGTGTTCTCGACCTGGACGAGACCTACGCCCTCGTGGTCGACGCCGCATGGGAGCGCCTCGGGGACGAGATGGGCGGAGCCCGGCCGACGCCCCTGCTGAGCGAGCTGACGAAGCGGCGGCAGCCGAGCGCGTCGTCGGAGTCCTCGGACCCGGCACCGGCCGAGTCGGCCGCGGCGGAACTGCGGGCGGAGCTGGAGGGGCTGTCCCCGGCGAAACGTCAGCGTTCTCTCCGCAAGCTGGTCCGGCAGCACGTCGCCGCGGTCCTGGCGCACGCCACCCCCGACGCCATCGAGAACGATCAGTCGTTCAGGGAGCTGGGTTTCGACTCACTGACGGCCGTTCAGCTCCGGAACCGATTGAGCGCGATCACCGGCCTGGAGCTGCCGACCACGCTGGCATTCGACTACCCGAACCTCACCGTATTGGCCGAGCATCTGGAGACGCAGATGTTCCCGCAGGCCGATGGGGCTGAGCTGAAGGACCCGGAGGAGGGCCGGATTCGTGAGGCGTTGGCCTCCATCCCGCTCGCCCGCTTCCGTGAAGCCGGATTGATGGACGCCCTGCTGGAACTTGCCCAGATCTCGGAGCGCGGTTCTGAGCCGGAGCCCCAAGAAGGAATGAACAGCGCGGTCGACGAGATGGACGTCGACGACCTCGTCCAGAGGGCACTGGGCGGCGCGGACCTTTGATGTTCTTGGAAGTGTGGAGCTACTGATGGCTACGTCCTCCGAAAGAGTTGTCGAAGCGCTGCGCGCTTCCCTGCGGGAAAACGACCGCCTCAAGCTACAGAACCAGCGCCTGGTCGCGGCGTCGCGAGAGCCCATCGCCATTGTCGGGATGAGCTGTCGTTTTCCTGGGGGCGTGCGCACCCCGGAGCAGCTGTGGCAACTCGTCGTCGACGGCGTCGACGCCATCTCCGGGTTCCCGACGAATCGCGGCTGGGACACCGAGGGGCTGTACCACCCGGACCCGGACAACCCGGGGACGAGTTACGCCCGAGAGGGCGGCTTCATCTACGACGCTGACGAGTTCGACCCGCAGTTCTTCGGCATCTCTCCCCGTGAGGCCGTGGCCACCGACCCGCAGCAGCGGCTGGTGCTGGAAGCGTCATGGGAGGCGTTCGAGCGGACCGGCATCGATCCACTGTCGCTGCGCGGCAAGCCGGTCGGGGTTTTCGTCGGCACGAACGGTCAGGACTACTCGACTCATCTCGTTGAGGCAGGAGGCGGGCTCGAGGGCTACCTGACGGGGAGCGCGGTCAGCGTCGTGTCGGGACGCATTTCCTACACCTTGGGTCTCGAGGGGCCCGCGGTGTCGGTGGACACGGCGTGTTCGGCGTCGCTGGTGGCGCTGCACATGGCCATGCAGGCGCTGCGCCAGGGCGAATGCGACCTGGCGCTGGCCGGTGGTGTGTCGGTGATGTCGACGCCGGGACTGTTCGTGGAGTTCAGCCGGCAGCGGGGGCTCGCGGCCGACGGCCGGTGCAAGCCGTTCGCCGAGGCCGCGGATGGCACCGGGTGGGGCGAGGGCGTGGGCATGCTGCTCGTGGAGCGGCTGTCGGACGCCCGTCGTCACGGTCATCCGGTGCTGGCGGTGGTCCGTGGCTCGGCGATCAACCAGGACGGCGCGTCGAACGGTCTGACGGCGCCGAACGGTCCGTCGCAGCAGCGGGTGATCCGGCAGGCGCTGGCCAACGCGGGGCTGTCGGCGTCCGATGTGGACGCGGTGGAGGCGCACGGTACGGGAACCACGCTGGGCGACCCGATCGAGGCGCAGGCGCTGCTCGCGACCTACGGCCAGGACCGCCCGGGGGACCGGCCGCTGTGGCTGGGCGCCATCAAGTCCAACATCGGTCACACGCAGGCCGCTGCCGGTGTCGCCGGTGTCATCAAGATGGTGATGGCGCTACAGCACGGTGTGCTGCCGAAGACGCTGCATGTGGATGAGCCGTCGCGGCAGGTGGACTGGTCGGCGGGCGAGGTGCGGCTGCTGACCGAGGCCACCGCGTGGCCGGAGACGGGCCGGCCGCGCCGGGCCGGTATCTCCTCCTTCGGGGTGAGCGGGACCAACGCGCACACCATCATCGAACAGGCCCCGGAGGCCGACCGTGATGGACGCCCCGAGGCGAAGGCCCCCGAGACGGACCAGGCCAAGCGGCCCGTTGTCCTGCCATGGCTGCTGTCCGGCAAGAGCGCGGACGCGCTCGCCGCCCAGGCCGGCCGACTCCACGCCCACCTGAGCGCCCACTCCGAGCCGACGCTGACGGATATCGCGTTCTCCCTGGCCACGACCCGTTCGGCGTTCGAGCACCGCGCAGCCCTGATCGCCGGGGACCGAGACGAGTTCCTCCGCGGCCTGAAGGCCCTGGCCAGCGGCGAGAACGCCGCTCAGGTCGTTCAGGGCACGACACGGACCGAGGACACGCTCGCGTTCCTGTTCTCGGGCCAGGGCGCGCAGCGCCTGGGCATGGGCCGGGAGCTGTACGAGGCGTTCCCGGTGTTCGCCCGCGCCCTGGACGAGGTGTGCGCGCACCTGGACGTGCTGCTGGACCGTCCGCTGCGGGAGGTGGTGTTCGCGGCCGAGGGCAGTGCGGACGCGGAGCTGCTGGACCGGACGGCGTTCACCCAGCCCGCGCTGTTCGCCGTCGAGGTGGCGCTGTTCCGGCTGCTGGAGCACTTCGGCGTCACCCCGGACGTACTGATCGGGCACTCGGTGGGCGAGATCGCCGCCGCGCACGTGGCCGGGGTGTTCTCCCTGGAGGACGCCTGCGCGCTGATCGCGGCGCGTGGCCGGCTGATGCAGGCCCTGCCGACCGGTGGGGCGATGGTGGCGGTGCAGGCGTCGGAGGAGGAGATCTCCGGATCGCTGGCCGGTCGTGCGGCCGAGGTGAGCATCGCCGCGGTCAACGGCCCGACGGCCGTGGTCATCGCCGGTGACGAGGCCGCCGCGCTGGAGATCGCCGGACAGTGGTCGGAGCAGGGCCGCAAGACCCGCCGGCTGCGGGTCAGCCACGCCTTCCACTCGCCCCGCATGGACGCCATGCTGGACGACTTCCGCAAGGTCGTCGAAGGGCTCTCGTTCGCCCCGCCCTCCATCGATCTGGTCTCCAATGTGACCGGCGCGGTGGCCTCGGACGCCGAGGTGTGTTCGCCGGAGTACTGGGTGCGGCACGTACGGGAGGCGGTGCGGTTCGCCGACGGGGTACGGGCCCTGGAGAAGCTCGGGGTGACCTCGTTCCTGGAGGTGGGTCCCGATGGCGTCCTCTCGGCGATGACGCAGGACTGCCTGACGGAAACGGGCGAGCCCGCCTCGGCGCCTGTGGTCGTGCCGGTGCTGCGCAAGGACCGCTCGGAGGTCGCCGCCCTGGCCACGGCACTGGCCCGGCTGCATGTTCACGGCTCCGCCGTCGACTGGACCTCGGCCTTCGACGGTCTCGAGGCCCGCGTGACCGACCTGCCGACCTACGCCTTCCAGCGCCGGCGCTACTGGGTCGAGAAGTCCACCGATGCGGGCGGCGCCGATGTCGGCCTCCGTCACGAGGCGGACGCGCGGTTCTGGCAGGCCGTGGAGCGGGAGGACCTCGCATCGCTCGCGAGGACGCTGCACTTCGACGACGAGGCGTCACTGGGCGCGGTGCTGCCCGCGCTGTCGGCGTACTGGCGCAGCAGCCGCGACCAGTCGACGATCGACGGCTGGCGTTACCGGGTGTCGTGGAAGCCGGTTTCCGATGCGGCCGGAGGGTCGTTGTCGGGGACGTGGCTGGTGGTGGTTCCGGCGTCCCGGGTCGGCGACGAGCTGGTGTCGGAGGTTGTCGCGGGGCTTGAGCGGCACGGTGCGGATGTGGTGTCGCTCCTGCTGGACGAGCGTGACCTGGACGCGAAGGTGCTGGCGGAGCGGCTGCGTGAGGCGGTCGCCCAGGTGCCGGAGCTGGGTGGTGTGTTGTCGCTGCTGGCCCTGGACGAGGAGTCCTGCCCGGGGTATCCGGGGCTGTCGGGTGGTTATGCGCTGAGTGTGGTGTTGGCGCAGGCGATGGTGGAGGCGGAGGTTCCGGTTCGGTTGTGGTGTGGTACGCGGGGTGCGGTGTCGGTGGGGCGTTGGGATCGGCTCACGGGTGTGGTGCAGTCACAGGTGTGGGGTCTGGGGCGGGTGGTGGCGCTGGAGCACTCGGAGGTGTGGGGTGGTCTGGTTGATCTGCCCGAAGCCTTGGATGAGCGGGGTGTGGCGCGGCTGGTGGGTGTGTTGTCCGCGGAGGATGGTGAGGATCAGGTCGCGGTGCGTGGTTCGGGGGTGTTCGCGCGGCGTCTGGTGCGGGCTGGTGCGGGTGAGGGGACTGAGCGTTCGTGGCGGGCGCGCGGCACGGTGTTGGTGACCGGTGGTACGGGCGCGCTGGGTGCTCGGGTGGCCCGCTGGGTGGTGGGCCAGGGTGCTGAGCATGTGGTGCTGACCAGTCGTCGTGGTCTTGACGCGCCGGGCGCTGTCGAACTGCGCGAGGGGTTGGAGGCGTTGGGTGCCCGGGTGACGGTGGCGGCGTGTGATGTGACGGATCGTGCGGCGTTGGCTGGTGTTCTCGCTGCCGTTCCGGAGGAGTTTCCGCTCAGTGCGGTGTTCCATGCGGCGGGTGTTGAGCAGGCGGCTGAGCTTCGGGGGATGAGTCTGGCGGACGCGGCGGCGGTGGTGTCGGGCAAGGCCGCTGGGGCCGCGCTGTTGGATGAGTTGCTGGGCGAGCGTGAGCTGGACGCGTTCGTGGTGTTCTCGTCGATCGCCGGTGTGTGGGGCAGTGGTGGTCAGGCCGCGTATGGTGCGGCCAATGCCTATCTGGACGCGTTGGTGGAGGATCGCCGTGCGCGGGGTCTCGCCGGTACGGCGGTGGCCTGGGGCCCCTGGGCCGAGAGCGGTATGGCGACCTCGGAGGGGATGGAAAAGGAACTCGCCCGTCGTGGCCTGCTCGTCATGTCTCCGGCGTTGGCCCTTGCCGCGTTGCGGGGGGCGCTCGCGGGCGACGACGGTGTGCTGACGGTCGCCGAGGTGAACTGGGAGCGTTTCGCCCCCGCGTTCACGATGGGACGGCCGAGCCCGCTCCTCGGCGATCTGCCCGAGGTCCAGCGAGCACTGGCGGACGCCGGAAACGTCGAAGGCGCCGGCACCACGGCCGGGTCCGCACTGCGCGAGCGCCTCGCGGGGCTCACCGAGGCCGAGATCGACCGGACCCTGCTCGACCTGGTGCGCGCCCAGGCCGCCGCCGTCCTCGGCTTCGCGGGCGCGGAGGCGGTCGAGCCCGCGCGTGCGTTCAAGGAGCTGGGCTTCGACTCGCTCACGGCCGTGGAGTTCCGCAACCGGTTGACCGCGGAGACCGGGCTGGTCCTGCCGGCCACGCTGGTCTTCGACTACCCGAGCGCCACGGTGCTGGCCGGCCATCTGCGTACCGAGGTGCTGGGCACGCGGGGCGCGGTGGCCGTACCGACGACCGTGGTGACCCCGGTCGATGACGACCCGATCGCGATCGTCGGGATGAGTTGCCGCTTCCCGGGCGGGGTGCGCAGCCCGGAGGACCTGTGGCAGCTGGTGGTCGGCGGTGGCGACGCCATCTCCGACTTCCCGTCCGACCGCGGGTGGGACGTGGACGGGATGTACGACCCGGATCCCGAGCGTCCGGGGACGTTCTACTCGCGCGAGGGCGGCTTCCTGCACGAGGCGGGCGAGTTCGACGCGGGCTTCTTCGGGATCTCGCCCCGTGAGGCGCTCGCCATGGACCCGCAGCAGCGGCTGCTGCTGGAGACCTCCTGGGAGGTCTTCGAGCGGGCCGGTATCCCTCCCACGTCCGTGCGTGGCCGGCCGATCGGCGTGTTCGTCGGAGCCGCGGCCTCGGGCTACGGAGCCGGACGCGACGGTGCGGCCGGAGAGCTGGAGGGGCAGATACTGACCGGCAACGCGACATCGGTCGTATCCGGTCGTATCTCCTACACCATGGGTCTTGAGGGGCCCGCGCTGACGGTGGACACGGCGTGCTCGTCGTCGCTGGTCGCCCTGCACCAGGCCGCGCAGGCGCTGCGCCAGGGCGAGTGCGAGATGGCGCTCGCCGGCGGTGTGACGGTGATGTCGACGCCGGACCTGTTCGTGGAGTTCAGCCGGCAGCGTGGACTGGCCCCCGACGGCCGGTGCAAGCCGTTCGCGGACACGGCGGACGGCACGGGCTGGTCCGAGGGTGTGGGCATGCTCCTGGTGGAGCGGCTGTCCGATGCCCGGCGCAACGGCCACCAGGTGCTGGCGATCGTGCGCGGCTCCGCCGTGAACCAGGACGGTGCGAGCAACGGTCTGACGGCGCCCAATGGTCCCTCGCAGCAGCGGGTGATCCGGCAGGCCCTCGCCAACGCCCGCCTGTCGGCGTCCGAGGTGGACGCGGTGGAGGCGCACGGCACCGGTACGACGCTGGGTGACCCGATCGAGGCGCAGGCGCTGCTGGCCACCTACGGCAAGGAGCGGCCGGAAGGGCGCCCGCTGTGGCTGGGCGCGCTCAAGTCCAACATCGGACATACGCAGGCCGCCGCCGGTGTCGCCGGGATCATCAAGATGGTGATGGCGATGCGGCACGGTGTGCTGCCGCGGATGCTGCACGTGGACGAGCCGTCGCGGCAGGTGGACTGGTCGGCGGGCGAGGTGCGCCTGCTGACCGAAGCGATGGAGTGGCCCGAGACCGAGCATCCGCGCCGGGCCGGTGTCTCCGCGTTCGGCGTCAGCGGCACCAACGCGCACACCATCATCGAACAGGCCCCGGAACCGGACGGGACGGAACCTGTCCCGGCGGCCCCCGCCGGCGATCCCGGCATCGTGCCCTGGGCGCTCTCCGCCCGGAGCGCGGAGGCCCTGCGCGCACAGGCCGAGCGGCTGCGGTCGTATCTGCTGGACCGCGCCGAACCGGGCGCCCTGGATGTGGGCTACTCGCTGGTGGCAACGCGCTCGGTGCACGAACATCGCGCGGTGGTCTCGGGTGCGGACCGTGCGGAACTGCTCCGCGGGGTCGAGGCTGTCGCGGCCGGTGCCGTGGCCCCGGGAGTGGTGCAGGGTGTCGCGGCGGCATCGGGCTCGACCGCCTTCCTGTTCTCGGGTCAGGGTGCGCAGCGTGTGGGGATGGGCCGGGAGCTGTACGAGGCGTTCCCGGTGTTCGCCGATGCGTGGGACGAGGTGTGTGCGCACCTTGATGTGCTGCTGGACCGTCCGTTGCGGGAGGTGGTGTTCGCGGCGGAGGGGAGTGCGGACGCGGAGTTGCTGGACCGGACAGAGTTCACCCAGCCCGCGCTGTTCGCGGTCGAGGTGGCGTTGTTCCGGTTGTTGTCCGCGTGGGGTGTGGCGCCGGATGTGGTGATCGGGCATTCGATTGGTGAGATCGCGGCGGCGCATGTGGCGGGGGTGTTCTCGCTGGAGGACGCGTGTGCGCTGGTGGCGGCGCGTGGGCGGCTGATGCAGGGGCTGCCCGAGGGCGGGGCGATGGTGGCGGTCGAGGCGTCGGAGGAGGAGATCTCCGGTTCGCTGGCGGGTCGTGCGGATGAGGTGAGTATCGCCGCGGTCAATGGTCCGGCGGCTGTGGTCGTCGCCGGTGACGAGGGGGCGGTGGTGGAGGTCGCCGGGCAGTGGGCGGAGCGGGGGCGTAAGACGCGTCGGCTGCGGGTCAGTCACGCGTTCCACTCGCCGCGTATGGACGCGATGCTGGACGATTTCCGTAAGGTCGTCCAGGGGTTGTCGTTCGCGCCGCCGGTCATCGCGCTGGTGTCCAATGTGACGGGTAAGCCGGCGGGTGCGGACGAGGTGTGCTCGCCGGAGTACTGGGTGCGCCATGTCCGCGAGGCGGTGCGCTTCGCGGACGGGGCGCGGGCGCTCCAGGCACAGGGCGTGACCGCCTTCCTGGAGGTGGGCCCCGACGGTGTGCTCTCGGCGATGGTGCGGGAGTGCCTGACGGCCGAGGGGGCTTCGGCCCCCGTCGTGGTGCCCGCGCTGCGCAAGGACCGCTCCGAGGCCCAGGCGTTGACCACGGCCCTGGCGGAACTCCACGTCCACGGCGTCACCGT
Source organism: Streptomyces hygroscopicus subsp. hygroscopicus (assembly GCF_001553455.1). Taxonomy (GTDB): domain Bacteria; phylum Actinomycetota; class Actinomycetes; order Streptomycetales; family Streptomycetaceae; genus Streptomyces; species Streptomyces hygroscopicus. The sequence goes on from NZ_BBOX01000144.1 coordinate 8,430, forward strand.
CGACTGGGAGCGGTTCTTCGCCGGGCGCGGCGCGCGGAAGGCCGAACTGCCCACCTACGCCTTCCAGCGGCAGCGCTACTGGCTGGAGGACACGGGCGGTGCGCGCGGCGGCTCCGCCGCTGCCGACAGCGTGGACGCCCGGTTCTGGGAAGCCGTTGAGCGCGAGGACCTGACCGCGCTGGCCGAGGCGCTGGACGTGGACGGGGAGGGCTCGCTGGGCGAACTGCTGCCCGCGCTGTCGTCGTACCGTCGGCAGCAGCGGGACCGGGCCACGGTCGACGGCTGGCGGTACCGCGTTGTGTGGAAGCCGGTCCAGGACGCGCCCGCCGGGTCCCTGACCGGCACCTGGCTGCTGGTGGTGCCCGCCGCGCTGGCGGACAGCGACGTCACCACCTCGATCCGCCACGGGTTCGAGAAGCACGGCGCCCGGGTGGTACCCGTGGTGGTGGCCGCTGACACGGACACCGAAGGACTGGTCAAGGCCCTGCTCGGCGCACTCGACGGTGCCTCCGAGGCCCGTGTGGTGTCGTTGCTCGCCTTGGCCGAGGAGCCCCTCGCCGCGCAGCCGGTGGTCACGACGGGACTCGCGCTGACTCTGCGGCTGGTGCAGGCCCTGGCCGGGCTGGACCTGAGTGTCCGGCTGTGGTGCGCCTCGCGGGGCGCGGTCTCGGTGGGCCGTTCCGACCGGCTCACCAGCCCCGTGCAGGCCGAGGTGTGGGGCCTCGGCCGGGTCGCGGCGCTGGAACACCCGCGGATATGGGGCGGTCTGGTCGACCTGCCCGAGGTAGTCGACGAGCGCGCCGTGGAGCGGCTGGCCGGTGTGGTGTCCGCCGAGGGCGCCGAGGACCAGGCGGCGGTGCGGGGCTCGGGAGTGTTCGTCCGGCGACTGGCGCGGGTCGCGTCGTCGGGCGGCGGAGCCTGGCGGCCGAGCGGCTCGGTTCTGGTGACCGGCGGTACGGGCGCGCTGGGCGCGCAGGTGGCCCGTTGGGCCGTGCGCGAGGGCGCGGAGCACATCATCCTCACCAGCCGTCGCGGCCTGGCGGCCGACGGCGCACCCCAGCTGAAGGCGGAGCTGGAGGCCATGGGCGCGCTGGTCTCGGTGGCCGCGTGCGACGCGGCGGACCGCGCGGCCCTCACCGAGGTGCTGGCGGGCATCCCCGAGCGCTTCCCCCTGCGCGGGGTGGTGCACGCCGCCGGTGTGCTGGACGACGGTGTGCTGGATGGCCTGTCCGTCGACCGGGTCGCCGGGGTGCTCGGCGCGAAGGTGGAGGGCGCGTGGGCGCTGCACGAGCTGACCGCCCATCTGGACCTCGACGCGTTCGTGCTGTTCTCGTCGTTCGCCGGTGTCGTGGGCGGCGCCGGCCAGGGCGCCTACGCGGCGGCGAACGCCTACTTGGACGCGCTCGCGGTGCTGCGTCGCGGTGCCGGGCTCACCGGTACGGCGGTCGCCTGGGGGCCGTGGGCCGAGGCCGGTATGGCCGCGGAGGGCCGTGCGGGCGACCGGGTGCGCGGTGGTGTGGTGGCCGCGATGGACCCGGCGCTGGCCGTGGCGGCGCTCCGGTGGGCCGCCGGCCATGACGAGGCTTCGCTCGTCGTGGCGGACGTCGACTGGGAGCGCCTGGCCACGGCGCACGCCGCGTCCGGCGGTGGCGCTCTCATCAGCGACATCCCCGAAGCACACAAGCACCTGGCCGCGGTCGAAGGCGGTGCCGAGGCGGAAGCGGCCACCTTCGCCCAGAAGCTCGTCGGGCTCTCGGCGGCCGAGCGGAACCACGCAGTTCTGGAACTGGTACGGGGCCACGCGGCCGCCGTGCTCGGCCATGCTTCGGCCGAGTCGATCGAGCCCGGCCGGGCCTTCCGCGACCTCGGGTTCGATTCCCTCACGGCGGTCGAGCTGCGCAACCGGCTGGACATCGCGACCGGACTGCGCCTCCCGGCCACGCTGGTCTTCGACTACCCCAGCGCCGCCGAACTGGCCGACTACCTGGACGCCGAGGTCTTCGGCGCCGCCCAGCCGGCCGTGGCCGCCGCCGAGCCGCCGACCGCCGCCGTGGACGGCGACCCGATCGCGATCGTCGCGATGAGCTGCCACTTCCCCGGGGATGTGCACACACCGGAGGAGCTGTGGCGGCTGGTCGCCGAGGGCGGCGACGCCATCGCCGGGTTCCCCGCCGACCGCGGCTGGGACCTCGACGGGCTGTACGACCCCGACCCCGAGCGGTTCGGCACGTCCTACGCACGCGAGGGCGGCTTCCTCTACGGTGCCCCGGAATTCGACGCGACGTTCTTCGGGATCTCCCCGCGTGAGGCGCTCGCCATGGACCCGCAGCAGCGGTTGCTGCTGGAGACCTCGTGGGAGGCGTTCGAGCGGGCCGGTATCGCCCCGGAGTCGCTGCGGGGCAGCCGGGCGGGTGTGTTCGTGGGCACGAACGGCCAGGACTACACCGGACTGTGGGCGGACGCGCAGGGCGACCTCGAGGGACACCTGGGCACGGGCAGCGCGGCCAGCGTGGTGTCGGGCCGTATCTCCTACACCTTCGGTCTCGAGGGGCCGGCGGTGACGGTGGACACGGCGTGCTCCTCGTCGCTGGTGGCGCTGCACATGGCCATGCAGGCGCTGCGCCAGGGCGAGTGCGACCTGGCGCTGGCCGGTGGTGTGTCGGTGATGTCGACACCAGGCGCGTTCGTGGAGTTCAGCCGGCAGCGCGGACTCGCTTCCGACGGCCGGTGCAAGCCGTTCTCCGACGGGGCGGACGGCACGGGCTGGGGTGAGGGCGTGGGCATGCTCCTGGTGGAGCGGCTGTCGGACGCGCGGCGCAACGGTCACCCGGTGCTGGCGATCGTGCGGGGCTCGGCGATCAACCAGGACGGTGCGAGTAACGGTCTGACGGCGCCGAATGGTCCGTCGCAGCAGCGGGTGATCCGGCAGGCGCTGGCCGGCGCCGGACTGTCGGCCGCCGAGGTCGACGCGGTGGAGGCCCACGGCACCGGCACCCAGCTGGGCGACCCGATCGAGGCGCAGGCACTGCTGGCCACCTACGGCCAGGACCGCCC
>NZ_BBOX01000145.1 GCF_001553455.1 Streptomyces hygroscopicus subsp. hygroscopicus
ACTGACCTCGGTGCGCTGGACGTGGGCTACTCGCTGGCGACCCGGTCGGTCTTCGAGCACCGGGCCGTGCTGGTCGGTGAGGACCGCGAGACCCTGCTGCGCGGTCTCGGGGAGATGGCTCAGGGCGGTATCGGCTCCGGGGTCGTCCAGGGGCAGGCCGTCACGGGTGGTAAGACGGCGTTCCTGTTCTCGGGTCAGGGTGCGCAGCGCCTGGGCATGGGCCGGGAGCTGTATGAGGCGTTCCCGGTGTTCGCCCGCGCGCTGGACGAGGTGTGTGCGCACCTCGATGTGGTGCTGGACCGTCCGCTGCGGGAGGTGATGTTCGCCGCCGAGGGCAGCGCGGACGCGGAGCTGCTGGATCAGACGGCGTTCACCCAGCCCGCGCTGTTCGCCGTCGAGGTGGCGCTGTTCCGGCTGCTGGAGCACTGGGGCGTCACCCCGGACGTGGTGGTGGGCCACTCCATCGGTGAGATCGCCGCCGCGCATGTGGCGGGGGTGTTCTCGCTGGAGGACGCCTGCACACTGATCGCCGCGCGTGGCCGGCTGATGCAGGCACTGCCCGAGGGCGGCGCCATGGTGGCCGTCCAGGCGACCGAGGACGAGGTCGCCGCCTCACTCGCTGGTCGCGAGCACGAAATGAGCGTTGCCGCGGTCAACGGTCCCTCGGCCGTGGTGATCTCGGGTCACGCATCCGCGGTCCACGACGTCGCGGCGGACTGGGAGGCGAGCGGACGAAAGACTAAGCGTTTGCGGGTCTCGCATGCGTTTCACTCTTGCCTCATGGACACTATGTTGGACGCGTTCGGCCACGTGGCCCGCGAGCTGTCTTTCAAGCCGCCCGCCATGACGCTGGTGTCCAATGTCACCGGCGGGCCGGTTTCCGAGACAGAGGTGTGTTCACCCGACTACTGGGTGCGGCATGTGCGTGAGGCGGTGCGGTTCGCGGATGGCGTACGTTCACTTAAGGCGTTGGGCGTGACCAGGTACCTGGAGGTGGGACCCGACGGTGTGCTCACCGCGATGGCCCAGGAATGCCTTGCGGAAGGGACCGAGGACACCTCCGCCACGGTGCTCGTCCCCGCGCTGCGCAAGGACCGCTCCGAGGCGCGGGCGCTGACCACGGCGCTGGCCGAACTCCACGTCCACGGCGCCCCGTTGGAGTGGGAATCGGTCTTCGCGGGGCGTGGCGCGCGGCGGGTCGAGCTGCCGACGTACGCCTTCCAGCGCGAGCGCTTCTGGCCCGAGGTGTCCCTCTCCCTGACGGGGCGGGACACATCGGGGCCCGTGGACTCGGTGGACGCGCGGTTCTGGGAAGCGGTCGAGCGCGAGGATCTCGAATCGCTGGCCCGGGCGCTCGACGTCGATGGCGAGGCGCCGCTGAGCGCGGTGCTGCCCGCGCTGTCGGCGTATCACCGCAGCAGTCGTGATCAGTCCACCATTGACGGGTGGCGTTACCGGGTGGTGTGGAAGCCGGTTTCGGATGTGGCCGGTGGGTCGTTGTCCGGGACGTGGCTGGTGGTGGTTCCGGCGTCGGGTGCGGGGGACGAGTTGGTGTCGGGGGTTGTCTCCGGTCTTGAGCGGCATGGTGTGGGTGTGGTGTCGCTTGTGGTGGGTCAGGGCGATCTCGAGGTGGGGGTGCTGGCGGAGCGGCTGCGTGAGGTGGTCGCGCAGGTGCCGGAGCTGGGTGGTGTGTTGTCGCTGGTGGCGTTGGAGGAGGAGTGCAGTGCGGGGTATCCGGGGCTGTCGGGTGGTTATGCGCTGAGTGTGGTGTTGGCGCAGGCGATGGTGGAGGCGGAGGTTCCGGTTCGGTTGTGGTGTGGTACGCGGGGTGCGGTGTCGGTGGGGCGTTGGGATCGGCTCACGGGTGTGGTGCAGTCGCAGGTGTGGGGTCTGGGGCGGGTGGTGGCGCTGGAGCATGCGGCGGTATGGGGTGGTCTGATTGATCTGCCCGAGGCTCTGGATGAGCGGGGTGTGGCGCGGCTGGTGGGTGTGCTGTCCGCTGAGGATGGTGAGGACCAGGTCGCGGTGCGTGGCTCGGGGGTGTTCGCCAGGCGTCTGGTGCGGGCCGGGGCCGGTGAGGGGGCCGGGCGGGCGTGGCGGGCGCGTGGGACGGTGTTGGTGACCGGTGGTACGGGCGCGCTGGGTGCTCGGGTGGCCCGCTGGGTGGTGGGTCAGGGTGCTGAGCATGTGGTGCTGACCAGTCGTCGTGGTCTTGATGCGCCGGGTGCGGTGGAGCTGCGTGAGGAGTTGGAGGCGTTGGGTGCCCGGGTGACCGTGGCGGCGTGTGATGTGTCCGATCGTGGGGCGTTGGCGGGTGTGCTGGAGGCTGTTCCGGAGGAGTTGCCGCTGCGTGCGGTGTTCCATGCGGCGGGTGTTGAGCAGGCGGCCGAGCTTCGGGGGATGAGTCTGGCGGACGCGGCGGCGGTGGTGTCGGGTAAGGCGGCGGGGGCGGCGTGTCTGGATGAGCTGCTGGGTGACCGGGAGCTCGACGCGTTCGTGGTCTTCTCCTCGATCGCCGGTGTGTGGGGCAGTGGTGGCCAGGCGGCCTACGGCGCGGCGAACGCCTATCTGGACGCGTTGGTGGAGGATCGCCGTGCGCGGGGTCTTGCCGGTACGGCGGTGGCCTGGGGCCCCTGGGCCGAGAGCGGCATGGCGGCCGGGGACGGTGGCGAGCAGCTGGCCCGTCGAGGCTTGACGAGCATGGCGCCCGACCTGGCGATCGCCGCGTTGCAGGCCGCGATCGTCGGTGACGACGGTGTGGTGACGGTCGCCGATGTGGACTGGGAGCGGTTCGCCCCCGCGTTCACCCTGGGACGGCCGAGCCCGCTCATCGGCGAGCTGCCCGAGGTCGTATCGGCCCTGGAACAGGCCCGGTCCGCCGAGGAGAGCGACGCGGAGGCCGGATCGCGGCTGAGGGAACGCCTCTCCGCCTTGGCCCCCGCTGAGCGCGAGCGCGCCGTGCTCGACCTGGTGCGTGGTCACGCCGCCGCGGTTCTCGGATTCCCGGGAATGGAAGGCGTGGAATCCGACCGGGCATTCAAGGAATTGGGCTTCGACTCGCTCACGGCGGTAGAATTCCGCAACCGGCTCAACGCGGACACGGGGCTGCGGCTACCTACCACGCTGGTCTTCGACTACCCGAACTCAAGGGCACTCGCGGAACACGTACGAGCGGGCGTCCTGCCCGACGAAGGGACATCCGCCACTCCGCTCATCGCGGATCTGGAACGATTTGAGGCAGCACTCTCCACGGCTGAGCCGGACCATGCCGAGCGATCGGCCCTCGCGGCCCGACTCCAGGTGCTTCTCACCAAGTTGAACGGCGGTGAAGCCGGAGTGACGAGCGCCGAGAGCGTGACGCAACGGCTTGACGCGGCATCCGATGACGATCTCTTCGATTTCATCGAAAATGAGCTCGGCTAAGTGCGAATCCCGGGGCACGTTTCTCCGGCCTCCTTCCATTCTTCAGTCTTCTTTGACTCGTTATAGGCAAGGTTTCCATGGTGAACGAAGATAGGCTCCGGGACTACCTCAAGCGGGTGACGGCTGATCTGCACCAAGCGCGTCAACGCCTGCGCGAGCTGGAGGCAGGAGAGCAGGACCCCATCGCGATCGTCGCGATGAGCTGCCGTTTTCCGGGTGGGGTAGGAAGCCCGGAGGATCTGTGGCACCTGGTGGCCGGCGGCAGCGACGCCATCTCCGACTTCCCGTCCAACCGTGGGTGGGACGTGGACGGGATGTACGACCCGGACCCCGAGCACCCGGGAACCTTCTACTCCCGCGAGGGCGGCTTTCTTCACGACGCGGGCGAGTTCGACGCGGGCTTCTTCGGGATCTCCCCGCGTGAGGCGCTCGCCATGGACCCGCAGCAGCGGCTGCTGCTGGAAACCTCCTGGGAGGTCTTCGAGCGCGCGGGCATCGCCCCGGGATCGGTGAAGGGCCGTCGGGGCGGTGTGTTCGTGGGGGCGTCGGCCTCGGGCTACGCCGCCGACGTCGACGAACTCCCGGAGGAAGTCGAAGGCCATCTGCTGACGGGCACGTCGGCCTCCGTCGTATCGGGCCGTATCGCGTACACCTTCGGCCTCGAGGGGCCCGCGATGACGGTGGACACGGCGTGTTCCTCGTCGCTGGTGGCGCTCCATCTGGCCGTTCAGGCCCTGCGCCAGGGCGAATGTGATCTGGCGCTGGCCGGTGGTGCGACGGTGATGTCGTCCCCGGGCGCCTTCGTGGAGTTCAGCCGGCAGCGTGGGCTGGCCCCCGACGGCCGGTGCAAGCCGTTCGCGGAGGCGGCGGACGGCACGGGCTGGTCCGAGGGTGTGGGCATGCTCCTGGTGGAGCGGCTGTCGGACGCGCGCAAGAACGGCCACCCGGTGCTGGCGATCGTGCGCGGCTCGGCGGTCAACCAGGACGGTGCGTCCAATGGTCTGACGGCGCCGAACGGACCCTCGCAGCAGCGGGTCATCCGCGACGCCCTGGCGAGCGCCCGGCTGGCGCCGTCCGATGTGGACGTCGTGGAGGCCCACGGGACCGGCACCTCGCTGGGTGACCCGATCGAGGCGCAGGCGCTGCTGGCCACCTACGGCCAGAGCCGGCCGGAGGGCCGGCCGCTGTGGCTGGGCGCGCTGAAGTCGAACATCGGTCATACGCAGGCCGCTGCCGGTGTGGCCGGGGTCATCAAGATGGTGATGGCCATGCGGCACGGTGTGCTGCCGAAGACGCTGCATGTGGACGAGCCGTCGCGGCAGGTGGACTGGTCGGCGGGTGAGGTGCGGCTGCTGACCGACACGACCGCGTGGCCGGAGACCGGTCAGCCGCGCCGGGCCGCGGTGTCGGCGTTCGGTGTGAGCGGCACCAACGCGCACACCATCATCGAGCAGGCCCCGCCGACCGACGAGGCCGAGCCGGCCCCCGCCGCCGAAGGTGACAGCGGTGTGGCCACCTGGCTGCTCTCCGGACGCAGCGCGGACGCCCTGCGGGCCCAGGCCGCACGGCTCAGCGCGTTCCTGCTGGAGCGGCCCGAGCTGAGCCCGCTGGACATCGGCCACTCGCTGGTCGCCACGCGGTCGATGTTCGAGCACCGTGCGGTGGTGTCGGGCGCGAACCGTGCCGAACTCCTCGGCGGACTCGAGGCCGTCGCAGGCGGCGAAGCCGCTCCCGGCGTGCTCCAGGGGGTGGCCGGGACGGCGGTCAAGACGGCGTTCCTGTTCTCGGGTCAGGGCGCGCAGCGCCTGGGCATGGGCCGGGAGCTGTACGAGGCGTTCCCGGTGTTCGCCCGCGCCCTGGACGAGGTATGCGCACACCTCGACCCGCTGCTGGACCGTCCGCTGCGCGAGGTGATGTTCGCGGCCGAGGGCAGTGCGGACGCGGAGCTGCTGGACCGGACCGCGTTCACCCAGCCCGCGCTGTTCGCCGTCGAGGTGGCGCTGTTCCGGCTGCTGGAGCACTTCGGCGTCACCCCGGACGTGCTGATCGGCCACTCCATCGGCGAAGTCGCCGCGGCGCATGTGGCCGGGGTGTTCTCGCTGGAGGACGCGTGCGCGCTGGTGGCGGCCCGTGGCCGGCTGATGCAGGCGCTGCCCGAGGGTGGCGCGATGGTGGCCGTGCAGGCGTCGGAGGAGGAGATCGCGGCGTCGCTGGCCGGGCGTGCGGCCGAGGTGAGCATCGCCGCCGTCAACGGCCCGGCCGCCGTGGTCATCGCGGGCGACGAGCCCGCGGTGCTGGAGATCGCGGCCGCATGGTCCGAACGAGGGCGCAAGACGAGTCGGCTGCGGGTCAGCCACGCCTTCCACTCACCGCGCATGGACGCGATGCTGGACGACTTCCGGCGCGTGGTGCGCGGACTGTCGTTCCAGGCCCCCACCATGGCGCTGGTCTCCAACGTCACGGGAGAGCCGGCCGGGCCCGAGGAGATCTCCTCGCCCGACTACTGGGTGCGGCATGTGCGCGAGGCGGTGCGCTTCGCCGATGGTGTCCGCTCCCTGGAGGCACAGGGGGTCACCGCCTACCTCGAGGTGGGGCCCGACGGTGTGCTGTCGGCGATGGCCCGGGACTGCCTGACCGGCGAGGGAACCCCGGCCCCGGCGGTGGCGCCGGTGCTGCGCAAGGAGCGCCCCGAGACCCAGGCACTCATGGCCGCGCTGACCGAGGCACACGTTCACGGTGTCGCGGTGGACTGGGAAACGGTCTTCGCCGGGCGGGGCGCCCGCACGGTGGAGCTGCCGACGTACCCGTTCCAGCGGCAGCGTTACTGGCTGGAGGGCACCGGCGGCGCGGCCACCGACTCCCGCGCCGCGGACGCGGTGGACGCGCGGTTCTGGGACGCGGTGGAGCGCGAGGACCTGGGCGCGCTGGCCGAGGCGCTGGACGTCGACGGGCGCGGCTCGCTGAGCGAGTTGCTGCCCGCGCTGTCGTCGTACCGTCGGCAGCAGCGGGACCGGGCCACCGTCGACGGCTGGCGGTACCGGATCTCGTGGAAGCCGGTCTCGGAGAACCCCGCGGTGACACTGCCGGGAACCTGGCTCGTCGTCGGCCCCGCCTCCGGCGTCGATGACGCGCTGCCGGAGGCGGTGTCCGCCGCTCTCCGCAGACACGGTGCCGATGTCGTCCGTGTGGCCACGGACGAGAACGACCTCGCCCCCGGGGTGCTGGGCGCGCGGCTGCGTGACATCGCCGCCGATCTGCCCGGTATCACCGGTGTGCTGTCTCTGGCGGGCGTGGACGAGCGGCCCTGTGCCGGACAGCCGGTGGTCTCCCGCGGCCTCGCGCTGACGCTGACGCTGGTGCGCGCCCTCGCGGAGGCGGACATCGAGGCCCGGCTGTGGTGCGGCACCCGGGGGGCTGTGTCGGTGGGCCGCTCCGACCGGCTCACCAGCCCCGTGCAGGCCGAGGTGTGGGGCCTCGGCCGGGTGGCGGCCATGGAACACCCGCGCATCTGGGGCGGCCTGGTCGACCTGCCCGAGACGCTGGACGAGCGCGCCGCCGCCCGACTGGTCTGGGCGCTGTCCGCGGAGGGCGGCGAGGACCAGGTGGCGGTGCGCGGTTCCGGAGCGTACGCCCGGCGCCTGACCCGGGTGACGGTCGGCAACGAGTCGGCGGAGCGCGCGTGGCGGCCCCGGGGCTCGGTGCTGATCACCGGCGGCACCGGCGCCCTGGGCGCCCATGTGGCGCGCTGGGCCGTGCGCGAGGGCGCCGCACACGTGGTGCTGACCAGCCGTCGCGGCCCGGCGGCCGAGGGCGCCTCCGAACTCACGGCGGAACTCGAAGCAATGGGCGCCGAGGTGACCGTGGCGGCCTGCGACGCCGCCGACCGGGACGCCCTCGCCGCGGTGCTGGCCGCCATCCCCGAGCGGTATCCGCTGAGCGCCGTCGTGCACGCGGCGGGCATCCTGGACGACGGTGTGCTCGACGGCCTGACCGTCGACCAGCTCGCCGGGACGCTGACCGCCAAGGTGGAGGGCGCGCGGCAGCTGCACGAGCTGACGGCACAGCTCGATCTCGACGCCTTCGTGCTGTTCTCCTCGTTCGCCGGTGTCGTCGGCGGCGCCGGCCAGGCCGCCTACGCGGCGGCCAACGCCTACCTCGACGCGCTCGCACAGCAGCGCCGGGCCCAGGGCCTGGCCGCCACCGCGATCGCCTGGGGCCCGTGGGCCGAGGGCGGCATGGCCGCGAGCGGCCGCGCCGGGGAGCGGATGCGCGGCGGGCCACTGCCTCCCATGACTCCCACGCTGGCCGTGGACACGCTCCGCTGGGCCGCGGGCCACGACGAGGCCGCACTGGTCGTGGCCGACATCGACTGGACCGGCATGGCGTCGATGCTGAGCGCGGGCCCCAGCGCCCTCGTCAGCGACCTCCCCGAGGCGCGCGAACTGCTCGCCGCCACCGGCGGGACCGCCGCCCGGACGGACACCGGCCACGACCTGCGAAACCAACTGGCCGGACAGTCGGACGCGGAACAGCGTGCCCTCCTGCTGGACCTCGTACGCACCCACGCGGCCGCCGTACTCGGCCACTTCTCGGCCGAGGCGGTCGAGCCCGGCCGGGCCTTCCGAGACCTCGGGTTCGACTCACTCACCGCCATCGAGCTGCGCAACCGGCTCGACATGGCCACCGGCCTGCGCCTGCCCGCGACCCTCGTCTTCGACTACCCGACCGCCGAGGTGCTCGCCGACCACCTGTGGGCGGAGCTCGCCGGAACTCACGCGGAAGCGGCCCTCGCGACGGCGCCGCACGGGGCGCGGCCCGATGACGACGACCCCATCGCGATCGTGGCAATGAGCTGCCGCTTCCCCGGCGGCGTCGAAACCCCGCAGGACCTGTGGCGACTCCTGGCCGAGGGCGGCGACGCCATCGCCGGATTCCCCGGCGACCGCGGCTGGGACGTTGACGGGATGTACCACCCGGACCCCGAACACCCGGGCACGTTCTACGTCCGCGAGGGCGGCTTCCTCTACGGGGCGCCCCAGTTCGACCCCACCTTCTTCGGGATCTCGCCGCGTGAGGCGGTGGCCATGGACCCGCAGCAGCGGCTGCTGCTGGAGACCTCGTGGGAGGCGTTCGAGTCCGCGGGCGTCAAGCCGGCCGCGCTGCGGGGCACCCGGACCGGTGTGTTCGTCGGCACCAACGGCCAGGACTACTCCACGATCATGCTCGACGCCCCCGAGGACTTCGGTGGCCACGTGGGCACGGGCAGCGCGGCCAGTGTGGTGTCGGGCCGTATCTCGTACACCTTCGGCCTCGAGGGGCCGGCCATGACGGTGGACACGGCGTGCTCCTCGTCGCTGGTGGCGCTGCATCTCGCGGCGCAGGCGCTGCGTCAGGGCGAGTGCGACCTGGCGCTGGCCGGTGGTGTGTCGGTGATGTCGACGCCGGGGTCGTTCGTGGAGTTCAGCAGGCAGCGGGGGCTCGCTCCCGACGGCCGGTGCAAGCCGTTCGCCGAGGGCGCGGACGGTACGGGCTGGTCCGAGGGTGTGGGCATGCTCCTGGTGGAGCGGCTGTCGGACGCGCGGCGCAACGGTCACCCGGTGCTGGCGGTCGTGCGGGGTTCGGCGGTCAATCAGGATGGTGCGTCGAATGGGTTGACGGCGCCGAATGGTCCGTCGCAGCAGCGGGTGATCCGGCAGGCGCTGGCGAGTGCCGGGTTGTCGGCGGCTGATGTGGACGCGGTGGAGGCGCACGGTACGGGGACGACGCTGGGTGACCCGATCGAGGCGCAGGCGCTGCTGGCCACCTACGGCCAGGGACGGCT
>NZ_BBOX01000146.1 GCF_001553455.1 Streptomyces hygroscopicus subsp. hygroscopicus
GAAGACGCCGGTGCGCTCGACGTCGGCCACACGCTGGCGGCCCGGTCGGTGTTCGAGCACCGGGCCGTGCTGGTCGGTGAGGACCGCGAGACCCTGCTGCGCGGCCTGCAGGCCGTCGCGCAGGGCGGAATCGCCTCGGGAGTCGTCCAGGGGCAGGCCGTCACAGGTGGAAAGACGGCGTTCCTGTTCTCGGGTCAGGGTGCGCAGCGCCTGGGCATGGGGCGGGAGTTGTACGAGGCGTTCCCGGTGTTCGCCCGCGCGCTGGATGAGGTGTGTGCGCATCTGGATGTGGTGCTGGACCGTCCGCTGCGGGAGGTGATGTTCGCCGCCGAGGGGAGCGCGGACGCGGAGCTGCTGGATCAGACCGCTTTCACGCAGCCCGCGCTGTTCGCGGTCGAGGTGGCGCTGTTCCGGCTGCTGGAGCACTTCGGCGTCACCCCGGACGTGCTGATCGGCCACTCCATCGGCGAGGTCGCCGCGGCGCATGTGGCGGGGGTGTTCTCGCTGGAGGACGCGTGCACGCTGGTCGCGGCCCGGGGCCGGCTGATGCAGGCGCTGCCCGAGGGCGGCGCCATGGTGGCCGTCCAGGCGTCGGAGGAGGAGATCACGGCGTCGCTGGCCGGTCGTGAGGCGGAGGTGAGCATCGCCGCCGTCAATGGCCCCACCGCCGTGGTCATCGCCGGTGACGAGGCCGCCGCGCTGGAGATCGCCGCCCAGTGGGCCGAACAGGGCCGCAAGACACGTCGGCTGCGGGTCAGCCACGCGTTCCACTCGCCCCGCATGGACGCCATGCTGGACGACTTCCGTGAGGTGGTCGCGGGCCTGTCCTTCCAGGCGCCCTCCATCGCCCTGGTCTCGAACGTGACGGGTGAGGCCGCCACGGGCGACGACGTGTGCACGCCGGAGTACTGGGTGCGGCACGTGCGGCAGGCGGTGCGGTTCGCGGACGGCGTGCGCGCACTCGGCGCGCAGGGCGTGACCCGGTTCGTGGAGGTCGGCCCCGACGGCGTGCTCTCCGCGATGGTGCGGGACTGCGTGACGGCGGAGGAGGTTTCCGCCTCGGCCGTGGTGCCGGTGCTGCGCAAGGACCGCCCCGAGGCTCAGGCGCTGACGACGGCGCTGGCCGAACTCCACGTCCACGGTGGAGCGGTGGAGTGGGAGTCGGTCTTCGCCGGCCGTGGCGCACGGCGGATCGAGCTGCCGACCTATGCCTTCCAGCGCGAGCGGTTCTGGCCCGAGGTGTCCATCACTCTCGGGGGCTGGGACACCGCGGCGGCCGCGGACTCGGTGGACGCGCGGTTCTGGGAGGCCGTCGAGCGCGAGGACCTCGAAGCGCTGGCCCAGGCGCTCCACATCGATGGCGAGGCGCCGCTGAGCGCGGTGCTGCCCGCCCTGTCCGCGTACCACCGCAGCAACCGTGACCAGTCCACGATCGACGGCTGGCGTTACCGGGTGTCGTGGAAGCCGGTGTCCGACCTGGCCGAGGGGTCGTTGCCGGGGACATGGCTGGTGGTGGTGCCGGCGTCCCGTGCCGAGGACGAGCTGGTCTCGGGGATCGTGGCCGGACTCGAGCGGCATGGTGCTGCTGTGGTGTCGCTCGTGGTGGACGAGCGCGACCTCGACGCCGGGGTGCTGGCGGAGCGGCTGCGCGAGGCGGCCGCCGAAGCGCCCGAATGGGGTGGCGTGCTGTCGCTGCTCGCCCTGGACGAGGGGCCCTGCCCCGGACACCCGGCCCTTCCGACCGGCCTCGCTCTGACGTTCACACTGATACGGGCGATGACCGAGGCGGACATCCACGCCTCGCTGTGGAGCGGTACGCGCGGCGCCGTGTCGGTGGGCCGTTCCGAGCGGCTCACCAGCCCGGCGCAGGCGATGGTGTGGGCGCTGGGCCGGGTGGCCGCGCTGGAGCTGCCGCCGCTGTGGGGTGGACTGGTCGATCTGCCCGAGACGCTGGACGAGCGCGCGGT
>NZ_BBOX01000147.1 GCF_001553455.1 Streptomyces hygroscopicus subsp. hygroscopicus
ACCGCGCGGCACGGTGCTGGTGACCGGCGGCACCGGTGCGCTGGGCGGCCAGGTGGCCCGCTGGCTGGCACGCGGCGGTGCCGAGCACCTGGTGCTGACCAGCCGTCGCGGCCTTGACGCGCCGGGCGCGGCCGAGCTGCGCGAGGAGCTGGAGACGCTGGGCGCCCGGGTGACCGTGGCCGCCTGCGACGTGGCCGACCGTGAGCAGCTCGCCGCGGTGCTGGCCGCCGTACCGGAGGAGTATCCGCTGACGGCGGTCGTCCACGCGGCGGGCGCCAACGGGGCGGGGCCGCTGGCCGAGACCGGGCTGGCCGACATCGCCGCCGTGGTCTCCGGCAAGGTGGCGGGCGCCGTCAACCTGGACGAGCTGCTCGGCGACCGTGAGCTCGACGCGTTCGTGGTGTTCTCGTCGATCGCCGGCGTGTGGGGCAGCGGTGGCCAGGCCGCGTACGGTGCGGCCAACGCCTACCTGGACGCCCTGGTGGAGGAGCGCCGTGGCCGGGGTCTCGCCGGTACGGCCGTGGCCTGGGGCCCCTGGGCCGAGAGCGGCATGGCGACCGGGGACGGCGCCGCCGAGCACCTGGCGCGGCGCGGTCTGCCCGCGATAGCGCCCGACCTGGCGATCGCCGCCCTGCAGGGGGCGGTCGCGGGTGACGACGGTGTGCTGACGGTCGCCGATGTGGACTGGGAGCGGTTCGCCCCCGCGTTCACCATGGGGCGGCCGAGCCCGCTCATCGGCGACCTGCCCGAGGTGGAACGGGCGCTGGCGAACGCGGGGGACGCCGAGGGCGCCGGGCGCGGCGCGGGCGCCGCGCTGCGCGAGCGGCTGGCGGGGCTGACCGAGGCCGAGATCGACCGGACCCTGCTCGACCTGGTGCGGGCCCACGCCGCCGCGGTCCTCGGCTTCGCGGGCCCGGAGGCGATCGAAGCCGGCCGCGCGTTCCAGGAG
>NZ_BBOX01000148.1 GCF_001553455.1 Streptomyces hygroscopicus subsp. hygroscopicus
ACCGGACCCTGCTCGACCTGGTGCGGGCCCACGCCGCCGCGGTCCTCGGCTTCGCGGGCCCGGAGGCGATCGAAGCCGGCCGCGCGTTCCAGGAGCTGGGTTTCGACTCGCTCACGGCGGTGGAGTTCCGCAACCGGCTGATGGGGGAGACCGGGCTGGCGCTGCCGGCGACACTGGTCTTCGACTACCCGAACGCGACGATCCTGGCGGACCACCTGCGTGCCGAGGTGCTGGGCACCCAGGGCGCGGTGGCCGCGCCGGTGGCGGTGGCGGCCCCGGTCGACGACGATCCGATCGCGATCGTCGGGATGAGCTGCCGCTTCCCGGGCGGGGTACGCAGCCCCGAGGACCTGTGGAACCTCCTCGCGGCCGGAACGGACGCCATCGCCGACTTCCCCTCCGACCGCGGCTGGGACGTCGACGGGATGTACGACCCGGACCCGGACCGCTCGGGCACGTTCTACGCCCGCGAGGGCGGGTTCCTGGACGAGGCGGGCGAGTTCGACGCCGCGTTCTTCGGTATCTCGCCGCGTGAGGCGCTCGCCATGGACCCGCAGCAGCGGCTGCTGCTGGAAACCTCCTGGGAGGCGTTCGAGCGCGCCGGTATCGATCCGTCGTCCGTGCGCGGCAACCAGATCGGTGTCTACGTCGGTGCCGCGACCTCCGGCTACGGAGCGGGGCTCCACGAGATTCCCGAGGGCCTCGAAGGGCAGTTGCTGACCGGCAGCGCGACCTCCGTCGTATCGGGCCGCATCTCCTACACCCTGGGCCTCGAAGGGCCCGCCATGACGGTGGACACCGCGTGCTCGTCGTCGCTGGTCGCCCTGCACCAGGCCGCGCAGGCGCTGCGCCAGGGCGAGTGCGGCATGGCGCTCGCCGGTGGTGTGACCGTGATCGCCAGCCCGGCCGCTTTCGTGGAGTTCAGCCGGCAGCGTGGGCTGGCGCCCGACGGCCGGTGCAAGCCGTTCGCGGAGGCGGCGGACGGCACGGGCTGGTCCGAGGGTGTGGGCATGCTCCTGGTGGAGCGGCTCTCGGACGCCGAGCGCAACGGCCACCCGGTGCTGGCGATCGTGCGCGGCTCGGCCGTCAACCAGGACGGTGCGAGCAACGGTCTGACGGCGCCGAACGGTCCCTCGCAGCAGCGGGTGATCCGCCAGGCCCTCGCCAACGCCCGCCTGTCGGCGTCCGAGGTGGACGCGGTGGAGGCGCACGGCACCGGTACGACGCTGGGTGACCCGATCGAGGCGCAGGCGCTGCTGGCCACCTACGGCCAGGACCGCCCCGAGGGCCGGCCGCTGTGGCTGGGTGCGCTGAAGTCGAATATCGGTCATACGCAGGCCGCCGCCGGTGTGGCCGGGGTCATCAAGATGGTGATGGCGATGCGGCACGGTGTGCTGCCGAAGACGCTGCATGTGGACGAGCCGTCGCGGCAGGTGGACTGGTCGGCGGGCGAGGTGCGCCTGCTGACCGAGGCCACCGCGTGGCCGGAGACCGATCGGCCGCGCCGGGCCGCGGTGTCGGCGTTCGGTGTGAGCGGCACCAACGCGCACACCATCATCGAGCAGGCCCCGGTGTCCGACGAGGCCGAGCGGGACGAGGCTCCCGCCGGTGGCCACGGGGTCCTCCCCTGGGCGCTCTCCGCCCGGAGTCCCGAGGCCCTGCGCGCCCAGGCCGACCGACTGCGGACCCACCTTCTCGAAGCGCCCGAGCTCGGCGTTCTGGACGTCGCCCACTCGCTGGTCGCCACCCGGTCGGTGTTCGAGCACCGCGCGGTGCTGCTGGGCACCGAGCGCGAGACGCTCCTGCGCGGCCTGGAGACCGTCGCCACGGGCGGCGACGCGCCCGGCATCGTCCAGGGCCAGGTGGCCAAGGGCGGGAAGACCGCGTTCATGTTCACCGGCCAGGGCGCGCAGCGCCTCGGCATGGGCCGCGAGCTGTATGAGACGTTCCCGGTGTTCGCCCGCGCCCTGGACGAGGTGTGCGCACGGCTCGACCTGCTGCTGGACCGTCCGCTGCGGGAGGTGGTGTTCGCGGCCGAGGGCAGTGCGGATGCCGAGCTGCTGGACCGGACGGCGTTCACCCAGCCCGCCCTGTTCGCCGTCGAGGTGGCGCTGTTCCGGCTGCTGGAACACTTCGGCGTCACCCCGGACGTGCTGATCGGCCACTCCATCGGCGAGGTCGCCGCGGCCCACGTGGCCGGGGTGTTCTCGCTGGACGACGCCTGCGCGCTGATCGCGGCCCGGGGCCGGCTGATGCAGGACCTGCCGGCCGGTGGCGCGATGGTCGCCGTCGAGGCGTCGGAGACCGAGGTCGCCGAGCAGCTCACGGACGAGCTGGAGCGGCGGATGAGCATCGCCGCCGTCAACGGCCCGGCCGCCGTGGTCATCGCCGGTGACGAGGACGCGGTGCTCGAAGCCGCCGCGACGTGGTCGGAGCGGGGCCGCAGAACCCGCCGCCTGCGAGTCAGCCACGCCTTCCACTCCCCGCACATGGACGCGATGCTGGAGGACTTCCGCGCGGTGGCGCGGACCATCACCTTCCACAGCCCGTCCATCGCGCTCATCTCCAACGTCACGGGTGAGCAGGCCGGGGCCGAAGAGGTGTGCTCGCCGGAGTACTGGGTGCGGCACGTGCGGGAGACGGTGCGCTTCCTCAACGGCGTGCGGTCCCTGGAAGCCCAGGGCGTCACCACGTATGTCGAGGTGGGCCCCGACGGCGTGCTGTCCGCGATGGCCCAGGACTGCCTGACCGGACCGGGCGAGGACATCGCCGCCGAGGACGCACCGGCCCCCGTGCTGGTGCCGCTGCTGCGCGAGGACCGCCCCGACACCCAGGCGCTCGTCGCCGCGCTCGCCGAGGTACACGTCCACGGCGCGACCGTCGACTGGCGGGCGCTCTTCGCCGGGCTCGACGCCCGCCGCGTGGACCTTCCCACCTACGCGTTCCAGCACCAGCGTTACTGGCTCGACGCCGGCGCCGCCGCCGGAGACGCCGCGGCCTTCGGCCTCGACCCCGCCGACCACCCGCTGCTGGGCGGAGCCGTCCCCCTCGCGGGCGCCGACGGTCTGGTGTTCACCGGAACGCTCTCGCTGCACACCCAGCCCTGGCTGGCGGACCACGTCCTGAGCGGCGAGCCGGTACTGGCCAGCACGGCCCTCGTGGAACTGGCGATTCGCGCCGGTGACGAGGTCGGCCTCGGCCGGATCGAGGAACTCGTCGTCCAGGCGCCGCTGGTCCTGCCCCGGGGCGGCGGAGCCCAGATCCAGCTCGTCCTCGGCGAGGAGGACGAGTCCGGCACCCGTTCGCTGGACGTGTACTCGCGCCTGCCCGAGCCCGTGGACGAGGACGAGTGGATCTGCCACGCCACCGGTGTGCTCGCCCCGGAACCGGACGACGCCGCGGCCGCCGAAGCGGCGACCCGCTTCGACTCCACCGCGTGGCCCCCGCCCGGCGCCGAGCGCGTCGACGTGGACGGCCTGTACGAACTGCTGGCCGACACCGGCCTGGTCTACGGACCCTCCTTCCGTGGTCTGCGCGCCGTGTGGCAGCGCGAGGACGACGTGTTCGCCGAGGTCAGCCTGGCTGAGGAGGCCGTCGTGGACGCCCAGCGGTTCGGGCTGCACCCCGCCCTCCTGGACGCGGCGCTCCAGCCGCTCGGCCTCGGGGTCCTGGACGGCGTGGGGCGCGGCCGCGTGCTGTTCAGCCTGGCCGGGGTATCGCTGTACGCCTCCGGTGCCTCCGCGCTGCGCGTCCGGCTCGCCCGCACCGGGCCGGCGACCCTCTCCCTGGCGGCCGTCGACGGAGCCGGCGAAGCCGTCGTGTCCGCTGACACGCTGACGCTGCGTGAGATCGCCACGGAGCCGTCGGAAACCCGGGCGCCGGCCCCGGCAGAGACGGCCGCCGACGCCCCCGCGGAGACATCCGTCGAGCCGGTGCGCCGGCGCAGGACCACACGGCGGACCGCGAAGCGCGCGGGCTCCGAGTCCGGGCCGCTCGCCGCGCTGAGGGAGCGGCTGGCCGGGCTCTCCGAGCCCGAGCAGGACCGGGTGCTCCTCGACGTGATCCGCACGCACGTCGCGGCGGCGCTCGGACACGCCTCCGCCGACGCGGTCCAGGGCTCGCAGTCGTTCAAGGAACTCGGCTTCAGCTCGCTGACCGCCGTCGAGTTCCGCAACCGGGTGAGCAAGGCCACCGGCCTGCGCCTCCCGGCGACGGCCGTCTTCGACTACCCGACCCCCGTCGAACTGGCGAAGTTCGCCCGTGCCGAGGTCCTCGGCGCACTGACCGGGGCCCGGCAGCCGGTGCCGGTCGCGGTGGCGGACAACGATGAGCCGATCGTGATCGTGGGCATGAGCTGCCGCTACCCCGGTGGCGTGGCCACCCCCGAGGACCTGTGGGACCTGGTCGCCCAGGGCCGGGACGGCATCTCGCCCTTCCCGACGGACCGCGGCTGGGACGTGGAGAACCTCTACGACCCGGACCCGGACGAGCCCGGCAAGTGCTACACGCAGGAAGGCGGCTTCCTGCACAACGCCAGCCAGTTCGACCCGGCGTTCTTCGGGATCTCGCCGCGTGAGGCGATAGCGATGGACCCGCAGCACCGGCTCCTGCTGGAAACCTCATGGGAGGCGCTGGAACGGGCCGGGATCGACCCGATCGCGGCGAAGGGCAGCCAGACCGGCGTCTTCGCGGGTGTCACCTACCAGGACTACGGCGGTGTCCTCGCCGGATCCCAGGAGAGCGTCGAGGGCCTCGTCGGCACCGGTGTCTCGCCGAGCGTGCTCTCGGGCCGTATCTCCTACACGCTGGGCCTCGAAGGGCCCGCCATGACGGTGGACACCGCGTGCTCGTCGTCGCTGGTCGCCCTGCACCTCGCGTGGCAGGCACTGCGCCAGGGCGAGTGCTCGCTGGCGCTGGCCGGCGGTGTGACGGTGATGTCCACCCCGATGTCGCTGATCGAGTTCAGCAGGCAGCGCGCTCTCGCCTCCGACGGGCGGAGCAAGCCGTTCTCGGCCGCCGCGGACGGCGCGAGCTGGGCCGAAGGCGTCGGCATGCTCGTCCTCGAGCGGCTGTCGGACGCGCGCCGCAACGGCCACCCGATCCTGGCCGTGGTGCGCGGCAGCGCGGTGAACCAGGACGGTGCGAGCAACGGTCTGACGGCGCCGAACGGTCCCTCGCAGCAGCGGGTCATCCGGCAGGCGCTGGCGAACGCCCGCCTGACGGCCGCCGAGGTGGACGCGGTGGAGGCGCACGGCACGGGTACCTCGCTGGGTGACCCGATCGAGGCGCAGGCACTGCTGAACACCTACGGTCAGGAGCGCCCCGAGGGCCAGCCGCTGTGGCTGGGCGCCATCAAGTCGAACATCGGCCACTCGCAGGCGGCCGCGGGCGTGGGCGGCGTCATCAAGATGGTGATGGCGATGCGGCACGGCGTGCTGCCGAAGACCCTGCACCTGGACGAGCCCTCGCCGCACGTGGACTGGACGGCGGGTGACGTCGAGCTGCTGGCCGAGGCCAGGCCGTGGCCCGAGACGGGGCATCCGCGGCGCGCGGGCGTGTCGGCGTTCGGTATGAGCGGCACCAACGTGCACACCATCCTGGAGCAGGCTCCCGAGGCCGAGGCGGAGGAGAACGCCGGGGCCGAGGTCGTCGACGGACCGGTGGCGTGGCTGGTGGCGGGCAAGGGCGATGCCGCCCTGCGCGCCCAGGCGGCCACACTGCGGGAGTTCGTCACGGAGCGCCCGGAGCTGGGCGCCGCCGATGTGGCGCTCTCACTGGCGACGACCAGGTCCGCGTTCGAGTTCCGGGCCGTGGTGACCGGGACCGGCCGTGCGGAACTCCTCCAGCGCCTGGAGGCCGTGGCCGAGGGGACGAAGGCACCGGGTGTGGTCCGCGGCAACGCCACCGAGGCGCTCGGCCGTCCGGTGCTGGTCTTCCCCGGTCAGGGTGCGCAGTGGGTGGGGATGGCGGTGGGGTTGCTGGAGTCCTCGCCGGTGTTCGCGGAGTCGATTGCCGAGTGCGAGGCGGCTCTGTCGGCTTACGTGGACTGGTCGCTGACGGACGTGCTGCGTGGCGCCGAAGGTGCCCCCGGCTATGACCGGGTGGATGTGGTGCAGCCGGTGTTGTTCGCGGTGATGGTGTCGTTGGCGGGGCTGTGGCGTTCGGTGGGTGTGGAGCCTGCGGCGGTGATGGGTCACAGTCAGGGTGAGATCGCCGCGGCGTGTGTGGCGGGTGCGCTGTCGCTTCAGGACGCGGCGAAGGTGGTGGCGCTGCGGTCGCAGGCGATCGCGGCGGGTCTGGCGGGCCGGGGTGGGATGGTGTCGGTCGGGCTGCCGGTGGACCGGGTCAGGGAGCGTACCGCCGCCTGGGACGGCGCT
>NZ_BBOX01000149.1 GCF_001553455.1 Streptomyces hygroscopicus subsp. hygroscopicus
GGCCAACAGGGCGGTCCGGGCGGCCCCGGCCCCGGCGGCGCGCCGTCGGCCCCGCGCGGGCCCGCGCTGAATCTGCGCAGCCCCGCCCACCGCGTCGAGCGCGAACTGCTCAAGCTCGCCCTCCAGCGCCCCGAGCTGGTCGCCCCGGCCTTCGACGCCTACGGCATCGACGAGTTCACCGCCCCGCCGTACGCGGCGGTGCGCCGCGCCATCGAGGACGCGGGCGGTGTGACCGCCGCCGACGCCGACTATCTCGCCCGGGTCCGGGAGGCGGCGCCCGACGACACGGTCCGGGCGATGGTCACCGAACTCGCCGTCGAGCCGCCGCACACCCGCCGCGACCCGGACGAGGCGTACGCGGGCGTGCAGCTGGTGGCCGTACGGCTGGCCGCGGTGAACCAGCGCGTGACCGAGGTGCGGGGCACCCTCCAGCGCCTGGGGCCACACGCGGACCCGGCCCACCTCGCCGCCGTGCAGAACGAGCTGTGGGTGCTCCAGCAGTACGGCCAGTCCCTCCGGGACCGGGGCGCGGCGGCGCTGTAGGGGGAGCGCGGGCGCGGCGGGCGGAGCCGAAGGCGGTCAGGCCATGAGGGCCGCGAGGCAGTGAGGGCCGTGGGGGACCGGCCAGGGCCGCGGGACAGCCGGAGCCGTTGAGACCGGCCAGGGCAGTCGGGACCGACCAGGGCCGCGAGGACAGTCAGGGCAGTCGGGACCGGCCAGGGCTGTGAGGGACAGGCCCTGTGAATCGCCGGGCAGTCCGGACCCGTGGGGCCAGGGCTGTGAGGGAAGCCAGGGCGGTTCCGGCGCCGGGCCGTGGGGGAGGGGCCCGTGAACCTGCCGGGCAGTCCGGACCCGTGGGGCCAGGGCCGCGCGGGCAGCCAGGGCTGTTCCGGTCAGGCCGTGGGGGCAGGGGCCCTGTGAATCCGCCGGGCAGTCCGGACTCGTGGGGCCAGGGCGTGAAGGCAGTCAGGGCAGTCGGGACTGGCCAGGCCGTGGGGGACAGGCCCTGTGAATCCGCCGGGCAGTCCGGACCCGTGGGGCCATGAGGGCCGCGAGGCAGCCAGGGCAGTCGGACCCGGCCAGGGCCGCGAGGACAGCCAGGACCATTGAGACTGGCCAGGGCAGGCCGTGAGGGCCGGATGAGGGCCGGGTGAGGGCCGGTGAGCGGTTCCGGCCAGCCCGTTCGGGTCCCGGCGGGCGCTCCGGAGGGGAGGCTGTAGCCGCCGGGTAGTCGTACGGTCACGGCCCGCTGAGCAAAAAGTGCCCGCACGCCCCTCGTGGCAGGCCTGTGTCGTACTCCACACTGGGGGCGGTGCCTGAGTCCTCGGAGCGCGGCGGTGGTGGCCGGGTAGGGCCGGAATCCCCCGCAGATCCGCTCATGACGTACGGGACGGACGGCGGCGCGGCCGCCGTGCCGTACCCGATCGTTCTGCCCCCTCAGCAGCGATCACCCTGGAGGTCGCCCCCGTGCAGACCCAGACCCTCACCGACGCGGCCCCCGCGGCGCCGCACCCCCTGTCGCCCCACCCGCCCGGCGCCGCGCCGGTGACGTCGGCCGTGCTCGAGGACCCGGTGGCCCTCACCCCGGAGGACTCGCCGGACGACGGTCCGGACGCCGCGCAGGACCCCACGGCCGACCTGGTACCCGACCCTGCGTCCGGCCCCGCACCCGGCAGAGGCCCCGAAGCGGAACCCGTCGAGTCCGTAGAGCCCGCCGAGTCCGTCGAGCGCATGGAGCCCATCGAGTCCGTCGATCCCATTGAGCCCGTCGAGCCGCCTGCCCGCGCCGAGACCAGCGGCCCCTCCGCCGACCTCTTCCGCCAGTACCTCCGCGAGATCGGCCGGATACCGCTGCTCTCCGCGGCCGAGGAGGTCGAGCTGGCCCGCCGGGTCGAGGCGGGCCTCTTCGCCGAGGAGAAACTCGGCACCGCTTCCGACCTCGACACCCAACTCGCCCTGGACCTGGACCGGTTGGTGGTCCTGGGCCGGATGGCCAAGCGTCGGCTGATCGAGGCCAACCTGCGTCTGGTGGTCTCCGTCGCCAAGCGCTACATCGGCCGTGGGCTGACCATGCTCGACCTGGTCCAGGAGGGCAATCTCGGGCTGATCCGCGCGGTGGAGAAGTTCGACTACGCCCGCGGATACAAGTTCTCGACGTACGCGACCTGGTGGATCCGCCAGGCCATGTCCCGCGCCCTGGCCGACCAGGCCCGCACGATCCGGGTCCCGGTGCATGTCGTCGAGCTGATCAACCGGGTGGTCCGGGTCCAGCGCCGGATGCTCCAGGAGCGCGGCTACGAACCCACCCCGGAGGAGGTCGCCGCCCATCTCGACCTCTCCCCGGAGCGGGTGAGCGAGGTGCTGCGGCTGGCCCAGGAGCCGGTGTCCCTCCACGCGCCGGTGGGCGAGGAGGACGATGTCGCCCTCGGCGACCTCATCGAGGACGGCGACGCCGCCTCACCGGTGGAGTCCGCGGCCTTCCTGCTGCTCCGCGAACATCTGGAGGCCGTGCTGTCGACGCTCGGCGAACGCGAACGCAAGGTGGTGCAGCTGCGGTACGGACTGGCCGACGGCCGCGCCCGCACGCTGGAGGAGATCGGCCGGATCTTCGGGGTGACGCGGGAACGGATCCGCCAGATCGAGTCCAAGACGCTCAACAAGCTCCGCGACCACGCCTTCGCCGATCAGCTCCGCGGCTATCTGGACTAGCGGCTGCCTGGACCAGCGGCTGTGCGGACTGCGCAGACCGGCGGCCGCGCGGACGGGGCGGACCAGCGGCCATGCGGACTGGGCGGACCAGCGGCTGTGCGGACCGCGAACCAACGGCTGTCCGGACCAACGTGCCGCCCCCACCCCCGCAGGCCGGGCCGACCCTCCGCCCCGCCCCGCTGCCTCAGAGGGACCTCGACCTCGACCTCCTCCGGACCTCCTCAGTACCGCCTCCGGGCCTCACACGGCCTCGTACCCACCGGCCACGAGCCCACCAGCCTCCCCGTACCCTCCGGGGTTCACCGAGCCGCCGCCCTCGTACCCACCGGCGCCACCGGCGGGCACCTGGCTTCCCACCCCGTACCCACCGGCGCCACCGGCGGCCTCCTGGCCTCCCGGCTCGACGGTCCCGGACCCGACGGTCCCGGACTCGAAGGCGCCGGACTCGACCGTCCCGGACTCGAAGGCGCCGGGGTGGGTCTGCTCCCGCACCGCCACGTACTGCTGCCGCACCGCCTGCCCCACCGGCAGGTCGTCGCCCGGTTCGAAGACCTGGCTCGCCGCGGCCGGCCAGCGCGGCGGTTCGTGCGGCGACTGGGTGCCGTGCGAGACGCCCAGCGCCCACGCGGCCTGGCGGGCGGCGCCCAGGGCGGCGTAGTCGGCGGGCTGGGGCACCACGACTTGCGCGCCCAGCAGCGCGGGCGCGATCGCGCGGACCGCCTGAAGATCGGCCGCGGGCCCGAGCAGGAAGACGCGCCGCACCTGGACACCGCGTCCGCGCAGTACGTCCAGCGCGTCCGCGAGCCCGCACAGCATCCCCTCGAACGCGGCCCGCGCCAGATGCTCGGGCTTCATCGACTCGCGCCGCAGCCCGGTCAGCGTGCCCGCCGTATGCGGCAGGTGCGGGGTCCGCTCGCCCTCCAGGTACGGCAGCAGCACCAGCCCGTACGACCCTGGGGTGGACTTCATCGCGAGCGCGGAGAGCCCCTCGAGATCGGTGCCGAGCAGTTCCGCCGTACCGCGCAGCGTCCGTACCGCGTTGAGCGTGTGCACCACCGGCAGGTGCATCCCGGTGGCGTCCGCGTACGACAGGATCGTGCCGGTCGGATCGGCCAGCGCCTCATGGTGGATGGAGAAGACCGAGCCGGAGGCGCCCAGCGAGATCACCGCGTCGCCGAGCCCGACCCCCAGCCCGAAGGCGGCGGCCATGGTCTCGCCCGTCCCGGCGGAGATCAGCAGCCCTTCGGGGGTGTGCCCGGCGGCGTCGGCCGGGCCGATGACCTCCGGCAGCCGCACCTGGTGCCCGAGGGCCAGCTCGACCAGGTCGGGGCGCCAGGAGCCGGCCGCCGCCGACCAGTAGCCGCTGCTGGAGGCCGTACCGCGGTCGGTCGTACGCCGCACCGGCCGTCCCAACAGCTGCCACACCAGCCAGTCGTGCGGCTGCATCAACTCGGCCACGCGGTGCGCCGCCTCCGGCTCGTTCCGCGCCAGCCAGCGCAGCTTGGCCACCGGCTGCGAGGCGGTCGGCACGGCGCCGACCGCCTGGGCCCACGCGGTGCGGCCGCCGAGCGCCTCGGCGAGGTCGGCGGCCGCGGACTGCGCACGCTTGTCGTTGCCCATCAGCGCGGGGCGCACCAGCACCCCGCCCGCGTCCAGCGCCAGCAGCCCGTGCTGCTGCGCCGAGACGCCGATGGCCTGGACCCCTTCGAGCAGCCCGCCCTCGGCGGCCTCGCCGAGGGACATCAGCCACGCCTGCGGATCCACATCGCCGCTGCCGCCGACCGGATGCGGGGCGTACCCCTGTTTGATCACGGCACCCGTATCGGTGTCACAGACGACGATTCGTGTGCTGTCGGACGAACTGTCCAACCCGGCGACTATCCCCATGGATCAGATCATGCCACCGCCGCCGTCAGGTGTTGCTGGTGCCCCAGTCGTCCTCCGTCGCCGTGCGGCCCTCGCGCTGCCCGATCTTCTCGCGCAGCGGCCGCACCTTGTCCAGCGCCTTCGCGGCGGCCTGCCGGCCTCCCAGCGCGGCCGATTCGGCGGTATTGCGGACGGCCGGGTTCCGTGCGAGCTTCTGCGCACCCGCGCGCAGCTGCTCGTACCGCTCCCGGCCGGCTCGCGTGCCCAGTACGTAACCCACAGCCAACCCGGTGATGAACGTCAGCCGGTAGCGCATCGACCTGCCCTTCTCGCTGTCCTTCACGTCTGGACCCCGGGGTCGTGCCGCACGCCTACCCGCCCGCGCGGCAGATCACCCACGATCACGTAGAAGATCATCCCTTGATCGGCCGAGGAACGCCCGACGCCCGAGGGGGACGCGGCGATACCGATTGGCGGAGCACCCCCCTGCTTGCGCTAATGTATGTGTCGCAGCGAGCGCACGCCGTCCGGGAGCCCCGGACGGGGTCGCGGTCGCGGCACACGGAGCAATCCCCTGTAGCTCAATTGGCAGAGCAGCCGGCTGTTAACCGGCAGGTTACTGGTTCGAGTCCAGTCGGGGGAGCTCGGTCCCCTGTAGCTCAATTGGCAGAGCATTCGGCTGTTAACCGGAGGGTTACTGGTTCGAGTCCAGTCGGGGGAGCAGGGAGGAGGACCCCTTGAGGGGTCCTTTTTCATTTCCGGACCCCCGCGGGCGTGATCTACGTCATGATCGAAGCCGTGGAGGCGCTCAGCGCCGGTCCTCCGAAGCAGCAGATCGTATGAGCGGCTATGCTGCGGCAGACGGCGCACGCAGATGTGTACGACGCGCCGTTACGGGGCGGTAGCTCAGCCGGTTAGAGCAGCGGACTCATAATCCGTCGGCCGTGGGTTCGAGTCCCACCCGCCCCACCGGCACACTACGCGGGCAGAACCATCCTGACCTGCGCAGACGCGAGAACGGGAGCCGCCGCGCCGACGCGGGGACTCCCGTTCATCCGTTCAGGGCAAGATGGCGGAAGTGGAACCTTCTCCAGGGGACAGTGCCGTCACCGCAGGGTGATGGGGACCGCCTCGAGAGCACGTGAGCGGAACGAGACGCGCCACGGGAGCTGCTCAGGGGGAACGGCGAGATCCAGCCGGGGGAACCGGCGGAGCAGCGTGTGGAGGGCGATCTGGATCTCCATGCGGGCCAGCGGTGCACCAAGGCAGTAGTGCATTCCCTGGCCGAGGGCCAGATGTGCCTTGTCCTGGCGGTGGATGTCGAACTCGTCCGGGGAGGGGTATCGCGCAGGATCCCTGTGGGCAGAGGCCAGGCAGAGCATGACGGTGTCCCCCGCGGGGATCTGTGTGCCGCCGATCTCTATGGGTTCGGTGGGGAAGCGCCGGATGGCCATCTGATTGGGGTGCGCGTACCGCAGCAGCTCCTCGACGGCTTCGGACAGCAGGCTGGGATCAGCGCGTAGCTCTGCGACCTGGTCCGGGTGCTGCAAGAGGGTGACCAGGCCGGCACTGATCAGATGCTGGGTGTTCTCGCTCCCGGCCATGAGGAGCAAGAAGGCGAGCGAGACGAGTTCGTCTTCGGTGAGCTGGTCGCCTTCGTCTCGGACAGCGATGAGTGCGGAGAGCATGTCGTCGCCGAGGGCCCTTCGCCGGGTGGCGACGAGGTCCAGGAGGAAGGCGTGGATGTTCTCCACGGCGTCTTTGATCTGGCGGGGGCTTTCGGGTGTGAGCATATTGCTCACCCATGTGGAGAAGCGGCGCCGGTCGGCCTCGGGCACGGCGAGCAGGTCGCCGATCACCCTGAGCGGTAAGGGGAGGGAGAAGGCGGAGACGAGGTCTCCGCCCCCTTGGCCGGCCAGATCATCTGCGAGGCGGTCGACCGCGGCCTGGACGCTTCCCCGCATACCCTCGACCCGGCGCGCGGTGAACGCTTTAGACACCAGGCGGCGCAGGCGCTGATGATCTTCCGGATCGATGTTGAGGAGGTTGGCGTCCAGGGCCGGCGGGAGGGAGAAGCCCTTGTACCCGGTCCCGGAGTGCGCTTTGTTCACTGACAACCGTGTATCAGTGAGCCCGGCACGTACGTCCTCTTCCCGGAGCACGAGCCAGATCGGTGAGCCGTCCGGGAGCGCGACCCGGTGTACGGCGCTTTCCTCACGAAGCTGTGCGTACCGCGGATAGGGGTTGTCGAGGAAGGCGGCGTCGAAGGGCTGGGGGAGGTGTCCTGCCGGGAGAAGGGGTATCACGTGGGCTCCTGCGTGGTCGGGCGGCTGTGCAGTGTACGGATGAGGACGGCCGTGACGGTGGGGAATCGTTGATGGCGCGGGCGACCTTGCGCTGGAACAGGATCTCGGCAGCGAGGCCCTGCGGTTCGGCTACAAGGGGGGAACCCGGGGATCCGGTCGGTCGAATTCCATGGTCCTTCGCCTGCAGACGTCCCTGACCGGCGAGCAGACCCCCGACGCCGAGAGGCAGGAGACTCGCAAGGCCCAGAAGGCGAAGGCCAAGGATGGACTCGGCAAGGCCGAGGAGGTCCTGCTGCCCCTTCTGGAGGAGCTGGCCGAGAAGAAGCCGGAGGACCTGGCCGTCATTCTCGGCGACGACCTCACCCGTCAGGTGAAGGTCATCGGCAAGCTCTACAGCCGGGTCCAGCTGGTCCGCAACCTGCTGAGCAAGGCCCAGGGCATCCAGCGTGCGATGGAGGCGGACTTCAACCGCAAGGCGCTGGAGGTCCAGAAGGAGGCTAAGGAGGCCGAGGAGGCGAAGGCCAAGGCCGTCGAGGAGGCCGAGGGCAGGGCGGCCAGCACCAAGAAGACCGACGCCAAGCCTGTTGCCAAGAAGGCGACAACGAAGCCCAAGGCTCGCCCGGCCGCGACCACCACCCCCCGGAAGGTGGCCGCGCAGAAGACGTCGGAGGTCAAGCCGGTGGCCGAGGAGCCGGAGGCGACACCGGCGCAGTGAGGAGGTGAGAGGCGCGGCAGTGGCGGCGCCTTTTCCCCGCACGACGAAGGGCGTGGTCGGAGTTATCCGGCCACGCCCTCTGTGTGTGCTCCTCCCCTTGTGTGGGTGCTGGTCAGTCGAGCCGAGTCCGTAGGGCCCTGTGGACTCGGCGTCGGGCTGGCCCATACGGCCCTGAGCGGGTGGCACCTGAGACCCGGGCCGTTGGCGTAGGCGTCCGCAGGCCCAACCGTTGAGCAGTACGTACGAAAGGAAGCAGCTGCGTGCTCACCCTGTTCACTAACCGCTATCAGGCGTACCAGCCCCCGCAGGGAGTGCCGGTGCGTATCACGCTGGGGGCTCCCCGTTCCCGGCTCGCCTATCAGCTCAGGCACGTAGTGCGGGAACTGGCGCCTCGGAAGGAGTATTTCTCCAAGCCTCTGCCGGAGTTCACTTCGGCCTACCGCGCGGACCTGGACCGTCTCGGAGCGACATGGATCGCGGCGCGGCTGCAGGAGATAGCCGAGACGGAGAAGGAACACAGGCTGGTCCTGCTCTGCTTTGAGGACCTGACGGACCCGGCGCAGTGGTGTCACCGCCGTATCTTCGCTAAGTGGTGGAAGGACGTCACGGGCGACGAAGTCCGCGAGCTGGGCCGGCTGGCAGACCACTATGAGCAGGGCACGTTGCTGTAAGGACGCGGCCGTCTGCAGTCCTCTCGCGGCACCGCAGCGCCCGGTCGTGCATTCGCTCGGCCGGGCGCTGCGGCTTGCGCATGTCCTTGCGGGCGATTCGCGCTCCGATGCGTTCGCTGTGACCCTTTTCGCAGGTCGGGTCGGTTACGCGCCTTGTCGGCGTGCAGGGCTTGAAGTGTCGTCCGGCATGGGGGTGATCGTCCACCATCGGTTTCAGGCTGCTGTGTGCGACGTCTGCGACCTGATGGGCCGTCGCCTCGGACCCGGACGGCCTTCAACTGTGACGGGAGTTGCGAAGGGCGGAGAACCTCTCACCTCGGTGGGGAATACTCCACCAAGGCGACCACCACCAACTACCTGGCCGGGCCACCCCCGCGTCGGCGCAAGGACCACGACGGAATGTGCTTCACCGTCCCCGGTACCGGAACACCCCCGCGACGGCGGGGAGGACCCGAGAGGCGTCCATCAGACCGTTGATCTGTCCGGAACACCCCCGCGTCGGCGGGAAGGACCGCAGGCGACTGGTGTCGTCGCGGTCGTCCCACGGAACACCCTCGCGTCGGCGGGGAGGACGGAGTCGGGGTCTGCCGCTTCGCCCATCCGGTCGGAACACCCCTGCGTCGGCGGGGAGGACGCCTCGTGCGGGACGGTGTTCAGCGAGAACGACGGAACACCCCCGCGTCGGCGGGGAGGACCCGAGAAAGCGGTTCAGGTCCTCCATCAGCTCCGGAACACCCCCGCGCGTCGGCGGGGAGGACGGGTTGGTGGTGACGGTGCGGAACCTGATCGCCGGCACACCCCCGCGTCGGCGGGGATGACGGATGATCCAGCAAGGCGATGGCGCAGGCGTGCGGAACACCCCCGCGTCGGCGGGGAGGACGCCGACGACGCCGAGCCCGGCGAGACCGTCACCGGAACACCCCCGCGTCGGCGGGGAGGACCGCCGCCACCCGGCCAGGTCGAAGTCAGAGAACGGAACACCCCCGCGTCGGCGGGGAGGACGGATTGCACGGCGGCACCCCCTTGACCAACCCCGGAACACCCCCGCGTCGGCGGGGAGGACTCCAACCACGCCTCCACCAAAGCCAAGCAGGACGGAACACCCCCGCGTCGGCGGGGAGGACCCGGTTCAGGGCAGAGCAGGAACCGTGGCCATCGGAACACCCCCGCGTCGGCGGGGAGGACCAGCGTCCCACGCTGAGGGCGACGGACCCCGGCGGAACACCCCCGCGTCGGCGGGGAGGACCTAGCCCACCTGTTCACGGCCGGGACGATCGTGGGAACACCCCCGCGTCGGCGGGGAGGACCCGGGCAACGCCGCATACCCGTCCTCGCAGATCGGAACACCCCCGCGTCGGCGGGGAGGACTCTTCCTGACCTGCACTTTAAGAGGGGCTTTGCATTTCTTTGACTTTTGGTGGTGCGGTCATGCGGATCAGGGTGAGCCCGTCGAAGTCCTCGGGGACGCGGCGGCGGGTGCCTGCGGTCCGGATGGTGTAGCCCTGTTCGGTGGGGGCCGGGTGGACGAGGACGGCTGCGCCGTTGCCGACGGTTTGGGTGACGGCTTGCCAGAGTTCGTCGCGGACGCGGGCGGAGACGCTGCCGACGAAGATGCCGGGGACGACCTCGCTGGTCCAGCGGCTGAGGGCGCCTCGGAGGTGGTCGGGGACGGCGGTGGTGGCGATCACCAGCATGGAAGCCATCAGGCGCCTCCGGCTGCGTAGTTGACGCCTGCGGGCAGGACGCCGGCTTTGGGGTCCCAGAGGTGGACCATCTGGGTGTCGCGTCGTTCGGACCGTTCCTCCTCGTCGCCCTCCCACGCCTCGGCGTTGACGGCGTTGGTGCCGGGGGTCAGCAGGTTCTGCACGTCGCGGACGATGCGTGGCAGGAGCCGCAATAGGCGGAGGTCTTCGCGGAAACGGCGGCGGGCTTCCTGTTCGGGGTTGGTGGAGTTGTGGAGGGCGAAGGCGATGGGGAGTGTGGTCTCGGCTTTGTAGAGGTCGGCGATGTCGTAGACGAATGCGTGCTGGGTGCCGGCGTGGACGAATCCGAGGGCCGGGGAGAGGCCGAGGGCGAGCAGGGCTGCGTGGACGATGCCGTAGAGGCAGGTGTTGGCGGCGGACAGGGCCAGGTTGACGGGGTCCTGGGAGTCCCATTGGTCGGGGCGGTAGTTGCGGCGGAAGCGGCCGATGCCGTGCTGTTCCGCGAGGATCTTGTAGAAGGCTTTCATGCGTTGGCCTTCCATGCCGCGCACCTGCTCCAGGGTGATGTTCTGGGGGAGGTCGGCGTCCTTGAAGCGCCTCTTGTACATGCGGATGGCGATGTCGAGACGTTTTGCGGGGTCGGACCAGCAGGTGACCTGTTGCTCGAGCCAGTGGGTGGTGAGGGAGTCGGGGAGGATTCCGGCGTAGGCGCGTACGCCTCCGGCGCCGACGCAGACGACGCTGGTTCCGTGCCGGGCCAGGGTGGTCAGCGCGGGCGTGGTGATGGAGACGCCGGGCCCGAGCAGGAGGCAGGAGAGGGCTGCGGTAGGTACGTAGACGAGGTCGGTGCGCTGGGGGTCGACCTGAATCTGGGCGCAGACTCCGGTGTCGTCCTGGACGACGCGGACCATGTCCAGGTAGAGGAAGGACAGGGAGTCGGCGACTCTGGGCAGCATGGCGAGGGTGGGGGAGGCGAGGCGTCGGCGCGCGTCGCCTCCCCTTTTCGGTGCGCTCATGCGGCGGTGGCGGGGGCCAGGCTGAGGAGTCCGGCACCGTAGGGTTTTCCGCGTCCGATGCCGTTCAGCACGGCGTCGCGCAGAGCGTCGGGGTCGGTGATGGTGGCTGTTCCGTCGTAGCGGATGAGGCTGTGCCTCATCCTGGGGGTGTTCTGTCCTCGGGGGCGGACCGGCTGCATGGCGGTGGGCGTCAGGACGTGTGGCTGCAGGCCGGCGTCGGTGGCGCGGCGCAGCCACCACTGGTCGGCGTCCGCGCCGGACAGGGGCACGATGCGGCCGCGTTTTCCTTTGTCCTCCAGGGAGAGCCGTTCGCGTTTGGCGGGGTTGAGGACGATGCGGTAGCGCACGGCCAGTCCTTTGCGCAGCGCGGTCAGCATCGGTGCCAGGCTCTTGGTCTCGGCCTGCCCGTATCCGCTGGGCAGGAGGGAGGGAGCGAGCTGGGCGGCCTGGACCAGGAGGGTGCTGGAGGTGTCGGTCTCGTCCAGGCGGTAGAGGACGCCTGCCCGCTGGCGCGGGGAGCCGCCGAGGCCGTCTGGGACCATCCGCATCACCGTTTTGTGCATCTGGGTGGCGTCGCGCAGGTCCCTCTGCACCTCGCGGCTGTAGGGGTTGAGGCGGATCCGGGCGATCACCGGGTGGTCGTTCATGCGCTTTCCTCGGCGTGGGCGTAGTCGATCAGGCGCGTGAGCAGGGTGTGCTGAGGGCCCGCCAGGTCTCGGCGCACCGGCTCCACGGTGCGATAAAGGCGACGGCCGATGTGAGTACGTCCTTCCTGGGCGAAGCTCACCGGGACGTCGTTGATGTCGATGACATCGGCCGCCGCGCCGGGGGGCGGCTGTTCGTGGAGGAACTCCACCGCGATGGTGTCGCCTTCCTCCTGGCGCGACGAGGTGCGGCTGAGGGGGACCGCGGTGCGCAGTTCCCTCTCCGGGTCGTCGATGTGGCTGCGCAGGAGGAACGGCTCGTCCGGTACGCAGGAGCGGCGGCCGAGGTAGGGCGCCCAGTGAGGGCGGCGCAGCGCCTGGGCGAGCTGTTCGACCGTGTCGTCGGGTGCTGTGACGGCGACGACGAACACCGCGTCTGCGAGGTAGTGGCGGCGGGTGACGACGGCCGCGCCCTTGTTGCCGCCACCGCTGGTGGCGGCGGTGCGGGCCTTGGGGAAGCCGCCGCCGACCGTGTGGTAATCCACCAGCCGCACGCCGGGACGGTCCACCCGCACCGTGAGCCGCACGTCCTGGTATTGGTCCAGGCCACCGTCGCCGCGGCCGATTCCCTGGGCGGCGGCGAACATCCCGATCAGCCCCGAACGGGTCGGGAAGGCGGCGGTGTCCCGCACCGGGGTGAACACCGACCGCTCACCCCAGGACTGCAGGGGCCCGGCCAGCCGCAGCAGCAGTCCGCTCACTGCTGCCCCTCCGCTTCCGTGCCGGAGGCGGGGAAGGCGGCGTCCACGGCGGCCTCGACGAGCTGGTGGTAGGAGGCGTGCGCCTGGCCGAGGCCGGTGAACTCCTCCTCGGGGTCGATGACGGCGTGTCCGTGGAAGCGCCGGTTGTGCTCGCCGGCCAGGCGGTTGATGTTGCGGGCGTAGGCGTCCAGCGCGGTGCGGGACGGCCGGGAGAAACCGCCCTGGTCCGAGGCGACCGGGGTCTCGAAGGCCGCGGCCAGGGACAGCGGCCGGTATGCGCGCACCGCGAGGTAGGCGAGGTCGGGGAGGGTGTGCGGGGCGGTGCTGTTCTTCTTGGCCTGCGGCAGGGACAGCAGGAAGTGCTCGGCGAAGGAGGCGAGCACGGTCCGGGCGGCCTTGGCATCACCCTCGAGGTTCTTCAGCAGGTCGGTGATGTTGACGGTCGCGTACCGGTAGAACACCCCGGCGCTGAACTCTGCGGTGTCGAGGTGGCCGCTGCCGGTCTCGGCTTCACCGAGCCAGTCGTCAACCGCGGTGAAGTAGTCGCGCTGCGGCTCGGCCGCGTGGGTGGTGAAAGCGTGTGCGACCTGAGCGGCGCCGTCCACGTTGGCATCGGGGAGTTCGGCGAGCATGCGGCCCAGCAGGCCGATGGAGGCGGTGCGCCGCTTGAGGATGGCCTCGATCCGGTCCGGGGGCAGCAGTTGGCCAGGGCCCTCCTTGCCCTTGCCCTTGGCCTTGGTCTTTTCCTTGGCCATCTCCTGAGCCTCCAAGCCCTTCTCCAGAGCCTGCCGGTGCTCGGTGCACACCATGACGAGTTCCTCGATGGCGGCTTCGGGCAGGAACAGCAGTACCGAGGTGTGGCCGGCCTTCTCCGTGCCGATGCCCTTCTTTCCGGCACTCGCCGCGACCTGGGATCCGGCGAACGCCGCCAGCTCTGCCGGCCAGCCCGCCTTCTGCAGGGCCTGCTGCACCTTCACGGGCACCATACGGGTGCGGGCGGCCTTCTCCCCGAGGTCCTGCTCGACGCCGTGCCTGATGACCCGCTTCCAGGACTGGCTTGAGACCCGGATCCGCAGCGCGTCGCCGTAGCGGACCTGCTTGGGCGAGCCAAGATCATCACGGTTGAGGTTGGCGACCGGCACCGACTGCAGGGCGCTCAGGTCCAGGTAAAGGGTCATCGCTTGTTCTCCTCGGGAAGATCGGTGATGAGGCCGGGCTCACCGGTGTCGGTGCGGAAGTAGCTGTCGAGCCAGCGGGTGGCGATGCGGTCGCGGTCGCGGTTCCACCAGGACAGGTTCTCGAGCAGCACGGCCCAGTCGACCGTGATGCCGCCGCCGGTGAGCTGCGCGAGCAAGGCGGGCAGGCTCCGGTGGACGGCGTCACTGCTCTGCCGGGACATCAGGTGCAGGGCACCCTCCGCCGTGTTCGGCTTGAAGACGCCCTTGGCGACGGCCAGGCCGAGTGAGGCCCCCAGGTTGGGGCGCTGATGCCAGGCGGTGGCGCCGGCGTCCTCGGGGTTGTCCTGGCGGGCACTGCGCGGGCGCGCCGCGATCAGTGACGCCACGCCGTAGTAGGCCCGCCGCACATCGCCGTAACCGCGGTCGTCGTTGTCACGGAGCCACGGAACCAGATAGCGGTGCATGTAGTTGCACCGCTCGACCGGCAGGCCCAGACCTCTGCGCAACTCGGCCCGTTGCCTGTTGTCCCGGCACAGACGGTGGACATAGGAAACGAATGTGTCGTACGTGGGCGGAGCGGGGGCCGCCACCGAATCTGTCATGAGAAATCCCTGGTCAGGGGCATGGTGAGTGGGCTGAAGGCGCCGACCACACGGCCGGCGTGAAGAAGGGAGCCGGTGAGCGAGAACGTCAGCCGGCCGAGGCGGGCTTGGGGCCGAGCAGCGCGAGGAGAAGCGAGCGGGCCCGGTGACGGGCGCGCGCCACCCGGATGTCCGCCCGGTTCGCCGGGCCGATCGTCTCGTCAAGCGCGGTCATCGCCGCGTGGACGAACGGCTTGACGACCTGATCGGCGCACCGCTCCGGCTTGGCCAGCTGCCAGAACTCCTCTTCGGCCGTGGGCCAGTACCGGGTGAGCGCGGCGGATGCCCACGGGCCGGGCTTGCGCGCATCGAGTTTGATCTTCGCCTTGGGCGAGAGGTCGACGGCGGTATCCGTGGCGATCTTCCAGGCAACCTTCGCAGCCCAGTCCAGCCGGTCGGCGACCTGCTCGGCCGAGGCGTGGCAGCGCCTGATGTGGTGTGCCATATCCGCGTCGTTCTCCTCCAGCCACCGCAGGACCGGCGGAGTCGTCGAGCGGAACCAGACGCTGTCCTTCTGCTGGCCGTCCTGGTCGAAGCCGTAGGCGCGCACCCGCAGAACAGGCAGCAGTGTCCGCGGCAGTCCTTGCAAGGACGGCGGCCGCTGGGTGTCCTGTCGGCTGTCCTTCAGCAGCAGCGCATCCAAATCCCGCCACAGAGCCCGGGCTCCGTCTGCCTCCCGGGGCTGGAACTCCCCGTCCTTCCTGCGGTCCAGGATCTGGAAGGGATCCCGCACCTGCCGGGGCGGCTCGTGCGTGGACCACGTGAGGTAGGCGTCGGTCACCGACCGGCCATCCGGCGACGGCACCAGCAGAACGGCATGACGGAACCGGCCAGTCAGCATCCTGCCCGGCCACGTGATCGGCGGGAGCGGCTGCAACGGGGCGCCGAGGTCATCCTCCTCCCACGGGCAGGTGTCATCGGACTCCCAGTCCACCTCGGCCTGTGGGCTCGGCACCGCCAGTACCAGAGTGGTGAACAGGTCCGGCGCCCAAGCGAAGTACGACACGGTCTTCCGCAGCGGCGCCGCATCCCCGCTGCCCGTCCGCACACTGGTGATCCGCCGCGGCGTGCACTGCCCGGACGGGCCGAAATACAGCTGCGCGATCAGATGCCAGGCAGCCTCCGCGGCCGGAACCGGCTCGGGAGCCGTGTCGGTGAAATGTCCGAACAGCACCGCCCCGTTGATGCCCGTCGGACGGCCCATCACCAGTTTGTTCACGCCGGACGGATTCGGACCGCCCTTGGCGTCCACGCACTCCGCACGCAGCCTCGGGTCCTGCAGGAAAGGCCGCGCGGAGTCGAACAGGTCGAACCGGCCCGACGGCACCCTCTTGTCGAAGTACTCGTCCACCGCATCCGGATCGAAGCAGCCGGCCTTGAGGACCCGCAGACGTAATGCCAGCCAGTCATCGATGTCCTCGGTGACATCGGTGTCCTCGGCGTCATCAGTGCCATCGAGTCGTACTCCGCCGTCCGTGGCGATCCTGGCCGCCATGACGGCCAGGATGCGCATCAGACCGGCCGCCGCCGGCGGCACCGGCAACTCCAAGTCCGCGATCTCGTGGGCGCGCTTGAACAACGCCCGTAACCCAAAACGCGCCGACTCCCCGGTCAGCAGACGGACCGGAACCCAGGGCTCATCCCTCAGGTCGAACCCCCCAGCCATGACATCCCCCCTTCAAGAAAAGGATCTTCACGACGCATGCACGGCAAAGCCCCCAACTGACCGCTCGGGCGTCGCAACAGCATTCAAACAGGCACCACCGACAATCGTGGCCCATCTCGGAAATCGCACCACTTCGCGGGCATATGCCTGCGAACTTCGGGGGCGGGCATGCCTTCCCCGCTGATGTCGGGGCGTACCGGTCGAGAGGCACGGGTCACGTTGTGGCCCGGCGTCTTCCCCACCGATGTGGGGGTGTTTCGCCGGGCCACGTTCGTCAACCGCGAACCAGGCCAAGGTTCTCGTCGAGGCGCAGGGTCTTGTCACCGACTCGCACTGCCTGGGCGGTTCCTGCCTGCACCGGCTGATAAAGGACGCGGAGGTCCCCCAGCATCGAATGTTCCGTCCATGATCCCGGCGGACTCATGCTGTCCCCGTCCGGGCCGTGAAGCCAGTCGGCACGCACGGGAATCGTGCGACGCATCACCTTGCGCACGGCCGCGGCCGGCACACGATCCCCTTCAGAGGCCGATGGCAGCGGCTCCTCGCCCTCCGGGTCGAGTGTCACGCGCCCGTCCTCCTGGACGTAGGCACACAACAGGCGGACCGAGTCGGCGCCGAGCCGGGTGGACAGTTCCCACTCGTCCTCTTCGCCCTCCAGGCTGTGCAGATCGGCAAGCTGGGCAACCAGGCGCGCACGGACGATGGCCCGCAGGCCGGCCATGCTCCGTTCGGCCGTCTCCTTGCCCTTGTGGGCCACCCACGCCTTCCCCTCGGGGTTGTCCCAGCGGAACTGCTCGCCGTCGCCGTGGACAGCCTCCACGAGTGCTTGCACATCGTCCGGGACGGAAATGGTCCCGTCCTCCAGTTCCGCAAGCTGCCGGGAGGTGGCACCGAGCAGAAACTCGGAGTACACCTCCCCCCACTGCACCGGCACCGTCCCGCCACCGGTCATCGGGTCGAGCACGACCAGACGCGGCTCATCGGCCCACGCCGGGCGCCCACTCCCCTCGGGATATCCGTAGCGGGCCCAGTGATTCTCGTGCCGCCAGCACCGGCCGGCCCGCTGCAACAGCAGGGACAACGGCGCGAGGTCACTGATCACAATGTCGGCGTCCAGGTCGAGCGACTGCTCGACAACCTGCGTAGCAACGACAATCCGTCGCCGTGGCCTCGGGCCCTTGCGCCCCAGGCCGTCGGTGACGTCACGGGTACGCTCCTCGCGCACATCCCCCGGGAAGCGAGCGTGGAGCAGCTGCACACTCCCTCCCTCGGCATGGAAGCGCCGGTCGAACTTTCTGCACAGCCGCCGGTACGTCTCCTGTGCGTCGCCGACCGTGTTGCACACCACCAGGGCTGTGCCGCCGTCCCCCTCGGCCACCGGCTGTACCAGCCGCTCGATCACCGCCATCCGGTTCCGAGCCCCTCCCTGGGAGCCGTGCACCACCGGTTCCACCGTGACGGCCAGCCTCATGCTCCGGGCGCGGGCCTGCTCCTGCCGTTGAGCCTCCGACATCTGCGTGCACCGGCCACTTTCACCGTCCACGTACAGCCAGCCGGGGTACGGGGCCGGAAACACCCGCTTGCGCAACGCCTTCGCCGAGTGACCCGCGCCCCGCAGATACTCCTTGACCAACCGGTCGCTCACCGAAGCCGGCAAGGTCGCCGACAACAGCACCACCGGCACCCCGTACGCTCCGAGCCAGTTCAGCAACCGGCCCAACAGCACCTGCATGTACGGGTCGTAGGCGTGTGCCTCGTCCACGATGAACGTCTTGCCCGACAACGCCAGCAGACGCAGCGCGTTGTGCCGCACCGGCAGAACCGCCATGAGCGCCTGGTCGACGGTGCCGACCGCGAACTGTGCCAGCAGCGGCCGCTTGGACCCGCGCAGCCACCGCTGCGGCCGCATGTCCGCCTCCCTCCGGCGCTGCCCGGCCGCAGCCTCATCGCCGTCGCAGGTCACCACCGCCTCACTCGCAAGGTCCTCATCGGCGTAGGCACTGTTGAGCCAGGCCATACTGTGGACCAGCGTCAGCCCAGCGTCCTGCCCCGACTGATTCAGCAGAGTCTGGGTGATCCGACCGTGCATCTGATCGCTCGTGGCCATCGTCGGCAGCAGAAACGCATACCCCCGCGTCCCGAACCTCTGTGACAGGACCCGTTCGGCCTCTAGCGCCGTCTCACTCTTCCCGTCCCCCGGCGCCGCGGTCACCAGCAGGATGCCACCACGCCTTCCCGCCCCGACTGCCGTCGGCAACTCGTCCATGACCGATTGCTGTAGCGGGTTCGGCTCTCCGATGATGCCGTACGCCTCGGCGAACTCCTTGCGCTCCAACGGCACCGGAACCAGCCCGGCATCCCGAAGAAGTTGGGGAGCGTCCGCCTGTGAACGCCGGAAATGCTCGGCCAGCGACGGCTCGAGTTCGCGCTGGCGTCGCCTCAGATAGGTCTCCTGGCTCACCAGCCAGTCGGCAAGAATCACCACACCAGTCACCAGTACCGCGGTCGGAGCCTTGAACGACTCCGGCGCCACCGGGGACCCCAACACCTCATGCACCGCGACGGCATGCGCGACACGCTGCCGACTCCACGCGTCCCCGCCGAGGAAAGCCGAGTTGATGCTATTTTCGGCTTGGTGGAAACGGCCGTGATGGCCACCGATGATCTCGGCTATCCGCTGAGTGACCTTCTGCTCCTCGTCCTCCTTGAAACCCAGCGCCTTCAGCACGTCTGCCGCAGCCGCCATACCAGCGACATCGTGGCCGACACGATCCGCACCCATCATCCCGCTGTCCGCACGCAATTCCGCACTCAGGTGCTGGACCCCATGCCGTGAACAGAACTGGAACCCCGAAAGCTTGCCGATGTCGTGCAGCCCGGCACACAGCCCGACCAGAGCCCGGGCACGCTCCAGCTCGCCCCCCAGCCCCATCCCCTCGGCAATCCGGACCCGCTGGTTCTCCGACAGATAGACGTCCCACAGATGCAACGCCATCGCCGCCGCATCAAGGAGATGCCTCACCAGCGGATACGGAGGCCGCTCCGGATCCAGGCCCCGCGACTTCCCCCACGCAGACTCATCCAGCGCATCTTGCCTGCGCATCATGGCGTTTCCTCCCACTTCGACACTGGCTCGCGTCCCGCCACACGGCGGGAGGTGGCTCCGCCGACTGATCCAAGCACCCACCACTGACACCTTGGCCCGACTGCTGTCATCCGACGGCCTTGCCACCGAGTGCCGCTTTTCCCGGGCGTGCCTTGGATAAAGTGGGCATCGTGCAGCCCCTGGAGCGTTTCACCTCATCCGACGTGGCAAAGAACAAGCAAAGTCGTTTCTAAGTCGCAGGTCAGAAAGGGTCCTCCCCGCCGACGCGGGGGTGTTCCTCTGGAGCGCGCCGTGCGGCTTGATGCGGAATCGTCCTCCCCGCCGACGCGGGGGTGTTCCGGCCATGGATGTACTGCGAAACGACGGGGCAGTGTCCTCCCCGCCGACGCGGGGGTGTTCCGATCGCAATCGTGGGTTATTTGTTGTGCGTTTCGTCCTCCCCGCCGACGCGGGGGTGTTCCGCTGCTGGGGCGGGCGTGCTTGAGGGCCTGGCCGTCCTCCCCGCCGACGCGGGGGTGTTCCGAATCATGACCGGTCCCCCTTGTGAGGCGTGTAGTCCTCCCCGCCGACGCGGGGGTGTTCCGCCGACGAGCAGCAGCACGGTCACCACCCCGAGGTCCTCCCCGCCGACGCGGGGGTGTTCCGGATCAGCCGGAGCTCCGGTGCGGCGCCGGGGGGGTCCTCCCCGCCGACGCGGGGGTGTTCCACCACGTCCAGCACCCCAGGGCCCGCAGTTCCCGTCCTCCCCGCCGACGCGGGGGTGTTCCGCCGATCCACGGGGGTTTGCTGGTGCCGTCGGCGTCCTCCCCGCCGACGCGGGGGTGTTCCGTCGGAGATCACTCCCGAGGTCATGTCCATCACGTCCTCCCCGCCGACGCGGGGGTGTTCCGGCCAGCAGCAGCGATGCCTTGCTGTCGGTGCGGTCCTCCCCGCCGACGCGGGGGTGTTCCGGGCACTATGGCGGAGAGTAGATGTCGCCATAGGTCCTCCCCGCCGACGCGGGGGTGTTCCGACCACGGTGAGGCTCACGTGGGGGGCTGTTGCGTCCTCCCCGCCGACGCGGGGGTGTTCCGCCCTTCCCGTCCGGCGCCCCGCTCCGGTACGGGTCCTCCCCGCCGACGCGGGGGTGTTCCGGTGGACGGTTTCGCTGCGATGCAGTTGGCGGAGTCCTCCCCGCCGACGCGGGGGTGTTCCGTTCCGGACCCAGCCGTCCCGCTGCAGGAGGTCGTCCTCCCCGCCGACGCGGGGGTGTTCCGCAGGGCGTCCAGGCAGTAGGGGCCCCAGCCGAGTCCTCCCCGCCGACGCGGGGGTGTTCCGCTCGGCGCCGGTGGCCTTCACGAGGGCCATGAGTCCTCCCCGCCGACGCGGGGGTGTTCCGGCGTGCGGCGTCATCCGCAACATCAAGGTCAGGTCCTCCCCGCCGACGCGGGGGTGTTCCGGCCGTGCTCGCCGAGCGCCAGGTCCTCATCCTGTCCTCCCCGCCGACGCGGGGGTGTTCCGCGCTGGCACCCGGGCACGCCGTACCTGCCGGGGTCCTCCCCGCCGACGCGGGGGTGTTCCGCTGGTGCGCTATCGCCTCGTCGCGGGTGGCGTGTCCTCCCCGCCGACGCGGGGGTGTTCCAACGGGGGCGGCCCCGGGCGGGGTGCTGCGAACGTTCTCCCCGCCGACGCGGGGGTGTTCCGCAGCCGACCTCTGATCACCGCACGACCGAGGGGTCCTCCCCGCCGACGCGGGGGTGTTCCGGATCACACCTACGCCGTCTCCAGCCGCGACGAGTCCTCCCCGCCGACGCGGGGGTGTTCCGCGGTACGCCGTGCGGAGATCGTCACCCGCTCGGTCCTCCCCGCCGACGCGGGGGTGTTCCGACGTTGACCAGGGTACGGGCGGTGCTTTTCACGTCCTCCCCGCCGACGCGGGGGTGTTCCGGCCGGGTCCCACCCGGTCCAGCTTCACCTGACGTCCTCCCCGCCGACGCGGGGGTGTTCCGCGGGTGTTCCCGTCGGTGTTCGCCTCGTTCGCGTCCTCCCCGCCGACGCGGGGGTGTTCCGTACCTGCGTGCGTACAGGGCCGTCAACGCACAGTCCTCCCCGCCGACGCGGGGGTGTTCCGCCGGGCACGAGTTCCGCGTGATCAAGCGGCCCGTCCTCCCCGCCGACGCGGGGGTGTTCCGATCTTCACGATGGGCGGACACACATGGTCGGTGTCCTCCCCGCCGACGCGGGGGTGTTCCGCGCTGGCACCCGGGCACGCCGTACCTGCCGGGGTCCTCCCCGCCGACGCGGGGGTGTTCCGGTCCACAACCAGGGCCGGGCGGTCGACGTGATGTCCTCCCCGCCGACGCGGGGGTGTTCCGGACGGCACGGTCTACATGGTCGGCTGGGGCCGGTCCTCCCCGCCGACGCGGGGGTGTTCCGCGCAGCGCGGCGACCAACGTCCTCGGGGATGTGTCCTCCCCGCCGACGCGGGGGTGTTCCGGCCGATTCGGACGGCTGCAACGCGTTCCCCTCGTCCTCCCCGCCGACGCGGGGGTGTTCCGGTGGCCAGTGCATCGCGCACCCACTGCACGGCGTCCTCCCCGCCGACGCGGGGGTGTTCCGACAACCCCGAGCACCCACAGCACGGGAGCCCCGTCCTCCCCGCCGACGCGGGGGTGTTCCGGTGCGGTTGCCGGAGGACATCTACGAGTGGTAGTCCTCCCCGCCGACGCGGGGGTGTTCCGGTCAACCGTTCACCCGGACTTCGGGAGCTTGAGTCCTCCCCGCCGACGCGGGGGTGTTCCGGTGGCCAGTGCATCGCGCACCCACTGCACGGCGTCCTCCCCGCCGACGCGGGGGTGTTCCGTAGCGCAGCCGGACGCCGAGGATCTGCGCTGGGTCCTCCCCGCCGACGCGGGGGTGTTCCGTAGCGCAGCCGGACGCCGAGGATCTGCGCTGGGTCCTCCCCGCCGACGCGGGGGTGTTCCGTACCAAGGTATCTCCCAGCGGCGTGACACCTCGTCCTCCCCGCCGACGCGGGGGTGTTCCGAGGTGCATTTCCCCGTGGACACCCCGGCGATCGTCCTCCCCGCCGATGCGGGGGTGTTCCGGCCGGACGTGGTCCCACCGCGCCCGGATCGTCGTCCTCCCCGCCGATGCGGGGGTGTTCCGGCCGGACGTGGTCCCACCGCGCCCGGATCGTCGTCCTCCCCGCCGATGCGGGGGTGTTCCGGCCGGACGTGGTCCCACCGCGCCCGGATCGTCGTCCTCCCCGCCGACGCGGGGGTGTTCCGACCTCAAGAAGGTGCTGTCCTTCCACCAGCGGGTCCTCCCCGCCGACGCGGGGGTGTTCCGCCGCCGGTGTGTTCATCCACGTCCAGGAGGACGTCCTCCCCGCCGACGCGGGGGTGTTCCGCCCTTCGTCCAACAGGCCCGCCGGGCGGGCGTGTCCTCCCCGCCGACGCGGGGGTGTTCCGCAGCACCTGACCAGGGGTGGTCAGGGATGAGCGTCCTCCCCGCCGACGCGGGGGTGTTCCGACGAGGCAGGAACGGGACCGCCAGGACGAACAGTCCTCCCCGCCGACGCGGGGGTGTTCCGGCGAGTACGACGAGGATGGATCCGCCGGTGGTGTCCTCCCCGCCGACGCGGGGGTGTTCTGACCGCCGGCGCCTGTGCCTGCCCCCGGCCCTGGTCCTCCCCGCCGATGCGGGGGTGTTCCGGCGTCGTCAACGTCCTCGCCGTGGGCTGCCCCGTCCTCCCCGCCGACGCGGGGGTGTTCCGTCGACCCCGGCCCGGTCGCTGAGCACCTTGCCGTCCTCCCCGCCGACGCGGGGGTGTTCCGACCTCGCCACCGTGGCGCACAGAGCCGGGACGGTCCTCCCCGCCGACGCGGGGGTGTTCCGGCGGTGGTCATTTCGGCGTCCAGGCGGGCGTCGTCCTCCCCGCCGACGCGGGGGTGTTCCCGACCGCGAGGAGATGGCAATGGCCCGGTACGAGCGGGAGTCCTCCCCGCCGACGCGGGGGTGTTCCGCCCATCGCCCACGGAAGCTACAAGGGCGCCGAGTCCTCCCCGCCGACGCGGGGGTGTTCCGACGGATCAGAAAGCTGTCCAAGAGCCGCGCACGTCCTCTCCGCCGACGCGGGGGTGTTCCGCCAACCCAGGGAGG
The DNA here is from genome assembly GCF_001553455.1 of Streptomyces hygroscopicus subsp. hygroscopicus. Lineage (GTDB taxonomy): Bacteria > Actinomycetota > Actinomycetes > Streptomycetales > Streptomycetaceae > Streptomyces > Streptomyces hygroscopicus. Next base: position 23,126 of record NZ_BBOX01000149.1, read on the forward strand.
AGCGGCGTTCACCTACCTGTCCTCCCCGCCGATGCGGGGGTGTTCCGGCGTCGTCAACGTCCTCGCCGTGGGCTGCCCCGTCCTCCCCGCCGACGCGGGAATGTTCCGGAGTTTGACGACGTCGCGCCTGATGTCCCCGAGTGCCCCGCCGCAGAGGGTGCAGGGTGACCCGCGCACGCTGACCCTGCTGGACCTGAACGCGCGGTTCCTGCCGCACGGGCAGTTCCGGCAGCTGGTGGCCAACATCCAGCGGGATGGGCGTCTCACCTCGACTCCCGCTGGTGTGCCACCGAGAGCGGGCGCCTGATCGTGCTGTCCGGCAACCACCGGACGTTGGCGGCGATCGAGGCCCGGACTGGAGCAGATCTGGTGGATGCAGATCGACCAGCCGTTGCCCCGCCAGCGGCAGATCGCGCTCCAGCTCTCCCACAACGCCACCGCGGGGCAGGACGACCCGGCCATCCTCAAGGAGCTCTACGAAAAGCTGGAGTCGGTGGAGTGGCGGCAGTGCACGGGCCTGGACGACAAGACGCTGGGCGCCCGCTGGAGAGGTCGACGTGGCCAGCTCGGGGAGGCGAACCTCGACTTCGCCTCCGTACAGCTGATGTTCCTGTCCGACGAGCTGGAGCGCGCCGAGGCGGCCTTCGACTCGGCGCGGGCCACGGGCGCCACTGATCAGCGGTGGCTGGCCGGGCTGGAGCAGTACGAGCCTGTGCTGGTCGCGCTGGAGACCTCCCGCATGGCGTACAAGGTCGGCAACAGTGCGACCACGTTCGGCGTGATCCTCGCAGTGTTCGAGCGGCACCTGGGTGAGCTGGCGGCGCCGCTGGAGACGGTGTTCGGTGTGCGGGAGGTGCCGGTGGAGACCGCGGCCGCGATCCGGGCCGCGATCGACCGGCTGGTGCGTGAGGGGAGCGTGCCGGAGAACGCACCGTGGCGGGCGCTGGAAGTCCTTGCCGCACGGGAGCCCCTGTACTCCAGCTGCAGAGCGTGGTCTTCAGACGTCCGGTGGCGTGATCGAGCGGAGTTGACGCGCCGCGTCGGCGAGCCTTGACCGGAGTGAGTGCTCACTCCGAAACTTGTCTCCATGACGACCGCATCCAGTCGGCGCAGAGCACCGGCGATGGACCCCGACAGCCGCCGGGAGATGATTGTCCGTGCCGCGCTTCCCCTCGTGATCGAGCACGGCAGCGCGGTGACGACACGCCAGGTCGCCCGGGCCGCGGGCATTGGGGAGGGCACCATCTTCCGCGTCTTCGCGGACAAGGAGGAGCTGCTGGACGCGTGCGTCACCGAGGCGCTCAGTCCGGCCAACGCCCTCGACGAACTCGCCCTGGTTCCCATGGACCAGCCGCTTGCCGACCGGCTGGGCGAGGCCGCCTTGGCGCTGCAGGCCCATCTGGACCGGGTCGGCGCGGTGGTCGGGGCGCTTCATGCGACGGGCGGGCGGGGGCGTGGTGGCCGGTCCGGTGGCACGGCGGGCTTGCCTGATCGTGCGGCCGGTTCGCAGCCCGTTCGGGAGGCGTTGGCCGAACTCTTCGAGCCCGAGCGGGAGTCGCTGCGGTTGCCTCCCGAGCGGGCGGCGTTGATCTTCCTCGGGCTCCTGTTCGCCGGGGCCGACAGGCCGCCGACCGGAGGCGAGCCGACGGATCCGGCGCCGCAATGGGCGGTGCGCGACCTCGTCGACGTCTTCCTGCACGGCGTCCTGTCCCAGCCAGTCGAGACCTGAGAGAGACAGAGCATGTCCATCACGCTGAACCACACCATCGTTCCAGCCCTCGACAACGAGGCAGCGGCGCGCTTCTTCGCCTCCGTCATGGGACTGGACTATCGGGGTGCCGACCGGCATTTCGCGCCGGTGCGGGTCAACGATTCCCTGACGCTGGACTTCATGTCCGTCGAGAATCCGGTCGGCCACCACCTGGCCTTCGACGTGGACCCGTCGTCCTTCGACGAGATCCTCGCCCGGCTCGACTCCGCCGGGGTGCCCTATGGCAACGATCCCAGGGAGCCCGGCAACGGCCGGATCGACCATCCGCTGTGCGCTCGCGGCCTGTACTTCACCGATGACGCCGGAAACCTCTACGAGGTCATGTCCCCCAGGTAGCGGACATCCGGTCTCGTCGGTGGTCACGGCCGGCGCGGGTTCGGGCTTGATGGCCGCGCCGCCAGGCCGACAAGATCCTCGGATCGGCTTGCCTGCGACGGTCGCGTACCCCCAGCGGTCGTGTACTCCCGGCGGTGACGGACCGCTCCGGGATCGACGGCGCTTTCGAGGCGCTGAAGCGGCGTGGCTGCCGGGGGCGCCCGGTCGGTCGGCGTTCCCTCCCTCGCCGCACTTCGCCGTGGCGGCAGCCCGCCTCGCTCCATGACGACGTAGACGACGTCGCGCATCCGGCTCTGCCCGGCATGCGGCGCGGCGTGGAGTCCGCTTATGTGAGGGGTGGCAACTCTCTGTGATCGCCGTGGCGTCGCGGGACGGCCCTACGGCGCTGAGGAGGTACGACCCTGATGAGGCTTGTTCTGGCTTCGCGACTCGCGGCGGTGGCCGCGGCCGCGGCGACAGTGATCATGACGGTGGGGCAGGTGGCATCCGCCGTGCCGGCGGATGAGGACGCAAGACCGTTCCTCGGGCCGCTGCACACCGTCTCGACCGTCGCGTCGACGGTTCCGCCCAACGGCGACCTGAACCCCTACGGCACCGCCCTGGTCAAGAAGAGCGTCGGTGACCTGCGGCGCGGCAACGTACTGGTCAGCAACTTCAACAACGCCGCGAACGAGCAGGGCAAGGGGACCACTCTGGTGCAGATCAGTCCCCAGGGCACGAACACGCTGTTCGCCCAGATCGACCCGCGGAACCTGCCGGGACCGTGCCCGGGAGGCGTGGGCCTGACCACCGCACTGTCCATCCTGCCGGGCGGCTGGGTGGTGGTGGGCAGTCTGCCCACCGCCGATGGCACGTCCGCCACGGCGCAGGCCGGGTGCCTGCTCGTGCTGGACAGCCACGGAAAGGTCCGCCGGACCTTCAGCGGCCAGGGGATCAACGGTCCCTGGGACATGACGGCGAAAAGCCGGGGCGATGAGACCGACCTGTTCGTCACCAACGTACTCAACGGCACGGTCGCCGGCGGCGGCGACATCGTGCGGCAGGGCACCGTGCTGCGCATCACCCTGCGCACCCACGACGACCAGCCGCCGACCCGGATCGCCACGACCGTGATCGGTTCGGGCTTCGCGCAGAAGACCGACCCGGCGGCTCTCGTGATCGGACCGACGGGTGTCGGGCTGCGGGACGGGACGCTCTACGTGGCGGACACCGTCGAGAACCGCATCACCGCGATCCCCGACGCGCTGACCCGGCGCACCAGCGCCGGCACCGGCCGTGAGGTCACCACCGATCAGCACCTCAACGGCCCGCTCGGGATGGCCATCACCCCTAAGGGCGACATCCTCACCGTCAACGGCGGCGACGGCAACATCGTGGAGACCACCCCCCGCGGCGACCAAGTCGCCGTGCGCACGCTCGACACCAGCGGCACCCCGCCGGGAGCGGGCGCCCTGTTCGGCCTCGCGATCGCCACCGACCCCGACCGGGTCTACTTCGTCGACGACGCGACCAACACGCTGAACCTGCTGAGCCGACCCTGAACCCCCCTTGCGCGGGGCCGATCCGGCCCCGCGCAAGCCCAGGCACCCGGTGCGGAATGCGTGCTCGCGGCCGGCCGTCAGGAGCCGGGCGGCGGCCTGCGTACTCCCCGGCCTGTGCATTCCCCGGCCCGTGCACTTCCCGGCCCGGTGGCCCCCGCACTTGCCCCGGCCCGTGCATTCCCCGGCCTGCGCACTTCCCGGCCCGTGCACTTCCCGGCCCGGCGGCCCCGCACTTGCCCGGCCCCCGCATTCCCCGGCCCGTGCACTTCCCGGCCCCCGCACTCCCCGGCGCGGCCGGGAACCGTCCACGTTTCACCCCTCCGCGTTCGACGCCGCGCCTGTGCGTGCCGCCGGTCTCCATCGGTTCGGCGGGGCAGTGCCGCATGGCCGTACCCGCCGTTAGCAGGGTGTTAGCGGGGCGGCAGGTTTGCGGTAGGGGCTCCGGCCAGAGTGGATGACGTACCGGGAAGACAACGACACCGCCCCTGGGGGGACCCGAAATGAGCTCCAGCAACACTGTCCGTACTGTCCGTCGCCGCACCCTGCGCGTTGCCGCCGCGGCCCTGATCGCAGCCGCCGGCCTCAGCCTGACCGCCTGCTCCGGCTCGGACGACACCAGCGCGAAGTCCGCGGCCACCGCCAAGTCCAGCAGCGCGGGCTCCTCCGCCGGAGCGCAGGGCTCCGATGCCACGATCGACACCAAGGCGGGCACCTCGAACAAGGCGGCGTCCCCGTCCCGCACCGAGCCCCTGGCGGACGGCAGCACGGCCGAGATCTACCAGCTCGGCGACCAGCACTACCGCCTCAAGATCGTCCATGACGGTGACGTCCTGGCCACGCTGGAGGCGAACGGGCACGATGCCGGGCTCGACGCCAACGACATGTTCGTCGTGATCACGGCGGGCGGCGAGGTCCGCTCCTGGATGGGCGGCGGACACCAGGGGCCGGGCACGTTCGCGCTCGCGGGCGGCTGGAAGGCCAAGGTCACGAAGGTCGGTGAACTCCGCTACCGCGCGCAGATCATCGGCCACGACGGGGTGGCCGCCACGATGAAGACCAACGGGCACGACGCCGGGCTCGACGCCAACGGCGTGGCCATCGTGCTCAGCGCCGGCGGTGTGATCAGCGCCCACGAGTGAACGGCGCCCTCGCCGACCCGGAACCGTTGATGGCCCGGCAGGCCGTCGACCCGGGCAGTGGCGGGCATCCCGCGCGCCCCGTATCCAGGACGCCGGCCCGCGCGCCCCGTATCCAGGACGCCGGCCCGCGCGCCCCGTATCCAGGACGCCGGCCCGCGCGCCCCGTATCCAGGACGCCGGCCCGCGCGCCCCGTACCCAGGACGCCGGCCCGCGCGCCGGGGCGGCGGCCGGTTCGCCACAGCGGCCGTGCCGCGCCCAGTCCTTCATCCTTCCCGAGGCCCTCGGTGACCTGTTCGATCAGTGCGAACAGGTTCCGGCGGGCCTCGTCGGCGGTGGTGGGCGGGGCGTGCCTCGATCAGGTGGCCGCCGGGCGGTCGTGCGGGCGGTGGCCCGCCTCGGTCAGGCTCTCGTGGACCGCGTCGGCGAACGCGGCGATCGCCTCGTTGTGGCGGGTGGGCACCCACACCACCGACGTCAGCCAGGCCAGCGAGTAGTTCTCCAGCGGACGCCACACCAGCCCGTCGGGCAGGGGCGCGGTCGGCGCCTCGTTCAGATGCACTCCCCGGCCCGCCAGGACCAGGCCGTGCACGAAGTCCGGGTTGCGGGCGTGCCGGATGGCGCCCGGCAGGAACCCGTCGTCACGGCAGACCAGCAGCAGATGGTCGTACAGGCGCGGGGCCATCACCCGCGGGAAGATCACCAGGGACGCGCCGTCCAGGTCCCGCAGCCGTACCGGCGTCCCGCCGAGCGCCGAGGGGTGGCCGGCGGGCAGCACCACCCCGAGTGCGCGCCGCAGCACCGGGCCCGACTCCAGGCCCACCGTGTCCGAGGGGTGCCGCACCACCCCCGCGTCCAGTTCGCCCTCCCGCAGGCGCACCAGTTGCTCGTCGGTGGTCAGTTCGTACAGGTCGATGAGGACGTCGGGGACCCGCCGGGCGAAGCCCCCGATGAGCGTGCGCAGCACCGGCGGACGGGTGTCCGGCGGTACGCCGACCCGCAGCACCCCGGCCTCGCCGGGCCGCAGCCGCCGCATCGCCTCCCGCGCCGTGTCCACCCCGGCCAGCACCGGACGGGCGTGCTCCAGCAGCAGCGCGCCCGCCTCGGTCAGCTGGATGCGGGGCCGGGTCCGGTCGAACAGCCGCACCCCCAGTTCGCGTTCCAGGTCGCGGATGCGCTGGGACAGCGGGGGCTGGGCCATGTGCAGGCGTTCCGCGGCCCGTCCGAAGTGGAGTTCCTCGGCGAGGACGGCGAAGTAGCGCAGATGGCGTAGCTCCATGGGGCGCACCATATCGCTGTGATATCGCGGGCAGTCCCGATTGGTGTTAGCCAGCTCACACCGCCGGCTGTTTCCATGACTGGCCACGGGAGGCCCGCTCCCGGCTCCCTCCCCGTCACCCTCCGGCCCGGCGCGCCGGTGTCCCGCCCGCCGCCCGGCCGTTCCCCGCGCAGGAAGGAACGCCGTCATGTCCGCGTCCAGCACCGTCCTCGTCACCCACCACCCGATCCCCACGGACGACACCGCCCCCGACGGCCGCCACGTCGCCGAGGTGGCGCTCAACCGCCCGGAGAAGCTCAACGCCTGGACCGCCGGCATGCGCGCGGAACTCGTCGCCGCGCTGACCGCCGCCGGGGCCGACGACCGGTGCCGGGCGGTCGTGCTGACCGGCACCGGCCGGGCGTTCTGCGCCGGGCAGGACCTCGCGGAGACCGCCGCGATCGACGCCGGTGACCATGCCGCCGCCGAGGCGTGGATCGACGACTTCGGCCGGCTGTTCCGCGCCGTGCGCGCCCTGGACAAGCCGGTCGTCGCCGCCGTGAACGGGGTCGCGGCCGGTTCCGGCTTCCAGTTCGCCCTCCTCGCCGACCTGCGGATCGGCCATCCGGGCGTGCGCATGGGCCAGCCCGAGGTGCTGTCCGGCATCCCCAGCATCACCGGCATCTGGGCGATGCGCTCCATCCTCGGCCGCGCGAAGACCGCCGAGTTCGCCCTCACCGGCCGGCTGGTGCACGGTGCCGAGGCGCTGCGGCTCGGGCTGCTGAACCGCCTGGTCGACGAAGACCGCGTCGCGGCGGAGGCGCTGGTCGAGGCGTCCCGGCTGGCCCAGCTCCCGCCCGGCGCGGTGGCGCTCACCAAGGGCCGGCTGCGCGAACTGGACGACGCCGGGCTCGACGAGGCGATCGAGGCGGCCAAGAAGGTCCACGTGGCCGCCTACGCCACCGGGGAGCCGCAGCGCGAGATGGCCCGCTTCCTGTCCGGCCACCGCCGCTGACCGCCCCGCCCACCGCCCCCGTTCCCGATACCGAGGAGGACCCGCCATGTCCACCGGCGTCACCGCCGCCGATCCCGCCCAGGACGCCGAGGCCCACTACCGCGGCCTCGTCGCCGACCACCGGTGGGAGGTGCCCGAGCGGTACAACATGGCCGCCGACGTGGCCGACCGGCACCCCGGCGACCGGCTCGCCCTCGTCTTCGAGGACCACACCGGCCACCGCGAGGAGGTCCGCTGGCAGCGGATCCAGGACCGCTCCCGGCAGATCGCCGCGCGGCTGCACGCGCTCGGGGTCCGCAAGGGCGACCGGGTCGCCGTCCTGCTGCCGCAGCGCCCCGACACCCCGGCCACCTACCTCGGCGTGCTGCGCACCGGGGCGATCCTGGTGACGATGTCGCCGCTGTGGGCGGACGAGCCGATCCGCTACCGGCTCGCCGACTCCGGCGCCTCGGTCCTGGTGACCGAGGCCGCCGAGGTGGACCGCGCGGCCGGTTTCGACGGCGTCGTCCTCGATGTGGACGACCCCGCGATCGACGCGCTCGCGCCGGAGTTCACCACCGCCGACACCGCCGCCGACGACCCGGCGCTGATCTTCTACACCTCCGGCACCACCGGGGCGGCCAAGGGCATCGTGCACGCCCACCGCACCCTGCTGGGCCACAACGAGTTCCGCTACTGCCACGACCTGCGGCCCGGCGACGTGTTCTACGGCGCGGGCGACTGGGCCTGGTCGATGGCGAAGCTGATGGGGCCGCTGCGGGCGGGCGCGGTGCACCTGGTGTACCGGCCGGCGGCCGGCTTCGACCCGGAGGGCCTGCTCGCCAGCATGTCCCGCAACCGGGTGAGCACCGCCCTGGTGAACCCGACGTTCCTGCGCAAGATGCGGCAGGAGGTGCCCGACGCGGGCACCCGCCACCCGCAGGCGCTGCGCGTGGTGTGCTGCTCCAACGAGCCGCTGACCGAGGACCTCATCACCTGGTTCCGTGACCAGTTCGGCGTCACCCCGCTCGACTACTACGGCTCCACCGAGTCCTATCCGCTGCTCGGCAACTTCCCCGGGGTGCCGGTCAAGCCCGGTTCGATGGGCCGCCCGCTGCCCGGCTGGGACGTGGCCCTGCTGGACGAGTCCGGCGCCGAGGTCCCGGACGGCGAGCCCGGTGAGATCTGCCTGCGCGCCCGGTCGAACCCGCAGTTCCCGCTCGGGTACTGGGAGCGCCCCGAGGCGTCCGCGCGGACCTTCGGCGGCGAGTGGTACCACACCAAGGACCAGGCGGTGCGCGACGCGGACGGCTACTTCTGGTTCCTGGGCCGCACCGACGACGTGATCAAGACCTCCGGGTACCGTGTCGGTCCGTACGAAGTGGAGGAGGCCCTGCGCACGCACCCCGCCGTCGCCGACGCCGGTGTGGTGGGCGTGCCCGACCCGGTGCGCGGCCAGGCCGTCAAGGCGTGGATCGAGCCGGCCCCCGGGCACCGGCCGTCCGACGCGCTGGCCCGGGAGATCGCCGAGCACGCGCGGCGGCACCACTCCCGCTTCGCCTATCCGCGGCTGATCGAGTTCATCGACGAACTGCCCCGTTCGGCCACCGGGAAGGTCCAGCGGGCCGCGCTGCGCGCCCGTGACGTCCGCCCGGCCACCCCTGCCCCCGCCGGGGGCGCGACCAGCCGGAAGGACGGACCGAGGTGACCGGACACGACATCGACAGCACGTCCACCGCACCGGGGGCCGTGGGCGCCCCGGCCCCCGCGGCCGCCCCCGGGCAGGCGGTCACGCCCGCCGTGCGCCGCAAGGTGACCCTGGCGACCGCGATCGGCAATTTCGTCGAGTGGTTCGACTCCGGCGCCTACGCGGTGATGTCGGCGACCATCGCCGGCCTGTTCTTCCCGCAGTACGACAAGACGGCGGCGCTGCTGGCCACCTGGGCGGTGTTCGCCGGCGGGTTCGTGGCCCGGCCCATCGGCGCGGTGTTCTTCGGCCGCTACGGCGACCGCATCGGCCGCAACCGGATGCTGGCCCTGAGCGTGCTGTGCATGAGCGGCTCGACCCTGCTCATCGGGCTGATGCCGAGCTACGCCACGCTCGGCGTCGCCGCCCCGGTGCTGCTGTTCCTGCTCCGCGCGGTGCAGGGCTTCTCCACCGGGGGCGAGTACACCGGCGCCTCGGCCTTCATCATGGAGTACGCGCCCGAGGGCCGCCGGGCCCGGTACGCCAGCGTGGTCGCGCTGACCGTGGGGTTCGCGGCGGTGGCCGGGTCGCTGACCGGGCTGCTCATCACCTGGTCGCTGGACGAGGAGGCGCTGCGCGGCTGGGGCTGGCGGATCCCGTTCCTGCTGGCCGGGCCGCTCGGCCTGATCGGCCTGTACCTGCGCGGCCGGATCGAGGACACGCCCGTCTTCCGGGCCATGGAGCGGCGCGAGGCGGTGCGCGAGGCCCCCGTCCGGGACGCCTGGCGGGTGTGCCGGCGGCAGGTGCTGACGCTGTTCGGCTACAGCATCACCAACGCGGTCGGCTACTACCTGATGAGCAGCTACCTCATCGCGTACATGTCGGAGGAGATCGGCTACACCAAGGCCCAGTCCATGCTGACCGGGTGTGTGGCGATGCTGGCGTACAGCGCCGCCTGTCCGCTGATGGCCGCGGCCAGCGACCGCTTCGGGCGGCGGCCGATGCTGCTCCTCGCCTGCGGGGGCTTCGCGGTGGCGACGCTGCCCGCGTTCTGGCTGATCGGCACCTCACTGGCCGGTGCGCTGCTGGGCACGTCGGTGCTGGCGGTGCTGGTGGCGGTGATCGGCACCTCCAACGTGCCGGCCATGGTGGAGATGTTCCCCGGGCAGCTGCGCGCGAGCGGTTCGGCGCTCGGCTACACGGCGGCGTACGTGCTGTTCGGCGGGACGGCGCCGTTCGTGGCGACCGGGCTGGTCACCGTCCTGGGCACACCGCTGGCGCCCGGGTTCTACCTGATGGCGCTGGCGGTCGTCTCGGCCCTGGTGGTGCTGCTCTCCTTCCGCGAGACGGCGGGGCTGCCGCTGGCCCGCACGACGGTGCTGGACGGCTGAGCCCGCGCCGGGCCGGTGCCGCCGGCACCGGCCCAGGCGCGGCCCGCTCAGCGGCTCCCGGTCATGGTGCCGAGCGCGTTCAGGCACTCCTTGATCAGCTGCGGCAGGGACCGCTGCCCGGGATCGCCGATCCAGCGTTCGAACGCCACCTTGAGCACCACGATGCCGGTCTCGGCGGTCAGGCGTGCGGTCAGTTCGGCCACTCCCCGCCGGCGCATCGCGTCGGCGAGCGCCGTGGACAGGGCCGCGAGCTTGATCAGCTCCCGTTCCCGGAGCTCGGCGTTGGCGTCGATGACGGTCTGGCGCTTGCGGACGGTCTCGCCGCGCTCCTCCCAGCGGGCCGAGGCGGCGTCCAGGGCCGCGGCCACCATGTCCAGGGGCGTGGCGGAGTCGGGCGCCGCGGCGACGGCGGCCACGCACAGCTCCTGCATCGCGCCGGAACCGGCGAACAGGACCTCGCGCTTGTCGGCGAAGTGCCGGAAGAAGGTGCGTTCCGTCAGCCCCGCCCGCTCGGTGATCTTGGCAACCGTCGTCTGCTCGAAGCCGTGCTCCACATACAGCTCCAGCGCCGCCCGCTCAAGCCGGCCCCGTGCGTTCGGCTCCCATCGACCCATAGCGCGCATCCTACGTGATGACAGTCCCTGTCATCCGGGTCGTGCAGTTGGGTGACGACCGCCCCTCCCACATCCTCGTACCGGCCATCCACCGGGGCCGCTCCGAGATCCGGGAGATCTTCCTGCGGCAGAAGCGCGTGAACCCGTACACCTGCCTGTGGACCGGCGTCACCGAGGGAGACCGGCCTCTCCGCTTTTCACCTGGTGCTCCTCGACAACGGCCGCACCGCCACCCTGGCCGACGAGGTGGGCCGGCAGGCGCTGAACTGCATCCGCTGCTCGGCCTGCCTGCCGGGGCGGACCGCGTCGTCCACGTCTGACACCCGGGCGATCAGCTCCCCGGTCGCGCCCCGCGCACGCTTCTCTCACCTCATCTCCAGCGGGTCACTGGTGCTTTGTTGTCAGCAGACCGTCCACCACCAGTTTTGCCAGGGCCTCCGCCCGGGCAAGGCGGTCCGCGTGCTGCATGCGTTCGGGGCGGCCAAGGCGCCGCGCGAGAGGTTCACGGACCAGTCCCGACACGGGAGCGATGATGGGGACGAACACGATGTCCGGCGGGACCCGAGTCATGCCTCCCGACGCCATCAGCCTCTCGATGCTGGGCAGGACGAGGGCGAGCGTCGGCCCGATGTAACGCTCGTAGAGGTAGTCGAACCGCTCGGTCTCTCGTGCGGACTCATCAGCCATCAACATGGTCAGGTACGGCTCGTCGATGCTGACCCGGTAGAACTCCGTGACGAACTGCCGCACCACGTCCGCGTCGTCACTCCCGGGAGCCGGTGGCGCCATATTTCCGAGTTGAGCGCCGAGCGCGGCATCCACCACCGCACGCCAGTAAGCCGCCTTGGAACCGTAGCGGTCGTTGATGAAGGTGGGTCCGACCCCGAGACGGCGCGCGAGCTCCCGCGCCGACGCCCGGTCGTATCCGAGCGTCGCGAACGCCTCCAGGCCCCGCCGCAGCACGTCCCGTTCCGCGGGCACCGCACTGGAATCCGCCCTGGGACGGCCCGGGCGTCGGGTGGTACTCGGCTCGTCTCCCAACCATCCTCCTCAGCCGGCTGTGCAGGCGCCTGCCCGACAGTCGGACCAGCGTAGCCGTCACGATCTTCGCAGCTGAGCAGCGCTAGGTCAGCACCATATCGCGGATCGGTGCAGCCCCTCCTGCCTGAACCTCGCTTGACACGGAGCGGGCAAGAGGTAATCCTGCACGTGTAGGATTTAGTTTCAGGTCGCTCACAGGGCGCCCTGACGAAGCCATTCACGCCCCGGGTGGAGTATCCGCTCGCCCGCACTGCAGGTTTCCTTCCACCCGACATTGCGACCCCGAACAGTACGAAACCGTTTCGTACGTATCCGGGCTCCACCGGTTCAGGGGACCTCACAAGGAGCCACTATGCGTAAGACCACCGTCGGCGCGGCCGGCGTCGCCGCCGCGCTCATCGCCTCACTCACCCTCGCCTCGGGAGGAACGGCTACGGCGACGACCGCCGACTCGTCCGCTGCGCACCCCACCGCGTCCCAGAAGGGGCTGTCCGAGACCAGTCTCCCGGTCATGGTCGACCCCGCCGCGAACCTCACCTACGACCCCGACCAGGCCAACCAGTCCTGGTACCTGACCGCGCACGTGAGTGCCGGGGGCCACCGGTACGGCTTCCTGGTCCACTACCGCAACGGCGGCCTCGGCAAGCAGGGCGCCGTCTCGAAGGTGTCGGTGGTCAACGAGGACACCGGCTGGTCCACGAGGTCGGAGCTTCCCCTCCCCCTCGGCGAGGGCCTGTCCGATAAGCAGGGCGTGGACATCCACACCGACAACCTCACCTGGACCGGCGACGCCGAGGAGATGAAGCTGCACGCCAAGGTCCCCGAGGGAACCATCGACGCCACGCTGCGCCCCCGCGGAAGCGTCCTCTACAACATGGGGACGGGCTACTTCCCCATGTTCGGTGACACGAAGTACTCCAACTACGAATACGCCCTGCCCACCGTGGACACCTCCGGGACTCTCACCCTCAACGGCCGGACCGAGAAGCTCCGCGGCCAGTCCTGGCTGGACCGCCAGTGGGGACCCCTGCCCGACCTCAGCACCGCCAACTCCTCCTGGTCCTGGATGAACCTCGAACTGTCCAACGGCGAGAAGGTCAGCGTCTGGAACCAGAAGTACGGCGACAAGACGAACAACTTCGCGACCATCGTGAAGCCCGACGGTACCCAGACCGTCACCGAGGCGACCCTCACCCCCGACGAGTCCACCCGCTGGACCAGCCCGACCAGCGGCAAGAGCTACCCCACCCGCTGGAAGGTCAGCATCCCCGGCGAGCACGCCAATCTGAACGTCACCGTCTACGCCGAGGACCAGGAAATGCTGGTCCCCGGACCCGGCTACGAAGGCAGCGCCGCTGTCACCGGCACCTACGACCACCGCCCGGTCACCGGCACCACCTACATCGAACTCGCCGGAAAGTAGCGTATCGGTCGATGGCCCCGGCACCGCCCCATGAGGGTGGCGCCGGGGCCATCAGGCGTGCGGCAGCACGAGAAGCCCTACGGCAGCGTGACGCCGCATCGCTCCGCGAGTTCGTCGGCACCGACGCCGTACGTCTCCCTGATCCGTACGCCCTCGGCACCGACGTCGAAGACGCCATGGTCGGTGTAGACGCGGCTGACGCATCCGACGCCGGTCAGGAGGTTGCCCTGCGGGAACCCGCCGACCAGGACGGTGGATCCGTCCTCGATCCCGGCCTGCCGCGCCCGGCCGCCGGATCCGCGGCGTCCGTCGCGGAACCCCGTCCGGTCAGCGCGGAGCCCTGTCCGGTCAGCGCAGAACCCTGTCCGGTCAGCGCGGAGCCTCGTCCGGTCAGCGCGGAGCCTCGGCGACGCGTACCCGGTGGCTCTGCCCGTCGGAGAGGAACGACGCCAGCTCCCGCCCCTCCTCGGCCACGGCGTCGCGGTCGGCCCGGGAGAGGCGGCCCAGCGGGGTGACGGCCACCGTGCCGGCCTCGCATCCTACGTGATGACAGTCCCTGTCATCCGGGTCCGTGGTGACCGGCCGCCGTGAGGGGGCCCTCGATGAGGTCGCGCAGCTGGGAGCGGGCGGTGATGCCCAGCTTGGGGAAGCTGCGGTAGAGGTGCGAGCTGACCGTGCGCGGGGAGAGGAAGAGCCGCTCGCCGATCTCCCGGTTGGTCAGCCCGCGGGCGGCCAGCCCGATGATCTGCCGCTGCTGTGGGGAGAGCCCGGCCAGCGCGTCGGGCGCCGCGTCCGCGACATCGAGCCCGGCGGCGCGCGCCTCGGCGCGGGCGCGTTCGGTCCACGGTCGCGCGCCGAGCCGCCGGAAGGTCTCCAGGGCCTCGGTGAGCGGCCCCCGCGCCTCCGCGATGCGCCGCCGGCGGCGCAGCCATTCGGCCAGGTCCAGCAGGGTCTGGGCGCGTTCGAAGGGCCAGTGCGCCAGCGCCGGGTCGGCCAGGGCCGCCCGGAAGTGCGGCTCGGCCTCCTCGGGATCGGCCAGCAGCCCGCGCGCCCGGCTGATCAGCGCGCGCAGGCGCGGTGACGCGTCCTCCGCGAGCGCGCGTGCGGAACGCTCGACGATCGCGGCGGCCTCCTCGCGCCGGCCCGCGCGCACCGCGGCGGCGGCCAGATCCGCCAGGGCCGGGTAGGAGGCGTGGTAGTGCACGGGCGCGCCGTCCGCCGTGAACACCCTGCGCAGGTGGTCGTAGGCGGCCTCGTACGCGCCGTCCGCGGCCGCCGCGGCGCCGAGCGCACGCCGGGCGTAGACGGACACCGAGCGGCTCTGCAGCGGATCGACGAGGGCGAGCGCGTCACCGGCGCGGGCGCGGGCCGCCGCCGTGTCCCCCTGATAGGCGAGCACGGTGGCGTCCACCGTGGCCGCACACGCCATGGCGTGGTCCAGGCCGGTCGCCGCGGCGACCGCGCCGAACCGGGCGCACACCTCACGGGCCCGTCCCCACCTCCCCTGTTCCACATAGGTCCAGGCCGCCGCGCCGCCCAGCCCCTCCGGCAGCGGGCCCCGCAGCTCCCAGCGGCCGAACGCCTCGTCGAAGGCGCGGACGGCCAGCGGGGTCTCGTCCAGCACCCACGCCATGATCGCGAAGGCGGTGAGCCGCTCGGGCCGGTGTTCCGCCTCGGCCGCCAGCCGGGGGAGCGCGGAGAGCAGTCCGGCCCGGTCGGTGAACGGGTTCGAGACGGTACGCACCCAGGTGCGCAGCCACGCGTGCGACGCGTCCTCGGGAAGGCGCCCCAGGATCTCCCGGACGCGGTCGCGCTGAGCGTCCTGTCCGGAGTAGAAGCGGACCACCGCGGCCCCGGCCAGGAGGTCCAGCGCGGTGGCGGGCCGCTCGCCCGCCAGCCGCTCGGCGGCGTCGGCCAGCCGGGCGAAGACCGTGGTGTGGCGCACGGTCAGCGCCGCCAGCCGTCCGGCCTGCGCCGTGGCCTCGGCCAGGAGCGCCGCGTCGTCGGTCCGCCCGCGCGCCGCGGCGGCCAGTTCCTCGACCCAGGCGAGGTCGCCGGTGAAGACGGCCGTGGCGGCGGCCCGGACCAGCAGCCGGGCGCTGTCCTCGCGCCCCGGCGCCAGTTCCGCGGCACGGTGCAGGGC
>NZ_BBOX01000150.1 GCF_001553455.1 Streptomyces hygroscopicus subsp. hygroscopicus
GAACGACGCCGTGTGATACACGGCGGAGCGGACCAGCGGATGACGGAACCGGACGCCCCGGCCGGTCCGCCGGACCAGCCCGGCCCGCTCGGCGGGCAGCCACGCGTCGTCCTCGGTGTGCCACGGCCCGGCCGGGACGGCGGCGGAGTCGACGGTGTCCATCGCGGCCAGGAGCAGCAGGGCCCGCGTGGTGGCGGCGGGAAGCCCGTCCAGCCGGGCGGCGAAGATCCGCTCCAGGCGATCGGTGAGCGGGAGCGGACCCGCGGCCGGCGGCTCCGTGGTGGCGTCGTGCGCGCCGGCCGCCCGCGTCGGGGTGGCCGCCCGCGTCAGTTCGGTGAGCGCCAGCGGGTTGCCGGCGGCCTGGTCGAGGATCCGCGCCCGGGTCCTGCCGGTGGGTCTCTCCGGCCGCAGGTCCAGCAGACGGTTGGCCGCGGCGTCGTCGAGCGGCCCCAGAGCCAGCACCGGTACGTGGCGGTCGAACCCCGGCACCGGGCTGTCGGCACGGGCCCCGAGCAGCATCGTGACCGGCTCCCCGGCCAGCCGTCTGGCGGCGAAGGACAGCGCGTCCAGGGAGGCCCGGTCGCACCACTGCGCGTCGTCCACCACCACCAGGACGGGCTGCCGGTCGCCCAGGGCCGAGAGCAGGCCCAGGACGGCCGTCCCGATCATCATCAGGTCGGGTTCCGCCGGGGCCGGTTCCGCGCCGAAGGCGTGGCGCAGCGCGGTGCGCTGCCGCTCCGGCAGCGCCTCCACCGCGGCCGGCACCGGCCGCAGCACCTGGTGCAGCGCGGAGAACGCGAGAGTCGACTCCGACTCGCTCCCGTGGGCGCGCAGGACACGGGCGCCGTTCGCCTCGGCCCGGCGCGCCGCGGAGTCCAGCAGCGTGCTCTTCCCCGCGCCCACCTCGCCGACGAGCAGGAGCAGCGGGTCGGACGATGCGGGGTCCACGGTACGGAAGAGGCGCGCCAGCTCCGCGTCCCGGCCGACGATCGGCTCCTCCGTGCCCGGCTCCGGGCCCGGCTCCGCGTCCGGCTCCGGGCCCGTGACGGTGCTGGGGCCGCCTGTGCGCTTGTCCACGGAGTCTCCAGGAATCGTGACTCTGCGATCGGAAGTGACCCCGCCAGCGGAAGCCGCCTCGCCTTGCGCCGACCAGGTTACAAGCGCGGGGCCCGGGGCCCGGGGCGTGCGCAGGTGCAGTCACGTTACGGATACCGCGCGCACCGGGCCGCTCGTACGTTTCCAGAAGAGCTTTCCTTTCCGGAGAACTTCTTTTCCAGGAAGGCTTCCTCTCCTGGAGGTCTCCGGTTCCTGGAGGTCTCCGGTTCCCGGAGAGCTGCCGATTTCTCCGGAGAGCTGCCGATTTCTCGAACACCCGCAAGGAGCCCCTATGGACCAGATCGAACTCGGCAAGGTCACCGTCACCCGGGTGTGGGAATATTTCGGGCCCGTGGACATGACGCCCGACGTCTTCTTCCCGGAGAATTCACAAGAGGTGTGGGACGAGGGCGCCGACTGGCTGAGCCCGCATTTCCTGGATTCCGAGACCAATATCGTGAACAGCGCGATCCAGACCTGGGTACTGCGCAGCGAGGGCCGGACGATCCTCGTGGACACCGGTGTCGGCAATGGAAAGGAGCGCCCGTACGCGCCGGTCTGGAGCCATCTCGAAACGGATTTCCTGGATAATCTCGCGCGGGCCGGTGTCGCGCCCGAGGATGTGGACATCGTGGTCAACACGCATCTCCACATCGATCACGTCGGCTGGAACACCCGTCTGGAGGGGCGGAGCTGGGTGCCCACCTTCCCCAACGCCACCTACCTGATGCCGAAGGACGACTTCGCCTTCTGGAATCCCGAGAACGGGCACAAGCCGCTCCTCGGCCGCGGCAACCAGAACGTCTTCGAGGACAGCGTGGCCCCGGTGCACGCGGCCGGCCAGACGCTGCTGTGGGAGAACAGCCACCGCATCGACGGCAACCTCCGCCTGGACGCTGCTCCCGGACACACCCCGGGCGCCTCCGTGCTGACCCTTACCTCTGGCTCGGACCGCGCGGTGTTCGTCGGCGACATGCTGCACACCCCGGTACAGATCCTGGAGCCGGACGTCAACAGCTGCTTCTGCGAGGACCCCGCGGGCGCCCGCGCCACCCGCCGCAAGGTCCTGGGCTGGGCGGCCGACAACAACGCCCTGGTGATCCCCGCCCACCTGGGCGGCCACGGCGCGGCGGAAGTGACGCGCGACGGCAGCACGTTCGCCATCAAGGGCTGGGCCCCCTTCGCCCCGTACACCGAGCAGGGCTGAGGCCCGCGTAAGGGCAGAAAGGCACGAGAAGTGAACCACCACCCCGACCCCGTCGTGACCACCGCGCGGGGAGCGGTCCGCGGACTGCGCCGGGACGGCGCCGCCGTCTTCCTCAACATCCCCTACGCCGCCCCTCCGCGCGGCGCCGGCCGGTTCGCCCCACCGCGTCCGCACGAGCCCTGGGACGGCATCCGGGACGCCACTGTCCCGGGACCCAACGCGCCCCAGTCCGAGCGCAAGCTCGGCAGCGTGGACATGTCCCCGTACTTCGGCGAAGGCTGGAGCCGCGGCGAGGACTACCTCACGGTCAACGTCTGGGCGCCCGAGGGCGCGGGCGGCGGCCTGCCCGTCATGGTGTTCGTCCACGGCGGCGGGTTCGTCGCCGGATCGACCCGGTCCGCGCTGTACGACGGCTCCGCGTTCGCCCGCGACGGCGTCGTCCTCGTCACCCTCAACTACCGGCTCGGCATCGCCGGGTTCCTCGACCTGCCCGGAGCGCCCGCCAACCGCGGCCTGCTCGACGTCGTCGCCGCGCTGCGCTGGGTGGGGGAGAACATCGCGGCCTTCGGCGGCGACCCGCACAACGTCACCCTCTTCGGCCAGTCGGCCGGGGCGACCATCGTCGGCGGCGTCCTGGCCACCCCCGGTGCCGCGGGCCTCTTCCGCCGGGCGATCGTCCAAAGCGGCAGCGGTCTGGGCGCGTTCACCACCGAGCAGGCCGCACGCGTCACCTGGGCGGCGGCCGAGGCCCTGGGCGTCGAGCCCCGTGCCGAGGACTTCGCGGAGATCTCCGACGACCGCCTGGTCGAGGCCGCCGCCCGGCTCGCGGGCATCGACCTGCGCACCGCGACGCACCACGACCCGCTGGCCGGGCTCAGCCCCTTCAGCCTGGTCCTGGACACACAGCCCGCCGCGTCCGTCGCCACCGGCCCCGGCGCCGGCGTCGACCTGCTCATCGGCACCAACACCGAGGAGGGGAACCTCTACCTGGTCCCCGTGGGCACGTACGCCACCTCCACCGCGGGCGACGTCGAGGCGGCGGCGGCGCGTGCGCACCCGGACCCGGCGCGGCTCGTCGAGACGTACCGGAGGTCCCGGCCCGAGGCGTCCTCCGCCGAGCTGCGGTCCGCCATCCTGGGCCACGCGCTGTTCGGCGCGGGCAGCTGGGCCCTGGCCGACGCACACGCCGCCCACCCCGGATCGGCCACCTACGCCTATGAGTTCGCCTGGCGCTCCCACGCCCTGGACGGGGAACTCGGCGCCACCCACGCGATGGAGCTGCCCTTCGTCTTCGACCTCGCCCATCTGCCCCATCTGCGCGGACCGGCCGCCCTGCTCGGCCCCGACGAGCCCCCCGCCGACCTCGCTGCCCGGGTGCACCGGACCTGGGTCCGGTTCGCCGAGACCGGCGACCCCGGCTGGGAG
Organism: Streptomyces hygroscopicus subsp. hygroscopicus; assembly: GCF_001553455.1. Taxonomy (GTDB): domain Bacteria; phylum Actinomycetota; class Actinomycetes; order Streptomycetales; family Streptomycetaceae; genus Streptomyces; species Streptomyces hygroscopicus. The sequence continues at coordinate 3,728 of NZ_BBOX01000150.1, forward strand.
CCGTACGACACCCGGCGCCGGGCCACGATGCGCATCGACGCCGAGTGGGCCCAGCTCGACGACCCCGGTGGCCGGGAACGACGGGCATGGAGCTGAGCCGTCGCCGCGACCCGGCCGTGTCCCGCCGCGCTCGGGGCACGGCCACCTGGTGGCCGTTCTTCTTGGCTTCCACGAGCCGTGTCCCGCCGCGTTCGGGGCACGGCCACCCGCCCGAGCGCGCGCTCCCCGCGCTCCCCGCGCTCCCCGTGCTCCCCGCGCCGGCCGCCGGGGACACCGCCCATGAGGCGGGCGTGGCCCCGCGAGGGACGCCCGGCCGCCGGATCCGCGGCGTCCGTCGCGGAACCCTGTCCGGTCAGCGCGGAGCCTCGTCCGTTCAGCGCGGAATCCTGTCTGCTCAGCGCGGAACCCTGTCCGCTCAGCGCGGAGCCTCGGCGACGCGTACCCGGTGGCTCTCCCCGTCGGAGAGGAACGACGCCAGCTCCCGCCCCTCCTCGGCCACGGCGTCGCGGTCGGCCCGGGAGAGGCGGCCCAGCGGGGTGACGGCCACCGTGCCGGCCTCGACCGTCCAGGTCGCGGAGACCCGGCCGTCGACCAGCACCACGCGTTCCCCGGCGACCGACAGGCCGCGGTGGGCGTCGTCGATGATCCGGCCGCGGTCGTGGTAGCCGAGGATCGCGTTGTCGAACGCCGGCAGGAACCGCACCGGGGCGGGGGTGTCGGGGTCGAGGCGCGGCGCGTCGGGCAGGTCGAGCAGTTCGCGCCCGCGCTCGTCGCGGAAGCTGACCAGCTCCTCGCGGATCGCGGCCACCGCGGCCGGCAGCCCGGCCAGGCCGCACCAGGCGCGCAGGTCGGCCGAGGCCGCCGGGCCGAAGGCGGCCAGATAGCGCCGCACCAGCGCCTGGCCGACCGGGTCGGCGCCGTCCGGGGCGGGCGGGTCGATGGTCCGCCCCAGCCAGGAGGAGAGCAGGACGTTGCGCACCCCGCCCTTGGTCCGCCACAGCCCGCGCGGCGGCGTCTGCGCCATCGGCACGAGGGCGGCGATCAGCATTTCGCCCAGTGCCCGGGGGGCCGGGGCCGGCCAGCGCTCGGCGAGCACCCGCACCAGCTCGGCCATCGTGCGGGGCTCGCCGTCGGCCATCACCGCCCGGCCCGCCACGGCGAGTTCGCCCAGGTCGACCCCCTCGAACTCGCGGCGGTAGGTGCCGAGCACCCGCTGGCGCAGCATGGTGTCGTGGCGGGCGCGCCAGGCCACGGTGTCATCGGCGGTGAGCAGGTGGACGGTGCGCCGCATCAGGTGGGTGCGCACCACCCTCCGCCCGGTCAGCAGGTCCGACAGGACGGCCGGGTCGAACCCGCGCAGCCGCGACCAGAGCCCGGTGAACGGTTCCTGCGGCTCCTGCGCCTGCATACCGCACAGGTGCCCGACGGCGTCGAGGACCGGCATGCCGGCGCGGTCGAGCAGCAGCTGCCGGGCGAGCGTGGCGCGGTTCAGCGCCCGGGTGCCCAGGACGGTCATCGGGTCACCGCGGCGCGTTCCCCGGCCGGGCGGCGGCGCAGCGCGGCGCGTTCGACGGCCGGTGGGGTGTAGGACACGTCGATCGGGCCGAGGTCGGTTCCGGGCGGCGCGATCTCGTCGATCCGGTCCAGGAGCGCGTCGTCGAGGGTGGTTCCGGCGCCGGCCAGGAGGTCGTCGAGCTGCTCCATGGTGCGCGGCCCGATGATGGCCGAGGTGACGCCGGGGTGGGTGAGGGCGAAGGCCATCGCGAGGTGGGTCAGCGACAGGCCGGCCTCCTCGGCCAGCGGGATGAGCCGCTCCACGGCGTCGAGTTTGCGCTCGTCGGTCATGTGCCGGGGCACCCAGCGCATCCGCGCGTCCCGCGGCGGCACGGTTCGGCCCTTGCGGTAACGGCCGGTGAGCAGGCCCATCGCCAGCGGGCTCCAGACCAGCGTGCCCATGCCGTACCGCTGGCAGACGGGCAGGATCTCGTGCTCGATGCCGCGGTTGAGGATGGAGTACGTGGGCTGCTCGGTACGGAACCGCTGGAGTCCGCGCCGGTCCGCGACCCACTGCGCCTCGACGATCTCCGAGGCCGGGAAGTTGGACGATCCGATCGCCCGTACCTTGCCGCTGCGCACCAGGTCGGTCAGGGCGGAGAGGGTCTCCTCCAGATCGGTCCGCGGATCGGGGTGATGGATCTGGTAGAGGTCGATGTGGTCGGTCCCCAGGCGCCGCAGCGAGTGCTCCACCTCGGCGATGATCCAGCGCCGGGAGTTGCCGCCGCGGTTGGGGTCCTCGCCCATCCTGCCGTTGACCTTGGTGGCCAGCACGATGTCGTCGCGCCGCCCGCGCAGCGCCTTGCCGACGATTTCCTCCGACTCCCCGTGGGGGCCGTACACATCGGCGGTGTCGAGGAAGTTGATCCCCGCGTCCAGCGCCCGGTGGATGATCCGGACGCAGTCGTCGTGGTCGGGATTGCCCACCTGACCGAACTTCATGGTGCCCAGGCAGTAGGGGCTGACCTGGATACCGGTCCGCCCCAGCTCACGCGTCTTCACGGTCGCGCCGTTCCCTTCGGGTTCCTTGGCTCATGGGGTCCGGCGCCGCGCCGGTGACGGCCGTCAGCAGCGCGGCGCCGAGCGGTTCCGGGAGGCGGTCAGCTGGACGTCTGCCCGTCGAGCGTCTCGCGGATGATGTCCGCGTGCCCGGCGTGCTGGGCGGTCTCGGCGATGACGTGCATGATCACCCGGCGCACGCTGTGTTCCGCACCCGGCTCGTTCCAGGGCGCCTCCGGCAGCGGGTGCGTCGCCGACAGGTCGGGGACGGTGGAGATGACCTCCGTGCTCCGGGCGGCCACCTGCTCGTAGCGCTCGAGCACCCCGGCCAGCGTGTCATCGGGCAGCATCTGGAAGTTGTTCTGGCTGTCGATCGCCCACTGCGGGAACTCCTTCGCGGTGCCGCTCATGAGGTCGGCCCAGGTGACCCCCTCGGGCAGGTCGTACCGCAGCGCGGAGGGGCCCTCGAGGACGAAGCGCATCCAGCCCTCCTCGATGAACGCGACGTGCTTGATCAGCCCGCCCAGGCAGAGCGTGCTGGCCGTGGGGCGCTCACCGGCCTGCTCGTCGCTGAGCTCCTGCACGGTCTTGATCAGGGCGGCCCGCGCGGCGGCGAGCTCGGCGAGCAGATCGGCCCGCTCGGCGTCGAGGTCGGCCCGCTCGGCGTCGAGGGTGGTGGGGGTTGTGGTGCTGGCGGTCACGGTGATCGGGTCCTTCTGGTCGTTCTCGTCGTCTGACGGAGCCAACATTCACAGAGGTAGCGGACAGGTTGTGGCCGCTACTCGGCGCAGAATGGGAGTCATGCCGAAGACGTCAGCGCGTCTGCTGTCCCTGCTCTCGCTGCTCCAGGCGCGCCGCGACTGGCCGGGGCAGCTGCTGGCCGAGCGGCTGGAGGTCAGCTCGCGCACCGTGCGCCGCGACGTGGACCGGCTGCGTGAACTCGGCTACCCCATCGTGACCACCAAGGGCCCCGACGGGGGCTACCGGCTCGACGCGGGTACGGAGCTGCCGCCGCTGCTCTTCGACGACGACCAGGCCGTGGCCCTGGCCGTCGCCCTCCAGACCGCCGCCGCCACCGGCGCCGGTATCGAGGAGGCCGTCAGGCGTGCGCTGCACACCGTCCGGCAGGTCATGCCCGCACGGCTGCGCCACCGCGTCGACGCCCTGCGGATCACCGCCGTCGAACGCGCCGGGACCCGGCCGCGTCCGCAGGTCGACCCGGGCGTCCTGGTGACGCTCAGCGCGGCCGTCCGCGCCCGTGAAGAACTCCGCTTCGACTACACCCCCGCTTCCCCGCCGGGAGCCGCCGACACCGCTCTCCCCGTGCCCCCTCCGCCGCGCCGGGCGCAGCCGCACCACCTCGTCACCTGGGGCGGGCGCTGGTACCTCATCGCCTGGGACCTCGACCGCGACGACTGGCGCACCTTCCGGGTGGACCGGATCACGCCGCGCACCCCCACGGGGCCCCGCTTCACCCCGCGCGAAGTGCCCGGCGGGGATGTGGCCGCGTTCGTCGCCGCCAGGTTCCGGGGCTCGGACGGCTCGGGCGGCTCGGACGGCTCCGGTGGCTCGGGTGGCTCGGGCGGCTCCGGCGGCTGGGACGGCTCCAGTGGCTCGGACGGCTCCGGCGGCTGGCCCTGCCGGGGTGAGGTGATCCTCGGCCTCCCCGCCGCCGACGTCTTCCCCTACGTCCACGACGGAGTCGTGGAAGCGCTCGGCCCGGACCGCTGCCGGCTCGTCCTGGGCGCGTGGTCATGGCCCGGGCTGGCCGCCACCATCGGCAGGTTCGACGCCGACATCGAGGTGGTCGGGCCGCCCGAGCTCAAGGACGCCTTCGCACGGCTGGCCCGCCGCTACGCCGACGCGGCGGGTGGCGGGCCTGACCAACGCCGCGCCGACGCCGGGGGCGGCGGGCCCGCCGAGATCACGCCGGAGCCGCCGCCTCGAGGTCGGCCACGCTTCCCGACATGATCGTGCGGACATGGGCGGTGAGGTGCTCGATCGGCCAGTCCCACCAGGCCAGGGCCAGCAGCCGGGCGATGTCCTCGTCGTCGTAGCGGCGGCGGATGAGCCGGGCCGGGTTGCCGCCCACGATGCCGTAGTCGGGGACGTCGTCCACGACCACGGAACCGGAGGCGATGACCGCGCCATGGCCGATGCGGACACCGGGCATCACCGTCGACCGGTATCCGCACCACACGTCGTTCCCGACCACGGTGTCGCCCCGCCCGGGCAGACCCGTGATCAGGTCGAAGTGGTCGGCCCACGAACCGCCCATGATGGGGAAGGGGAAGGTCGAGGGGCCGTCCATGCGGTGGTTGGCGCCGTTCATGATGAACCGCACCCCTTCGCCCAGTGCGCAGAACTTCCCGATGACCAGCCGCTCGGGCCCGTAGTGGTACAGGACGTTGCGGGTCTCGAACGCGGTGGGGTCGTCCGGGTCGTCGTAGTACGAGAACTCCCCGACCTCGATCAGCGGGGAGGTGACCAGCGGCTTCAGCAGCACCACCCGCGGCTGTCCGGGCATCGGGTGCAGCACCGTCGGATCGGCGGGTACGGCAGGCATCGGTCATCGCCTTCCTGGTCCGGGGGAGAATCCCGCAATGATCGCAACCCCGGCGCCCGGTGTCGCGTGAATTCCACGGAGCAACCCGGAAGCGCCGGGTGGAGTCCTTGAGCGAGGGAGAAACCGTCAACCGTGCCCGTGCTCGTGCCCGTGCCCCTGCCCGAACTCGTGCCCCTGCCCGTGCCGATCCGACTCGCGAGGTGCCGCCGTGCGTTCGATCGTCCCCGTCGCCGCCGTGACCGTGTCCACCGTGCTGCTGCTCGCCGGGTGCAGTCGGGGCGGCCACCGGGGCCATGGGGAGCGGAGGCCGGTGGTGGGGGCCGCGAAGGAGGCCGCCGGTGCGTCGCTGGGGGACTTCAACGGCGACGGCTATGACGACTTCGCCACCACCATCCGTCCCACCAGTGCCTCCCGGGGGCCGCTGCCCGCCCGGCTGGCGGTGGTCTACGGCTCGCCACGGGGCCTCGACCCCCGACACCGCCTTGTCGTCGACGGCGCCGAGGACGACTACGTGGGGCCGCTGCTGCGCACCGACCTCGACGGGGACGGATACACCGACCTGGTGACGGCCCGTTTCCGGCACGGGAGGACGCCGGGGGCCGAGCGGAGGGGGGAGACGGTGGTGTTGCGCGGCGGCCGCCACGGGCTGTCCGCGCCGCGCCCGCTCGGCGGTGGCGCGGCCGGGTTCCTGGCGCTGGCCGTGGGCGACTTCGACGGGGACGGCGCCGCCGACCTGCTCGCCTCGGAGGCGGGCGGCGGGGGTGCGCTGCGCGTGCTGTACGGGCCGTTCGGCACCGGGACCGCCCCCGCCCGTACCGCCCCGCTCCCCACCGGGCGGGAACGCCGCGCCGCGCCCGCCACCGCCACCGCCGGGGACTTCGACGGCGACCACCGCACGGATGTGGTGCTGACCTACCGCTACGACGCCGACCAGCCGGATCAGGAGGGTGAGCCGGACCAGCGGGACCAGCCGGATCAGGAGGGCGGGCCGGACCAGCCGGACCAGCCGGACCAGCCGGAGCAGCAGGGCGGGTCGGAGCGGCAGGGCGGGCCGGACCAGCGGGACCAGCCGGATCAGCCGGACCAGGAAGGTGAGCCGGAGCAGCAGGGCGGCCTGGACCAGCCGGACCGGCCGGGGGCCGGTGACACCGCCCCCCTCGACCTCCCCGTCGTCCACTACCGCGGCAGCCTCAAGGGCCTGGTGCGGGACAAGCGGCCCGAGCCGCGCCTGGCCCACGCCCTCGGTACGGAGGACGGCCCGCGCGAGCCCGCGGCCGGGGACGCCGACCACGACGGGATCGACGATCTGCTCGCGCCCGGCGAAGGGACCCTCGGCACCGGACGGCACCACGGCTCCGGCCGGCTCACCGTCGTCCACGGCGCCAGGTCCGGTCCGGGCCGGGGGCGTGCGGACCTTACGGTCGACCCGTCCGCTCCCGGTCTGCCCGGCGAGCCGCGGCGCGGCGACGGGTTCGGCGGCTCCCCGGCCGTGGGCGACATCACCGGTGACGGCCGTCCCGACCTCGTGGTGGCCGTCCCGGAGACGAACCACGGCAACGGCCGGCTCGTCCTGCTGCCCGGTTCCCGGCGCGGGCGCGGCGGTGAGTACGACCCCGCCGCGAGCACGCACGTGGGGGACGGCGGGGAGCAGGCCGTCGACCTTGACACCCCGGGGGTGCCCGGCCGCCACGCTCCGTACGGCTCCGACGGTTTCGCCCCCCAGCCCCCGCTGCTCGACACCGACGGGGACGGACATGACGATGTGGTCGCCGCCGCGCCCGGCTACGGCCACGGCCGGACGGGCGGCTTCTGGGTCCTCCGGGGGACCGGGCACGGGCTGTCCACCCGGGGCGTGCACCACTTCACCCCCGCCGACCTCGGCATACGCTTCCGGACGGGTTAGCCGCGGGGACGGCACCGGAATAACGGACGGCGGGGGCGGGGTTACCGTGCACAAGGCATCTGCCGACGTACGGAAGCGGGTAACGCAGGCATGAGCACGAGCACCGTTGAGCTCACCAAGGACAACTTCGACGACATCGTGTCCGGGAGCGACTTCGTCCTGATCGACTTCTGGGCCTCCTGGTGCGGGCCGTGCCGGATGTTCGCGCCCGTCTACGAGAAGGCCGCCGAACGCCACCAGGATCTGCTGTTCGCCAAGGTCGACACCGAGGCCCAGCCCGAACTGGCCGCCGCCTTCGACATCCAGTCCATCCCCACGCTGATGATCGTGCGCGAGAACATCGCGGTCTTCGCCCAGCCCGGCGCCCTCCCCGAGCAGGCCCTGGAGGACGTCATCGGCCAGGCCCGGGACCTCGACATGGAGTCGGTGCGCGCCTCCATCGCCGCCGCCGCGAACGAGAAGCGGGCCATCGATGAGGAGAAGGCGTCCGGCGACCGTGGCTGAGCTGCTGTTGATCCGGCACGGTGAGACCGAATGGAGCCGGTCGGGGAAGCACACCAGCTGGACCGATCTGCCCCTGACGGCCCGCGGCGAGGAGCAGGCGCACGAGCTGCGCCCGCTGCTCGCCGCGCGGAAGATCGGGCAGACCCTGGTCAGCCCGTTGGGGCGGGCCGTGCGCACCGCGCACCTCGCCGGGCTGGAGGACTTCACCATCGAGCCCGAGCTGCACGAATGGGACTACGGTGACTACGAGGGCGTCACCACCGCCGAGATCCACCGCACCCGCCCGGACTGGGAGCTGTGGACCGACGGCGTCCCGCCGGGCCCCGGTCACCCGGGGGAGTCGCCGGAGGAGATCGGGGCCCGGGTGGACCGGGTGCTCGCCCGGATCGCGCCCGATCTGGACGCGGAGGACGGCGGCGATGTGGTGCTGGTGGCGCACGCCCACGTCCTGCGGGTGCTCGCCGCCCGCCGACTGGGCCTGCCCCCGTCCGCCGGCGCGCTCTTCCGGCTGGACACCGCGACCGTGAGTCGACTGGGAACTGAGCATGGCCGCCCGGCCATCGCCGCCTGGAACGTAGGCTCGGAGGCGATCTCCGGGCAGGGAGCGACCGGAAGCGGTGGCGTCCCCGCCGGGTGATCACATCCGATCCGATGTCACCACCGGCGTTCCACCGCCGACAGGTGGACGTCACCGACAGGAAGCAGGAGACAGCGAGCATGGCTACGACGCGTATCGCGCACACCGTCTGGCAGGGCAATCTGGCCGAGGGCAAGGGGACCGTCACCTTCGACTCCTCCGGCATCGGCGAGCAGCCGGTCTCCTGGCCGTCCCGCGCCGAGCAGGCGAACGGCAGGACCAGCCCCGAGGAGCTGATCGCGGCGGCCCACTCCAGCTGCTTCTCGATGGCGCTCTCGCACGGCCTCACCCAGGCGGGCAACCCGCCCACCCAGCTGACCACCCGCGCCGAGGTCACCTTCCAGCCGGGCACCGGTATCACCGGTATCCACCTCACCGTCGAGGGCACGGTGGAGGGCCTGGACGAGGCCGCGTTCGTCGCGGCGGCCGAGGACGCCAAGAAGAACTGCCCGGTGAGCCAGGCGCTCGCCGGTACGGAGATCACCCTGTCGGCGAAGCTGGCCTGACGTTCTCCACGCGCTGCAACAGACCCCAGGTGAACTCCGCCACCCAGTGGCGGAGTTCACCGTTCTGCGGGTCCGGCGCGTCGAAGGCGAGCCGCCAGCGGGTGGGTGCCGAGCCCTCCATCGGCCGCGCGGGCGCGAAGGCGCGCGCCACCTCGTCCACCGTGCAGGACCAGGGCACGAGGTCGGCGGCGGTGCGCAAGGCCGGTCCGGACGCGCCCGGGGCGCGCACCAGCCACTCGTTCCACACCGCCCCGTTGGGCGCGGTGAGCACCTCGAACCGCAGATCCGGCCACAGCGGCACGGACCAGCTCAGCGCCTCGCAGGTCAGATCGCCGATCCGGCGGGTGGAGGTGGACTCGGGCGGGCCCAGCACGGCGCGGTAGTGGGCGACCGCCGAGCGTCGCCGTGGTGAGCGCCGCATGGCCTGCCAGCGCCGGTTGGCCTCGCGCATCACCGAACGCCCGAAGCCCAGCTCGCGCAGCGCGTCCTCGACCAGCCCCGGCTGGTGGTCGGCCATCCGCCGCAGCAGGACGAGGACGAAGGGGAAGGGGGAGGGGAACGACTCGGACCGGGGGAACGAGTCAGACGCGGAATCCATGGCTCCCATCGTGGCGCACCGGCCCGCCCTCCCGGGCTGTCCTGGGTACGGCACGGCCGGTCCTGGGTACGGCCCCGGCCCGTGCTGGACACGGCACCGGCCGGTCCCGGCGACGGCCCCGGCCCGTCCCCGGCGCGGGCGGCTTTGCCGGACCATTGCCGGGGGAAGTCGGCTATGCGTAATCTGTGTTCGCGATACCGGCCGCCAGCCGGTATCTCGAACACTTGCCAGCTCAACCAGAAGGGGAGGGCGAGCGTTATGGGACGCCTGGTGCCCGCGGTGACACGGGCTCTGGACATACTCGAGCTCTTCCTGGACGGGGACGGCACGCTCTCCGCGCCCGAGATCACCCGGCGGCTCGGGCTGCCCCGTACGACGGTCCACGAGCTGGTGACCACCCTGGCCGCCCGCTCCTACCTGGTCCCGGTGCCCGATCAGCCCGGCCGCTACCGGCTCGGAGTGCGGCCATACCAGCTGGGCAGCCGCTACGCCGAGCAGCTCGACCTGGCGGCCGAGGGCCAGCAGGTGGCCCGCAGCGTCGCGGAGACCTGCGACGAGACCGTCCACGTCGCCATCCTCGAGGGCGCGGACGTCATCTACATCGCCAAGGTCGACTCCACCCACGCCGTCCGCATGGTCTCCGCCGCGGGCCGCCGACTGCCCGCCCACTGCACCTCGGTCGGCAAGATGCTGCTGGCCTCCCTCCCGGAGGACGCCCTGGACGCGCGGCTGCCCGACGGTCAGCCGCTGGCCGCGATGACGGACAACAGCATCACCTCCCCCGCCGAACTGCGCCGCCACCTCGCCGCCGTGCGCGAGCGCGGCGTCGCGGTCGAGCAGCGGGAGTCCAACCCGGATGTGAACTGTGTGGCGGCTCCGGTACGGGACTCCACCGGAAAGGTGGTCGCGGCGCTGTCGATCTCGGTGCCGACGATCCGCTGGAGCGAGGAGCGCCAGGCCGAGCTGGAGGAGCTGGTGGCCAAGGGCGCGGGAGAGCTGTCGGTGCGGCTGGGGCACAGGGGGCGGGACGTATGAGCACACGGCCATCGCTCGACATCGCGGTGCGCGCCGCCGCCGTGCTCGGCGAGGGACCCACCTGGGACGCCGCCGCCCGGCGGCTGATCTGGGTGGACATCCTCTCCTCCCGCGTGCACACCTACGACCCCGCCACCGGCCGCCGCACCACCCTGGCCACCGAACAGCACGTCGGCGCGGCCAAGCCCCGCGCGGGCGGTGGGCTGGTGGTCAACCTCCGCGACGGCATCGGGGTGTACGGGGCCGACGGCGGCTTCGCCTGGCTGCTGCGCGAGGCGGTCCCCGGCCGCCGCGGCAATGACGCCGCGGTCGCGCCCGACGGCTCGCTCTGGGCGGGCACCATGCGCTACGACGAGGCGACCGGCGGCGGCACGCTCTCCCGGGTCGGGGCCGACGGTTCCCGTACGGAGTTCCTGCCGGAGGTCACGGTCAGCAACGGCATCGGCTGGAGCCCGGACGGCCGCCTCATGTACTACATCGACACCCCCACCCGCCGTATCGACGTCTTCGACGTGGCGGACGGTGCGGGTGCGGCGGGTGCGGCGGGCGCGGTGGGCGTGGACGGGCCGGTGGTTTCGGGCCGGAGGCCGTTCGTCGAGGTCGAGGCGGGCGCGGGTTTTCCGGACGGGCTGTGCGTGGACGCCGACGGCGCGGTGTGGGTCGCCCTGTGGGACGGCGCTGCGATCCGTCGCTACGCCCCCGACGGGACCCTCGATCGGGTGGTGGAGCTGCCGTTCCCGCGCCCGACCGCGTGCGCCTTCGGCGGGACGGACCTCCGCGATCTGTATCTGACCTCGGCGCGGGTCGGACTCGGCGCCGCCGCGCCGCCGCTCGCCGGGTCGCTGCTGGTCATCCAGGGCGTGGGGCAGGGGCTGGCGCAGCCCGCCTTCGCCGGCTGAGCGGGCGCCGGGCGGGCACCGGCCACCGGCGGGACGGGGGCTGACGAGGGCGTTCGTACGGTTCTTTGCACAGGATCCTCACACCGCGCGTCCTGCTGCCCTGCCCGTGGGCCACATAACCTGCCCGGCGAAATGGATTACTGCTCTTCCTGCCGCCGCCATCTCAACGGTGCCTCCTTCTGCCCCGGATGCGGGAATCCCACCGCGGACCTCGGCCCGCCCCCCACCGCGCCGGACGCGCCGGTCATGGTGGACGCGCCGGACGCGCCGGACGCGCCGGTCGCGCCAGACGCGCCAGACGCGCCGGTCATGGTGGACGCGCCGGTCGCACCGGACGCACCGGTCATGGCGGACGCGCCGGTCGCGCCGGACGTGGTGGACACGGCGCACACCCCCACTCCCTCGCGCGTCTCCCGCCGGAAGCCCAAGTCCCGCGGTGTGCTCGGACTCTTCGGCCACCGCCGCGCCCGCCGGGCCCGCCGGGGGCGGGGACGCCGGGTGACGATCCTGGCCGCGGTGCTCGGCCCGGTGCTGGCCGCGGTCTTCGTGGCCGAGCTGGCCACCGAGGGGCACTGGCGGGAGTCCTCCCCGGCGCCCAGACGGCAGGAGCCGGTGGCCGACCGCAGCGGCGGGGCGACGGATCCCGCCGAGTCGGCCACCCGGGAGACGGGCGGCCCGAGCGCGGTCCCCTCGGCGGAAAGCGGCGGCCGGGGCGAGGACGGGGACACGGCAGCGGGCGAGGGCGAGGACGGCGGGCGGACCGAGGGCGGGAACGACGGTGCCCCGTCCGGTCCGGACGGCGCCTCGTCCTCCGGGCCGCCGGATGCCTCCGCCCCCTCGGCCCCGGGCGGTCCCGGCGCGTCCCAGCGGCCCACCACCCCGGCGAACCCCGGGCCGACCGCCCCGCCGACCGACCCGCCGACGCCGGACCCGACGCCCACGGAGAACTGCTTCCTGTGGTGGTGCGTGTAGTGCCGCGCCGGCCGGGGTCCGCCCCGCTCGCCGCCCTGGTACGCACGCTCACAACGCGCTGGCCGAGGACCCGGGGAGACCTGCGACGAGGGCCCGGCCGCGTCGCGACCGCCCGCGCCAGGACGCCTCGCTGCTGCCTGGCGTCCCTCGACTGACGCGGCACAACCGGTCTGACGCGGCACAACCGGGCCCCGGGCCCCGGGCTCCCTACGACACGTCGCCCAGCACCCGCTTCAGCAGATCGCGCAGCACCGTGCGCTCCTCGTCGGACAGCTCCGCCAGCGGTTCGCGTGCGAAGTCGAGCGAGCCCCGGAGCTGTGCGGAGGTCTCCCGGCCCGCCTCGGTGGCGGCGGCGAGCTTGACCCGGCGGTCGGCCGGGTCGAGGCGGCGCTCGGCGAGGCCGCGCGCCTCCAGACGGTCCACGATCCCGGTGACGTTCGACGGTTCGCACTTCAGCTGCTGTGCGAGCCGTCGCATCGGTGTCGGGGCCCGGGACAGCAGGCCCAGCACCCGGGCCTGCGCTCCGGTCAGGGCGTGCTTGGCCGCCGCCTCCTCGTATTCCTCGTGATAACGGGCCACGATGGTGCCGATGAGCTCGACGACTTCGAGGGTCAGCGGGTCGATGCGGGACGTCATGGGCACCAGAGTACCCAGTTGCTTGACATCCTGAAATATCAAGCAACATGATTGTTTCAACAGCTGAAGCAAAGGAGAGGCCCCCTTCCATGTCCGTCACCCCCACCACCGGCCGTGAATGGCACCTGATCGCCCGTCCCGAGGGATGGCCGAAGCCGGAGGACTTCGCGCTGCGCGAGGCCCCGGTCGCCGAGCCGGGCCCCGATCAGGTGCTGGTCCGCAACCTCTACATGTCGGTGGACCCGTACATGCGCGGGCGGATGAACGACGTGAAGTCGTACACGCCGCCGTTCCAGCTGAACCAGCCGATGGACGGCGGCGCGGTCGGCAAGGTCATCGCCTCGAACGTGGACGGCGTCTCCGTCGGCGACCACGTCCTGCACTTCGGCGGCTGGCGGGAGTACGCGGTGGTGAACGGCAAGAATGCCGTCAAGGTGGACCCCGGGGCCGCCCCGCTCCCCGCCTACCTCGGCGTGCTCGGCATGCCCGGACTCACCGCCTACGCGGGGCTGCTGGAGGTCGCCTCCTTCAAGGAGGGCGACGCGGTCTTCGTCTCCGGCGCGGCGGGCGCGGTCGGCAGTGAGGTCGGCCAGATCGCCAAGCTCAAGGGCGCCTCCCGGGTGATCGGGAGCGCCGGGTCGGACGAGAAGGTCCGGCTGCTGCTCGACGAGTACGGCTTCGACGCGGCGTTCAACTACAAGAAGGGCCCGGTCGCCGAGCGGCTGAAGGAGGCCGCGCCGGACGGGATCGACGTCTACTTCGACAACGTCGGCGGGGAGCACCTCGAGGCCGCCATCGGCCGCCTCAACGTGCACGGCCGGATCGCCGTCTGCGGCATGATCTCGCAGTACAACGTCACCGAGGCGCCCGCCGCCCCGCGCAACCTCACGCTGGTCATCGGCAAGCGGCTGCGCATCCAGGGCATGCTGGTCGCGGACCACCAGCACCTGCAGCCGCAGTTCTTCGAGGAGGTCGGCGGCTGGATCCGGGACGGCAAGCTGCACTACCGCGAGACCGTCATCAAGGGCGTGGAGAACGCGGTGGACGCCTTCCTCGGCATGCTCCGCGGGGAGAACACGGGCAAGATGATCGTCGCCTTCGAGGACTGACGGACGGGGCAGCCCGTTCCGGCCGGACGGGCTGCCCCCACGGGCGACGGTGGGATCGGGCAAGGGCTCGCTCATGAGGTGATGCGCCGGAGGCGATGGGGTACCCGCAGGTCCTGACAGCCGGAGAACGAGATCGAACGAGCTCGAACGGGACCCGAACGAGGTCGGGCGAGTTCGATGACGTCGATGGGTTCGAGTGCGCTCGAACGTGCTGGAAGGGGCTTGAAGGAGCTCGCACGACAGCTCGTGAGCGCACGGGAACCGACGAGAAAGGTGGCCCCCATGTCCACGATGCCCGGTCAGGACCAGCCGCGCTCCGCCTCGCAGGTGCTGGTGGCGCTGAGCGGGATCTCGCGGCAGGACGCCGAGGCCGTCTTCGGTGTGCTGCGCGTCTGCTACCGCTCCGACCAGGCGTACGCCGATCTTCCGCAGGACGCGACGGAGGGGCGGCCCACGGTGTGGACCTCCACGTTCGAGGCGGCCGACACGCGCGAAGAACCGCGCCCCGCCTCCCTGACGGCGCCCGTCACCGCCGAACTCCAGGGCGGCCCCCGCGCGGTGCGGCAGATGGCGGACGTCCTGGCCCGCGCCTTCACGGTGCGGGAACTGGGGGTGGTGGCGGGCGACCAGGAGCAGGAGCTGCGGCTGAGGCTCTCCAGCGATCGATCCGGCCCGCTGTAGGGGCGGGCGTCGCGGGTGGTGGGGACTCCGCGCTCGGGGTGCTCGGGGTGCGGGTTTCGTCTCGTGCCTTCGGCGCATGTGAGCAGCGGGGCAGGGGGTGCCGGGCCGGGCCCGCGTCGCCGGCCGCCGGGCCGGTGAGCGCGGGCGCCGGTCACGGCTTCCGTGGCCGGGAGCTGGGATCGACACCGGACAGCAGGGGGTGGGTACCCCTCTGGAAAACGTTTGATGGATTAGTTGCGTTAGATCAAGCGTTTTGAGGAGGGGTGCCGGGAGGGGCGACGCGGTGTCGCGCTCGGTGGGATCGTCTCGTCGCTCGCCGTCCGGATGGGGCTTGGCCGCCGAGTACGGATGCCGCCACCGGCGCCTGCCGTTCACGGGCCCGGCGGCCGGCGACGGCGTGCCCCCGCCCGCCCTGCCCCGTTGCTCACACGCGCCGAAGGCGCGAGACCAAACCCGCACTCGGCCACGCCGAGTAGCTCGGACAACTCCACGCGGCCCCCATTGACGCACCCGGCGGCAAGATCTTACGGTCACGTTCGAAGAAACGAGCGCTGGTCGATATTTCGAATAGCCGCCTCCCGAAGAGATGGGCCGCCATGCCGCAGACCGCTTCCGCCCGGTTCACCCTCGACCCCGCCTTCGCCGTCGGCGACGTCAACCCCCGCCTCTTCGGCTCGTTCGTCGAGCATCTCGGACGCTGCGTCTACACCGGCATCCATGAACCCGACCACCCCACCGCCGATGACGCCGGTCTCCGCACCGACGTCCTCGCGCTGATCCGCGAGCTCGGTGTCACCGTCATCCGGTATCCCGGTGGCAACTTCGTCTCCGGCTACAAGTGGGAGGACGGCGTCGGGCCGGTCGAGGAGCGGCCCCGCCGGCTCGACCTCGCCTGGCGTTCCACCGAGACCAACCGCTTCGGCCTCTCCGAGTACATCGACTTCGTGCGCAAGGTCGGCGGCGAGCCCATGATGGCGCTCAACCTCGGCACCCGCGGTGTCGCCGAGGCGCTGGAGCTGCAGGAGTACGCCAACCACCCCTCCGGCACCGCCCTCGCCGACCTCCGGATCGGCCACGGCGACAAGGATCCGTACGGGATCCGGCTGTGGTGCCTGGGCAATGAGATGGACGGCCCCTGGCAGACCGGGCACAAGACCGCCGAGGAGTACGGGCGGCTCGCCGCCGAGACCGCCCGCGCGATGCGGCAGATCGACCCGGACGTGGAGCTGGTCGCGTGCGGCAGCTCCCACCAGGCGATGCCGACGTTCGCCGCCTGGGAGGCGACGGTCCTGCGGGAGACCTATGACCTGGTGGACCACATCTCCCTGCACGCCTACTACGAGGAGCGCGACGGCGACCGCGACTCCTTCCTCGCCTCGGCGGTGGACATGGAGTCCTTCATCGAGAACGTCGTGGCCACGTGTGACCACATCGGCGCCCGGCTGAAGTCCAAGAAGAAGATCAATCTTTCGTTCGACGAGTGGAACGTCTGGTACCAGACCCACTACCAGAACGCCGAACCGCTCAACTGGGAGGAGGCCCCGCGCCTCCTGGAGGACAACTACTCCGTCACCGACGCCGTCGTCTTCGGCTCGCTCCTCATCGCCCTGCTCCGCCACGCCGACCGGGTCACCGTCGCCTGCCTCGCCCAGCTGGTCAACGTCATCGCCCCGATCATGACCGAACCGGGCGGCCCGGCCTGGCGGCAGACCACCTTCTACCCCTTCGCGCAGGCGTCGGCCCACGGGCGGGGGAGGGTGCTGCAGGTCAACGTCGACAGCCCGACGTATGAGACCGCCACCTACGGCGAGGTCCCGCTGCTGCACGCCACCGCCGTCCTCGACGAGCCCACCGGCGAGGTGACGGTCTTCGCGGTCAACCGCGACCAGCACCGCCCCCTGCCGCTGGAGGTCGTCCTGCACGCCCTGCCGGTGACCCGCGTGGTCGAGCACACCGTCCTCGCCGACGCCGACCCCGAGGCCCGTAACACCCTCGCGGAGCCCGAGCGCGTCACCCCGCACCCGGGCGAGGGCACGGCGCTCGCGGACGGCGCCCTGTGCGCCACGCTGGAGCCGATGTCCTGGAACGTCATCCGCCTGGCCTGAGCACGGACGGCGGCCGTGAAGAACCCCGCCCGGGATGCCGGGCGGGGTGTGCCGGGACGGGAACGGGCCAGCGGGGTCCGCGAAGTCCGCGAAGTCCGCGAAGTCCGCGAAGTCCGCGAAGTCCGCGAAGTCCGCGCGGTCCGCGCGGTCTCAGGCGTCCGGGTGGACGCCGACGGTGAGCGTGCCGCGGTAACCGGCTGCCGGGGTGCTGCCCAGCGCCGTCACGGCGAGCAGCCCGGCGGCGGTGCCGCCGTTGCCGTAGATGCCGTCGGCGGACAGCGGGGTGCGGGGGACGGTGTTGGTGGCGTACGGGGAGAGCTTGGCCACCGCTTCGGTGATCTTCTCGTCGAAGAAGAGCTGACCGGTGTGGATCTCGTTGCCCCCGGTGAACGAACCGTCGGAGGTGAGCGTGACGCCCGTGTGCACCTTGAGGTGGACGTGGACGCAGCGGCCGCGGTACCAGCCGGGGTAGATCCCGGTGAGGTTGGCCACCCCGTCGGCGCCGGTGAGCACACCGCCGCGCAGGAACCTGCCGTTGTCCGGCTCCTGGTGGCCGTTGTTGCCGACGAAGCCGGAGTACTCGCCGAGCGCGTCGCAGTACCAGATCTCCACCAGCGCCTTGTTGAGCGGTGCGCAGGTGGCGGCGTCCACAACGGTGAGGGTGAGCCGGAGCGGCACGCCCGGTTTGCCCTCGGCGACGTCGGAGCGGACGAGGGCGTGGTCGAGGTAGTACGGGCCCTCGGTCAGCTCCTTGGTGAGGGTGCAGATGGCGGCGGTGTCACCGGTCCCGGCCGCCGCGGTGGCCGGGACCGGCGCCGCCGCCGTTCCGGGGCGGGCCGCGGCGGTGCTCGCGCCGGCGACTCCGATGGCCGCCGCGGCGGCGCTTCCGGCGATCAGTACTCTTCGGCGCCCGATGGGGGCGGGGGAGAATTCTGTCATGGGCATGGAAACTAGAGGCCGTTTCTGTGGGGTGCCTGTGGGTTCGGCAAAGTCCCCCTCCGTCAACTCCCCTTTACGGCCAACTCCCCTCACCCTCACGGGGCGTGGCAACGACCGACCGGTGCGTGGCAACGGCCGGGACGTGGAAAACGCCCCGGGCGGGGCGGCCACCGGGGCCCAGTAGGCTTCGGCCCATGCGTGATCTTGCGAGTGGCTTCGGTTATCTGCTGGAGGGGCAACGCTGGGTGGCCCGGCACGGGAGGTGGTGGGGGTTCGGGATGATCCCTGCCCTGATCACCCTCGTCGGATACGCGGCGGCCCTCGTCGCCCTCTTCTTCTGGACCGACGACGTCATCGCATGGGCCACGCCCTTCGCCGACGACTGGTCCTCCCCCTGGCTCGGCGTCTTCCGCGGCGCGCTCTCCCTCCTCTTCGCCGCCACCTGCCTCTTCCTCGCCGTCATCAGCTTCACCGCGGTCACGCTCCTGGTCGGCCAGCCCTTCTACGAGTCGCTCTCCGAACAGGTCGACCGCTCCGAGGGCGGCGCGGTGCCCGAATCGGGCCTGTCGGTCTGGGCGGAGCTGTGGATCGGCCTGCGGGAGGCCATCGCGCTGCTCATCCGCGTCACCCTCTGGAGCCTGCTCTGGTTCGCGCTCGGCTTCGTCCCGGCCGTCGGCCAGACCGTCGTCCCCGCGCTGGCCTTCTGCGTCACGGGATTCTTCCTCACCGAGGAGCTGACCTCGATCGCCCTGCTGCGGCGCGGCGTCCTCCTGAAGGACCGCCGCCGCATGCTCCGCTCCCGACGTCTGCTCACCCTAGGCTTCGGCGTCCCCCTGGCCCTCCTCTACCTCATCCCCCTGGTCGCGGTCTTCCTGATGCCGGGCGCCGTCGCAGGCGCGACCCTGCTGGTACGCGACCTGACCGGCGAGGACGACGAGCCCGCGCCCTCACAGGGCGAGACGGCGGCGGGCCCGGCGGGTGCCTTCAACGGCGCGTAGCGACAGACCCCTGAGTGACGGCCTGATTGGCGGTCAGCGAAGCGCCTGGGCGATGCGCCCCCGCAGAGTGACGTCGCTGAATGCTGTCGACGTCGCGCCAGTCGGCGTCGGTGACCTCCTGATGGCGGCCAGTATCTCGGCCTGGACCAGGGAGCCTTGATGCGCCTCGGCCCGCAGCCCTTGGCCGACGTGCTGCGAGGCCGCCGCCGAGACCATTGCGCCCCCGTCGTGATGAACGTGCCGTACGCGACGATGGTGCGTTGACGGCCGCTACGCTCGCCGGCCATGAGCGACGATATCCAGGACCATGGGCCGGTCCGTGACGCCTCTGTCGTGGTGGCCCGCGACGCCGATGGGCTGGTGGCCGTGTTGAGCGCGGACTTCCCACGCCATGGCGGTGAGTACCTGTTCCTGCCGGGCGGGCGCAGGGAGGCGGGGGAAACGGCGGAAGAGTGTGCGCGGCGGGAGTTGCGGGAGGAGGCGGGGGTCATGGCGGAGACGTGGCGTTCGCTGGGGTCGTATGCGATGACTCTCGGCTCCACGGCGCGCGTGCACCTTTTCGAGGCCCGGCGGCTGACCGTCGGGCCTCAGCAACTCACCGCTACCGAACAGGATTTCAAGCTTCCGTGGTGGTCGATGGGCGACGCGGTCGCGCAGGGCCGCTTTCTGCTTCCGGCCGGGCCCTTGGCCCTGCTGCTCGCCGAGCGAGGAACCGGGGCCTCAACGGGTGGTGTCTACGACCACCGTGAGGACTGATCGCACCTGGGCGGTGATGGTCTCGCGGTTGTGGACGAAGTCGGGGTCGGTGATCTGACCGGTGGCCGGGTCGGTGTTGCCGGGGCCGAACTGCAGGACGGGGGTGTGGAGGTGGCCGCCCGGCACCTTCAGGCCGACCGCGTCGCGCAGCAGGGTGGCGCGGTAGGCGATTTCGTTGGAGAGGTAGTCGCCGCCACCGCCCGCGCGGGCCGTCGAACCGGGCGTCGGGCCCTCCGAGCGGACCACCGGGGCCGTGGCACCCGCCGGGATCTCGGTGACGGTGGTGTTGTCGTACACGGGGACGGGGCCGGTGTCCGCCGCGACGATCCGCTGGTAGGGGAGGGTGGTCGTGGTCCACTGGGGCTGCGGGTGCGGTATCGGCACACCGGCCGGGATGGGCACGGTCTCGGTCCGGGAGACGTTGGCGTTGTCCGGGTAGCCCCCGCGCCAGGCGCCGTTGGTGCGTTCCACGTCGAAGCGGCCCGCCCGGCCCTGGCTCAGCGTCATGAACGCGTCCACCCGGCGCGGCCCCGGACGGAACGCGGGCAGCAGCGTCCGCTCGACCGTGCCCTCCGCGAAGTCCGCCCAGCGCACGGGGAAGACGACGGTCTCGATCCGCGCCGGGCCGTCGTCGGTGCGGATCGTGGTCCCGTCCAGCGCGAGGGCCGCCGCGCCCGAGGGGTTGGAGCGGCGTACGTCGGCGTCCAGCTGGAACGGGTCGAAGCCGGTGACCACGATCCGCTTGATGTGCCGGCCGGCGGGGAGGTCGATCGAGTCCTGGCCGCGTGAGGTGCGCTCCAGGGTGCGCAGCAGGGCGGCGCGGCGGGCGTCGGTGAGGGGGAAGCCCGGCCGCCACTGGCCGAGCGCGCGGGTCATCCCCAGCCGTGCCCAGTACAGCGGGCGGTCGTCGCCCCGGCTGAGGTCCCCGCCGGCCGGGCCGCGCCCCTGGGCCCGGTCCACGGCCCGCCGCCACACGGCACGGCCCTCACGGGTGATCACGCGCTCCGCCTCGGCGGCGGAGCGCACCCGGCTCAGCACGCGGGCGAAGTCCGGTGCCACGTCGTCGAAGCCGCTGCGGCGCAGGATCTCCTGGGGCGCGGCCCGGTCCAGCCGCTGCTCCTCGACGGTGGGGGCGGCGGTGGTCTGCGGCGCGGCCACGGCGGGGGTGGCCAGGGCGAGCGGGAGGACGGCCAGGGCGAGGAGCGTGCGTATCGGTCTCACAGGGGTCCTTTCAAGAGGGGAGGGGTAACGACGAGGCCCGCTCCGCCCCGGAGGGGCGGAGCGGGCGGAGGAGGCGACCTTCGGGCGACCTCCGGGCGATCCTCGGCGCGCTCAGCGCGCGCTCGGCGCACCCTCAGCGCGTCGAGAACGAGTGCACCGTCGTCGACCGGTAGGTCTGCCCCGGCCGCAGCACCGTCGACGGGAACGACGGCTGGTTCGGCGAGTCGGGGAAGTGCTGGGTCTCCAGGGCGAAGGCGTCGCCCTGCCGGTAGACCCGGCCCGATGTGCCGGCGAAGGCGCCGGTCAGAAAGTTGCCGGTGTAGAACTGCACACCGGGTTCGGTGGTGGCGATCCGCATCACCCGGCCGGACTCCGGCTCGGTCACCGTCAGGACGTGCTCGGGACGGCTGGTGATGCCCTTGTCCAGCACGAAGTTGTGGTCGATGCCCTGTCCGTAGAGCACCTGCTGGTGGGCCTCCCGGATGTCCCGGCCGATCTCCTTGGCGCGGCGGAAGTCGAACGGGGTCCCGGCCACCTTGGCCAGTTCGCCGGTGGGGATGAGGGTCTTGTCGACCGGGGTGTAGCGGGCGGCGGCGATCTCGAGCCGGTGGCCGTAGACGGAGCCGCTGCCCTCCCCGGCCAGGTTGTAGTACGTGTGGTTGGTGAGGTTCACGACCGTGGCCTTGTCGGTCGTGGCCTCGTAGTCGATGCGGAAGTCGCCCGCGGCGGTGAGGGTGTAGTCCACGCGCACGGTGAGTGTGCCGGGGTAGCCCATCTCGCCGTCGGGGCTCACCCGGCGCAGGGTGAGCCCCACGTCCGCGCCCTTGCGGAACGGCTCCACGGACCAGACGTGCTTGTCGAAGCCCTTGTCACCGCCGTGCAGGCTGTTCGGGCCGTCGTTGACGGGCAGCTGGTACGTCGTGCCGTCCAGGGTGAAGGCGCCGCGTGCGATGCGGTTGCCGTAGCGCCCGATGAGGGCGCCGAAGTACGGGCTGTTGGCCACGTAGGAGTCCAGGTCGGCGAAGCCGAGCGACACATTGGCGCGGCGGCCGTGGCGGTCGGGGATCTCCAGGCTCTGGACGACACCGCCGTAGCTGAGCACGCTCAGCCGGGTGCGGCCGTTCTCGATGGTCCAGCGGTCGACCGCGGTGCCGTCCTGGAGCGTGCCGAAGTCTTCCCGCACCGCGTCTTTCCTGCCCGCGGAGTTCGCTCCGCCCGTGGCGTTCTCCTCGCCCACCGTTCCTCCTCCGCCCTTCGCGTGGGCGGTGCCGGCCGTGGCGGCCGAGGCCGCCAGACCGGCCGCCGCCGCAGCCGTGATCACCGTGCGTCTGCTCGTGCTCATATGCGGCTCCATAGGCTAGATCCAGGTAAGGCGGCTGCGGGGGCATGACCCGCGCAGCCGCGGGGTCACGACCCGACCTTGCGCTTGTTCCAGACGTCGAAACCGACCGCCGCCAGCAGCACCAGTCCCTTGATCACCTGCTGGTAGTCGGTGCCGATGCCGACCAGCGACATGCCGTTGTTGAGCACGCCGAGCACCAGACCACCGATGATCGCGCCGAGCACCGTGCCCACACCGCCGCTGGCCGAGGCGCCGCCGATGAACGCGGCGGCGATGGCCTCGAGTTCGAAGTTGAGGCCCGCGCTGGGGGTGGCGGAGCCCAGCCGGGCGGCGAAGACCAGACCGGCGAGGGCGGCCAGCACACCCATGTTGACGAAGACCATGAACGTGACGCGCTTGTCCCGGACGCCCGACAGCTTGGCCGCCGGCTGGTTGCCGCCGAGGGCGTACACGTGCCGGCCGATCACGGTGTTGCGCATCACGAAGCTGAACAGCACGAAGAGGACGGCCAGGATCAGCAGCCCGTACGGCGCCCCGTGCCAGCTGGACAGCGTCATGGTGAACGCCATCACGGCGGCCACGATCGCGGCGCACTTGACGAAGAACAGCCCCAGCGGCACCACGTCCAGCTCATAGGCGGCCCGCTGCTGCCGGCCGCGCCACTCCTGCCAGACGGCGGCCGCGCAGACGACGAGGCCGATCACCATCGTGGGGTTGTGGTACTGGGTGTACGGGCCCATCTCCGGGATGAAGCCGGTGCTCATCTTCTCGAAGCCGTCGGGGAACGGCGACAGGGACTGCCCGTCCAGCAGGATCTGGGTGCCGCCGCGGAAGGCCAGCATGCCGGCCAGGGTGACGATGAAGGACGGTATCCCGATATAGGCGATCCAGAAGCCCTGCCAGGCCCCGGCCACCGCGCCGAGCAGCAGACAGAGCACGACCGCGAGTCCCCACGGCACATCGTGTTTGATCATCATCACGCCGGCCGCCGCGCCGATGAAGGCGACCAGTGAACCGACCGAGAGATCGATGTGCCCCGCGATGATCACGATCATCATGCCGATCGCGAGGATGAGGATGTAGCCGTTCTGCTGCACCAGGTTGGTGACGTTCAGCGGCCGCAGCAGGATGTTGTCCGACCAGATCTGGAAGATGACGATGATCAGGGCGAGCGCGACCAGCATCCCGTACTGCCGCATATTGGACCGCAGGCCCTGCACCAGCAGCGACCCGACGCTGGGGGAGCCCTCGGCCGGCGGCGGGGCCGGGCTCTCGGTCTTGCTTGTGGCCGTGCTCATCCTTCGTCTCCTCTGTCCCTCGTCATGTGGCGCATCAGAACTTCCTGGGTCGCCTCGTCCCGGGGGACCTCCCCGGTCAGCCGCCCGGCCGCCATCGTGTAGATCCGGTCGCACATCCCCAGCAGCTCGCCCAGCTCGGAGGAGATGAAGATGACGGCCTTGCCCTGGGCCGCCAGGTCGTTGATGACCGTGTAGATCTCGTACTTGGCCCCGACGTCGATGCCACGGGTGGGCTCGTCGAGGATGAGCACCTCGGGACCTGCGAAGATCCACTTGCTGAGGACGACCTTCTGCTGGTTGCCGCCGCTGAGCCGGCCGACCCGCTCGAAGACCGTGGGGGCCTTGATGTTCATGGTTTTGCGGAACCGCTCGGCGACCCGCGACTCCTCGTGCTCGTTGACCACGCCGCGGCGTGCCACCTTCGGCAGCGAGGCGAGCGAGACGTTGCGGCTGATGGTGTCGTCGAGATTGAGCCCGAAGGTCTTGCGGTCCTCGGTGACGTACGCGATGCCGTGGCCGATCGCCTCCGGCACGGTGCGGGTGCGGACCTCCTGGCCGTCCCGGAACACCCGGCCGCCCGCGTAGCGACCGTAGGCCCGGCCGAAGACGCTCATGGCCAGCTCGGTGCGGCCCGCGCCCATCAGCCCGGCGATGCCGACGATCTCACCGCGCCGCACGTTCAGCGACACCCCGTCCACGACCTTGCGCTGCTGGTCGATGGGGTGGTGGACGGTCCAGTCCTCAATGGCCAGGGCCACCTCGGAGGCGTCCTTCCCCGCGTACCGGGTGCGGTCGGGGAAGCGGTGGTCGAGGTCGCGGCCGACCATGCCGCGGATGATGCGGTCCTCGGAGACCTCCGGGCTGGACTCGGGGGTCTCCCGGACGGTCAGGGTCTCGATGGTCTGGCCGTCGCGCAGGATGGTGACGGAGTCGGCGACACGGCGGATCTCGCCCAGCTTGTGGGAGATGATGATGCAGGAGATGCCCTGCGCCTTGAACTCCAACAGCAGATCGAGGAGTTTGCCGCTGTCCTCGTCGTTGAGCGCCGCGGTCGGCTCGTCCAGGATGAGCAGCTTCACCTCCTTGGACAGTGCCTTGGCGATCTCCACCAGCTGCTGCTTGCCCACGCCGATGTCGGTGACCCGGGTCTGCGGCGAATCCGTCAGACCGACCCGCTTCAGCAGCGCGGTGGCGTGTTTCAGGGTTTCGTTCCAGCTGATCAGGCCGCGCCTGGAGTGCTCATTGCCGAGGAAGATGTTCTCGGCGATGGACAGGTACGGGATCAGGGCCAGTTCCTGGTGGATGATGACGATGCCGCGCTGCTCGCTGGCGCGGATGTCCTTGAAGGCGCACGACTCGCCCTCGAAGAGGATCTCGCCCTCGTAGCTGCCGTGCGGGTGGACGCCGCTGACCACCTTCATCAGGGTGGACTTCCCCGCGCCGTTCTCCCCGCACAGGGCGTGGATCTCGCCCTTGCGGACGCGGAGGTTGACATCGGAGAGCGCCTTGACACCGGGGAACGTCTTGGTGATGGAGCGCAGTTCGAGAATGGTGCTCATAGCCCGGACCCGCCCTACTTCAGCTGCGACGCGGTGTAGTAACCCTGGTCCACGAGCACCTGGGTGTTGGACTTGTCCACGCTGACCGGGTTGAGCAGGAAGGTCGGCACGACCTTCTCGCCGTTGTCGTAGGACCTGGTGTCGTTGACCGGGGGCTTGCCGCCGGTCAGCTCCGCCTTGGCCATGTCCACGGTGGCCTTCGCCAGCTTGCGGGTGTCCTTGTAGATGGTCTGCGTCTGCTGGCCCCGGATGATGGACTTCACGGAGGCCAGCTCGGCGTCCTGCCCGGTCACCACCGGGTAGGGCTTGGCCTTGGTGCCGTAGCCGACGCCCTTGAGCGCCGAGAGGATGCCGATGGACATGCCGTCGTACGGCGAGAGCACGGCGTCCACGTCACGGCTGCTGTACGCCTTGTTGAGCAGGTCCTCCATGCGGTCCTGGGCGGCGCTTCCGTCCCACTTCTCGGTGTAGACCTGGTTGATCTTGGTCTGCTTGGAGCGGACGACCAGCTCGCCCTTGTCCATGTACGGCTTCAGCACGCTCATCGCGCCGTTGAAGAAGTACTTGGTGTTGTTGTCGTCCGAGGAGCCGGCGAACAGCTCGATGGAGAACGGTCCCTTCCGGCCCTTGGACAGCCCCAGCTTGTCGGCGATGTACTGGCCCTGGAGCCTGCCGACCTTCTCGTTGTCGAAGGTCGCGTAGTAGTCGACGTTCTTGGTGCCCAGGAGCAGCCGGTCGTAGGAGATCACCGGGATGTTGGCCTCATGGGCCTGCTTCAGGACGTCGGAGAGCGCCCCGCCGTTGATCGGCGCGATCACCAGCAGCCGGTGCCCCTTGGTGATCATGTTCTCGATCTGGGACACCTGGGTGCGGACGTCGTTCTCGCCGTACTGCAGGTCCGTCTTGTAGCCCGCCGCCTGGAACTGCTTGGCCATGTTCCGGCCGTCGGCGATCCACCGCTCGGAGGACTTGGTCGGCATCGCGATGCCGATCGTCCCTCCCTTTTCCTTGCTCTTGTACCGGCTGCCGCCGACCGCCTCCTGGCCGCAGGCCGTGGCGGTCAGCGAGAGCGCGAGGAGACCGGCGCCTATCGCCGCGACTCGTGCTCCTCTTACCGTGCGCATGGTGATGGGGTCCTTCCCTGGGGCGTCGTTGTCGGGGGACGTCAGGAATCGATGAGGTCCGCGTCCGCGCCGAAGCGCCGCAGCGGACCCGGCAGCCGGGAACCGAGCGGGGACATCCCGCCGTCCGCGCCCAGCCGGCTGAGCAGGTCGAGCACGAGCCGCCCGCGGCGCACCCGTTCACGGGCGCTGTTCAGCGCCACGTCCCGCAGCTGCGCGCCGTACGGGTAGATCCCCGGGGATTTGCTGAGCCCGAACTTCAGATAGATGGGGGCACCGCGCCGGATCAGCTCCGCCGCGTCGTAGAGCCGGACGTAACCGCCGAGGTCGTCCGGGGCCTCGACGTAGAAGTCCATCGGGGCGCGGGAGACCCGGCGGATCTCGGTGAGGTGCTCCAGCGTCAGGTCCGACGGGATGTTGATGGAGTCGGCTCCGAGCCGCTCGTACACCGCGAACGAGGCCGGGTTGACCGGCCCGACCAGCGCGGACAGTTTGAAGGTGGTGTCCGCGGGCAGCTCCCCGCTCTCCCGCAGCCGGCTCAGCAGCCACAGCACCCCCTCGTCGGCTACCAGCAGGCACTTCACGCCCAGCGAGGCCGCGCGCAGCGCGTCCTCCACGCATCCGGCCACCGCGTCATGGCCCCGGGCGCGCAGCCCCGCGCCGCCGGAGCCGGAGCGGGTGGCGGCGCCGATGTCCCAGGTGCCGCGGGGGCCGGTGAACAGGCACAGCTCGGCGTTCCGCTCGGCGCAGGACTCCACCATCTCGGTGATCTCGGCGTCGGTGAGCATCCAGACGCCGCTGCCCTGGCTGATCCGGTGGATCGGCACCTCCAGCCGCCCGGCCTCCTTGAACACGGTGGCCAGCGCCTCCGGGCCCTCGACGGACGGGATCTCGGTGCGCCAGGTGCCGCCGTCCGGGAAGGTGTGCGCGGAGGCGTCGGCGGGGTCGGGGGCGGGCGCGGCGTGGCCGAGCGACGCGAGGGCCGTTTCGGCGGGGCGGCGGGGGCCGGAAGTGGCGGGTGAGGCGGCGGTCACGGTGCTCCCTGTGGAGTGATGGCCGGTGGTTCGGCGTCCGGCTGATGCTGCCCAGGACATCGTTGTCCGGGTGGGGCTGGTGGGATGACTGGAAACGGGGGCGGGAGGCTGGTGGAATCACTGGAGACGGGGCGGGAGACTTGCCAAAAGCTAGCCGAGCCCCCGTGGTCGCAACAGCACCTTGCCGACGGCCGGATCGCCACCGCCGACCAGCTGGATCGCGGTGGCGAAGTCGGTGAGCGGCAGCTCGTGGGTGATCAGCGGGCGCAGGGTCAGCAGTCCGGCGTCGAACACCCGTACCGCGTGCGACCAGGCAGCGGGCGGGGCGCCGAAGACGGTCCGCACCTCGATCTGGCGGACCACCAGATCGGTGGGGTCCAGCCCCCGCGCGCCCGCCGCCGGGATGCCGGTGAGCACCAGCCGCCCGCCGCGGCGCAGCAGCGAGGCGGAGGTGCCGGCGGCGGAGGCCGATCCGGCGGTCTCGATGACCACGTCGTAGCCGGCGAGCTGGTCCGACAGCCGGTCCCGGGTGCGGAAGGCGGTGGCGCCGAAGTCCAGCGACAGCTGCTCCCGGTCCGGCCGGGCGCCCACCACCAGCAGCTCGGCGGGGGAGACGGCGGCGAGGAACTGCACGGCGACCATGCCGAGCGTTCCGGTGCCGACCACCGCGACCCGCTCACCGGGCCGGGCCCGGGCCTTGAGCGCGGCGGCGGCGACGCACGCGGCGGGCTCCAGCAGCGCGGCGGCGCCGAGGTCGGCGTCGTCGGACAGCGGGTGCAGCAGCCGGGCCGGCAGGGTCAGGGTGCCGGCCATCGCCCCGGGCTGGGTGAAGCCGGTCTCCTCGTACCCCGCCGTGCACAGCGTGGTGTCCCCGGCGTGACAGCGGTCGCACACCTGGCAGTTGCGGAACCCCTCGCCGACGACCTTGGCGCCGACGAGCCCCTCCGGGACGCCCGCGCCGACCGCCTCGACCGTCCCGGACCACTCATGGCCGGGGACGACGGGATAGCGGACGTAGCCCTCGGGCCGGTTCCCCTGGTACAGCTCGCGGTCGCTGCCGCAGATGCCGGAGGCGTGGACCCGCACCCGCGCGTCCCCGGGGCCGGGTTCGGCGACCGCCCGGCGCTCCAGCCGGTGGCTGCCGGGCCGGTCGAGTACCAGGACGTCTTCGGTGCGGCTCATGTGCGTCGGCTCCCCTCGGTACCGCGGGTGCGCGGTCCGGTCGTCTCCCGGCCGCCCGGCCCGGGGG
>NZ_BBOX01000151.1 GCF_001553455.1 Streptomyces hygroscopicus subsp. hygroscopicus
CGACCCTCCGCCGTGCGATCGCACGCGCCCCCGGCTACCGCTGGGAGGTGCCCCCTGACGCCGCGGGGCCCGCCCTCCGGGCGGACGGCGCTACTCTCGAAACACGCCCTAGGCGATGAGGAAGTCCGCCTCGCCGGCCTTCGCCGCCTCCAGGAAGGACGCCATCTCCGAGCGGGTGTAGATCAGCGCGGGCCCGGCGGGATCGGTGGACTGGCGCAGGGCGACCCGCCCGTCCGGCAGCCGCTTGGCCTCGAGGCAGGTGCCGCCGTTGGACCCGCTCCAGGGCTTCTCCCAGCCCTCCGTGCCCAGGTCCGTGGCCCGCATTCCGCTGTAGACGGGGTCGTGCATCTCAGAACTCCTTACGCAGTTCGGCCAGGATGGTGCTGGTGTCGCCGATCGGCTCGGCCTGGACCGCCATCCGGTCCAGCACCTCGAGATAGGCGACGACTTCGGCCGGCTTGTCCACATAGACCGCCCCGGTGAGGCTCTCGGTGTAGACGACGTCCGGCAGTTCGGTGAATCCGAAGCGGAAGTAGTGGAAGGGGCCGAAGGCGCCGGGGTGCGGCCCGGCCGTGAACCGCATGATCTGCAGCCTGACCTTCGGTATCTCCAAGGTGCCGATGATGTGGTCGATCTGGTCGCGCATCACCTGGAGCCCGCCGACGGGGCGGCGCAGCACCGTCTCGTCGAGGATGGCCCAGATGGTCGGCCCGCCCTGCTTGGTGAGCAGGCTCTGGCGCTTGACGCGCAGCGCGATCCGCCGCTCCAGCTCCTCCTCGGTGTCGTTGGGGAAGCCCATGCGTAGTACCGCACGAGCGTAATCCTCTGTCTGGAGCAGCCCGGGGACGTAGTGGGGCTCGTACGCGCGGATGACGGTGGCCTCACTCTCCAGGCTGACGTACGCGCTGAACCAGTCTGGAAGCACATCGCGGAACTGATGCCACCACCCCGGCTGGTTGGCCTCCCGCACCAGGGCCAGGAAATCCTCGATCTCCGGGCCGCGGACGCCGTAGTTCCGCAGCAGCTCCTTCAGATAAGGGATCTTGAGGCCGACTTCCGCCTTCTCCATCCTGCGCACGGTCAACGGAGTGACCTCGATGGCTTTCGCGGCGTCCTCGAACGACACCCTCGCCCGCTCGCGCAGATACCGCAGACGCTTGCCCAGGACTCTGCGTAAGACGGTGGGGGCGGCGCCGGCCGGCCGTGCCTCGCTCACGTCCCGCCTCCCGTAGGAATGGCTGTCATATGCCTGCACAGTGTGCCACGCGATGGATGACACAGACAGAGCGAGTGGATCGCTTTGAAATTATCAGAACGAAGGTTGCGGGGTGACTGGCTCACCACGCATAGTGAGCACGTGACCCATCTCACCCTCTATGGCGAGGGCGCCCAACTATCCATGTCCACAGCGTCGTTGAGGTCCCCGGCCGACGGGCCGGCGCCACTCGACGGGGATCCCGCACACCGCCGTGGCTCAAACCGGGGACGGTCACGGTGACGCATCACGCACAGCCGGTAAGCGCGCGCCAAGGCACCGTGGCCAACACCGCGCTGGCCGCGGCTCTGAAGGAAGCCGGGTGTTCCTACGCCTCATTGGCCCACCGGGTCAATGAACTGGGACGTAGGCAGGGGCGCGAGTCGAACTACGACAAGGCGTCCGTCACCCGCTGGCTGCAAGGCGGACAGCCGCGCGGCAACACGCCGGAGCTGATCGCCGCCGTGCTCTCCCACCGGCTCGGCAGGCCCGTGGCCCCCGCCGAGCTGGGATTCATCTCCGACCGACAGCGCCCGGTCGTCGCCCGCGCGCTGGCCTACCGGGAGGACGTAGCAGAAACCTTGCACACGCTCGCCGAACTCGGCTCCACCGACATATCCCGCCGCAGCCTGCTGGGCGCGGTGCCCTTCGTCGCCGGCGCGCTGGTGACCCCGCAGCGCGAATGGCTGCTGTGGCTGGTCGAGAACCAGGACACCGCACGGCTCACCTCCGCGGCCGGAGGCGGCCGTGTCGAACAGGTCCACGCAGCGATCAACATGTTCGACGAGATGGACAATCGCTTCGGCGGCGGCCAGGTCCGCGCCAGCATCGTGCTCTATCTGTCGACCGAGGTCGTGCCCATGCTCCAGCAGCGCGGCGTCCTGTCACAGGAGCGCCGCCAGCTGTTCACCGCCGCGGCCAAGCTGGCCGCGATGGCGGGCTGGAGCAGCTACGACAACGCCGAATACGGCCTGGCCCAGCGCTATATGACCCAGGCGCTGCGGCTGTGCGCCGAGGGCGGCGACCGGGTCCTGGGCGGTCAGATCCTGGCCGGCCTGTCCCATCTGGCGACCAACCTGGGCCAGCCCGAGGCGGGGGTCGAGCTGGCCCGGGTGGGCGTCGCCACGGCCAAGAACGCCGGAAGCCCGCTCGGGCTGATGCGGTTGCACGCCATGGCCGCCCGTGGCTACGCCGCCCTGGACCAGCCCCGGGAGGCGTCCAAGTCGCTGCGCGCGGCCGAAGCCCAGCTGGAGGCCAGTCAGGGCCCCGAGCAGGAGTCGCCCTGGGTGCGCTTCCTCGACTACCACTATCTGGCCGCCGAGGCGGCACTGTGCTTCCGCGACCTGGGCAACGCCTCCGATGCCGAGCACTCCGCCGCGGAATCCGTCCGCGCCAACGCCGACCGGCGCCGACGCCAGGCCATCAGCAGATCCGTGCTGGCGACGGCCTACCTCCAGCAGAACCGGCTGGACGAGGCCATCGGCACCGCGGGCGAGGCCCTGGACACGCTCAGCGGAGTGCACAGCGAGCGCTCGATCCAAGCGCTGCGCGACTTCCGCACCCGGCTGCGGCCGCACCGCGGCGAGCCCATGGTCCGGGAGTTCGAACAACGCTCCCGAGCCGTGCTCGGCGTGGCCGCCTGACGATTCGGCGCCCGGCCCGCCCGGCCCGCCCGGCTTGGGGCCTCCCGGCCGTGTGGGGGCGGGCCGACGGGTGCCGGGCGGCTCCCGGGAGCCTGGTCTGCCCGGTCGGGGGTTCCCCGGCGGTAGCCGGGGCGGGCCGAGGGATGCCGTGGAGCTGGAGCTTCCGGAGGCTTGGCGCCGGCCGACCGGGGCACCTCCCGGCGCAGCCGGGCAGGCGACGCGCCCCGGAGGCGTACCGAGCCCGGGAAAAGGGGGCCGCCCCCGTTCGGGGGAGCGCCGGGGGTCAATAACCTCCCGGCGTGGGGGCGTTCTGGGCTCGGTCGACGGGCAGATGCGCACCGGAGATCCCACTCGAGGCGTCCGAGAGCAGGAACGCCACGACGCGGGCGACCTCCTGCGGGGTGACCAGTTCGCCGCGCGGGAGTTCGGCCGTGAAGCGGGCGTACGCCTCGGGGTCTTCGGTGCGCATCCGGTCCCACCGCTTTCCGGGGATCAGCATGGACCCCGGGGAGACGGCGTTCACCCGGATCCCGTCCGGGCCCAGCTCACGGGCCAGGGATGCGGCGAGGTGGATCTGGGCGGCCTTGGCCGCCCCGTACTGGGCCTGGGGCCCCGGCTTCCAGCCGGAGATGGACGCGATCACCACCACGGAGCCGCCGCCCGCGCGGCGCAGATGCGGTGTCGCGGCCTTCACCAGCCGGGCCGTATGGCCGACGTTCATCTCCCAGGTCAGCGACCAGTCCCGCGGGTCGGCCTCCTCGATGCCGCGGCCGCGGGCGCCACCGGCGCAGGCCACCACGCCGTCCAGCCCGCTGAAACGTTCCGCCGAGGCGTTGACGAACCCCTCCAGCAGCTCCGGCTCGGTGACGTCCAGCGCACGGGTGAACGGCTCCTCGTATCCCTCGGCGCGCAGGGAGGCCGCGAGGGACCGCAGACCCTCCGGTGTCCGCGCACACGTGGCCAATCGCGCCCCGTCCGCGGCGAGTAGCCGTACGATCTGTTCACCCAGTCCCCGGGAGCCTCCGGTCACCAGGACCCGTTTACCGTCCACACCGGACCGTTCCCCCGGGCGGAGCCGCCTCTCGCGGTTGTCTCTCACGCTTGCCACGTCCGGACCGTACAGCCCGAACCACTACGCCCGTACAACCGGACAACCCCCATGCCCTCTCGCCCACCGGCCCGCCCAACCGTTTATCTGCTTGAATGGCGACCGATGGCGCTTTGCGCTGCCTTCGAAGGAGGAACCATGCCGGTATCCGGCACTCACCGCGACCGGGCCGTCTCCGTCCGTGGCAGCTGGTCCAGGCGGGTCGGGCGGGGTGCGCGCACCACCTGTCACCAGCTCAGATGCCGCGCCGCCGGTCGCCAGATGGCGCCTACCCGCTCACCGGAACATCAATCACTCCAGGTGCCTGTATGCCATCAGAGCCCACAGACCGACGAGGACCGTGAGGACCGTGAGGACCGACACCGTGAGCCGATCCTTTCCAGGACTGTCGCACCGGCCGGCGTCGGCCGATGAGGAGGGCGAGACGATGGGCGCGACCCGCGGTGTCGCGATCTCCGCGAACCGCCCGCGAACCGATCCGGTTGCCGCGCCGCGGATCGATCCGGTTGCCGGACAGCGAACCGATCCGGTTACCGGGCAGCGGACTGATTCCGTTGCCGGGCAGCGGACTGGTTCCGTTGCCGGGCAGCGGACCGATCCGGTTGTCGGACAGCGAACTGGTCCGGTTACCGGGCAGCGGACTGGTCCGGTTACCGGGCCGGTCGTCGCGGCGATCCCCGTCCGCTGCTCCGGAGGGGAGAGACCGGTGATCCCGCTGGACACCCGTCGGCTCTTCCGGGCGGAGTTCCCCGCCCTCGCCGACCGCGCCGCCGCCGTACGCCGGATGGTCGCCGGACATCTGCGCGACTGGCGGCTCGGCGAGGTCGTGGACCATGTCGTCCTCGCCACCAACGAACTGTTCGCCAACGCCGTGGAACACGGCAGCTCCGGTCCCGCCGACACCGTCACCATCACCGTCTCGCTGGAACGCTTCGGCCGTGAGCTGCGGGTGGAGGTGGCCGACGGGTCGCCCGTGATCCCGGTCGTGCGCGCGCCCGAGCCGACCGAGGAATCCGGGCGGGGGCTGGCCATCGTCGAGGACCTGGCGGGCGACTGGGGCACCGAGCCGCCCGATCCCGGAGCCGGGGGGAAGAAGGTGTGGTTCACCCTGCCACTGGAGACCACCTCATGAACGCGGGGGCGCGCGGTGACCGCCGGATGCGGGTCACTGTGGAGGCCGACGCGGCCGAGTGGCTGCTGGCCGCGAGCGACGACCCGGGGCGGGTACGGCTCCAGTGGGCCAGTGGCAGCGGGCTCGCCGATCTGCCGGTGGGCCGGGTCTTCGATCTGGTGCGGATGTCCGACGACACCGGCACCGCGGTGGTCCAGGCGCTGCGGCGGCGCGATGCGGCGGGGCCGGTGATGCTCGCCACCGCCAGCCATGTGCTCTCCTTCCTGGTACCGCCCGGGTCCGCGGCCGAGTGGAAGGGCTGGCTGGCCGGGACGGCGTACGCCCGCCGCCGCACGGTGGCCGCCGCGGGACCGGGCCGGGTGCTGCGCTGCCCCAGGCCCGGCTGTGTCCGGCAGGGCCATGTCTGGCTGATCCGGCCCGGCGGCGTCCTCACCGACAGCCGTACCCTGCGCGCCGCGCTGGAGGAGGCCGTCGACCGCCCCGGCCTCCCGGACGTGCTCTTCCACTAGGTTTTCCCGGCGGTCTTCGCGGGCTTCGCTGACGGTCTTCGCGCGGCCCGCGACTGCCCGCGACGCCTCTTCGCCGCGGGCCCGCGACGCGCGACGCGCGACGCCTGGCACGGCGCCTCCGGCAACGGCCGGGGCGCCCCGGGGCGGGTGACGATCCCGCCGTCGTGCGCGTCGCCGGGCGCTGCGCGCCCTGGGA
>NZ_BBOX01000152.1 GCF_001553455.1 Streptomyces hygroscopicus subsp. hygroscopicus
CGGGAGTGCATGTACGGGCGGGGCCGGAGGGACACACGTACGGGCGGGGCCGGAGGGGCAAGGGGCGTGTGGGGCGCCTCCTCTCGGGGCGGGACGCCTCTTCCGGGCGGGACACCTCCTCCGGATGGGGCCGGAGAACAGGGCGTGGCGTGGCGGGGCACCCCATCATCGCTTAGTGACGCGTGTGGTGAGCCGCCGCCCGTCCTCGACCCAAGGAGCCCCCATGGCAACCGGCCTCTCCGTCCATATCGGACTCAACCAGGTCGATCCCGCCGCGTACGACGGCTGGAGCGGGGAGCTGGGCGCCGGTGAGCAGGACGCCGTGGACATGGCCCGCCTCGCCGACGCCGCGGGGTTCGACGTGACCGATCCGCTGCTGAGCGCGGCCGCCACCGCCGAGACGGTCACCGCCACCCTGGAGGCCGCCGCCGGGCGGCTGGCCGAGGGGGACATCCTCTTCCTCAGCTATGCGGGCCACGGCGGTCAGGTGCCCGACCTCAACCACGACGAGACCGGCGACCGCCTCGACGAGACCTGGGTGCTCTACGACCGGCAGCTGGTCGATGACGAGCTGTTCGAGCTCTTCGGGAAGTTCGCCAAGGGGGTGCGGATCTGGTTGCTGTCCGACAGCTGCCACAGCGGCACCGTGGCCGGGCGGCTGCCCGAGACGCTCAGCGCCCAGGAGCTCGACCGCCGTTTCCGCACCGCCGAGCCCGAGGAGGTGGGCCGCAGGATCCGGGCCATGCCCCAGTCGGTGCAGTCCGCCGTCTACCGGCGCGACCGCGACGCCTACGACCGGATCCAGAACACCCGCACCGCCAAGGACCTCACCAGGATCGACGCCAGCGTGCTGAAGATCTCCGGCTGCCAGGACAACCAGACCTCCGCCGACGGGATCGTCAACGGCCTGTTCACCGGCACGCTGCTGGAGGTCTGGCGGGACGGCGCCTTCGCGGGCAGCTACCGTGGACTGCACCGGGAGGTCGTCAAGCGGATGCCACCCGACCAGACGCCCGACTTCGTCCAGGCGGGCGTGGCGAACCCGGCCTTCGTCCGGCAGCGGCCCTTCACCATCTGATCCGGGAACCCCGGCCGTGTCCGCCCGGCGCACGCGTGTGCGGTGGCCCGCCGCGCGAGGTATGACAGAAGGAGGGCACGGCGAGCCGGTGAGGTGCCGGTATGACAACGCATGACCGTGTTGACCAGGAGAGCGAGACGGGCGACGGCAGGCTGGCGGCCGGCCCGGGAGGGGTGCTCGATCTGCTGCGGGTCGCCGCCGTGGTGCTGGACGCCGACGGGCGGATCGCCCTGTGGAGCCCGGAGGCCGAGCAGCTGTTCGGATACCGGGCGGCCGAGGCGCTGGGGCGCCGCGCGGACAAGCTGCTGGTCCACCCGCGGGACCGGCGGGCGGCCGTGGACCTCTTCGCGCGGGTACGGGCGGGCGACACCTGGGCCGGTGTCTTCCCGGTCCGCCGCCCGGACGGCACCACCCTGAAGGTGGAGTTCCGCACCATGGGCCTGCGCGATGTGCACGGCGACGTCTACGCGCTCGGGCTGGCCGCCGACGAGGGGACCGTACGACGGCTGGAGACCGATCTGGCCGTATCCGGGTTCCTGATCAGACAGTCGCCCGTGGGGCTCGCGGTGTTCGACACCGAGCTGCGCTGGCTGCGCGCCAACCCGGCCCTGCAGCAGATGAACGCCGTGACCGAGGCCCAGGTGCGCGGCCACCGCATCGGGGAAGTGCTGCCGGGGCTCGACAGCGAGGCCATCGAGGGCGCGATGCGGCAGGTGCTGGAGTCCGGTGAACCGCTGCTGGACCAGCAGAGCATCGGCCGGTCCCCCGCCGACCCGGACCACGACCACGCCTGGTCGGAGTCGTACTACCGGCTGGAGGACCCCAGTGGCCGGATCCTGGGCATCGCCGTCTCGGTCATGGACATCTCCCGGCGCCACCGGGAGGCCAGCGAGGTCGCCGAGGCACGGGAGCGGCTGGCAGTGATCGCCGACGCGAGCGTCCGCATCGGCACCACGCTGGATCTGCGGCAGACCGCCCAGGAGCTGGCCGATGTGACCGTGCCCCGGCTCGCCGACCTGGCGGCCGTCGATGTCCTGGACTCCGTGGTGCACCGCGAGGCCACGCCCCGGGTGTGGACCGACGGCTCGGCCCGGTTCCGGGCGCTCGCCGTCGCCGCCGGCTATCCCACCGGCGCCGTCCACGCGGCGGACCCGGTCGGTGAGATCGCCCGTTACGACCCCACCCGGGTGATCACCCAGTGCGTCCGCGACGCCCGGCCGGTGCTGCTGCCGTACGTGACCGAGCAGGACGTACGGCGGATCGCGCGGGACGACGCCGCCGCCGAGGTGCTGATGCGCGAGGGCGTCCACTCCTACATCGCCGCCCCGCTGACCGCCCGGGGCACTGTGCTCGGCACCCTCAGCCTGCATCGCACCCTCAACCCCAAGCCCTTCGACGAGGAGGACCTCACCCTCGCCTGCGAACTGGCCATCCGCGCCGCCATGTGCATCGACAACGCCCGGCTCTACGCCCGCGAACGCGACGCCGCGCTCACCCTCCAGCGCAGTCTGCTCTCCCAGCAGCCACGCGACCTGGAGAGCATGGAGATCGCCTCCCGGTATCTGCCCGCGGTCAGCGCCGCCGGCGGCGACTGGTTCGATGTGCTGCCCCTTCCGGACGGCAGGGTCGGCCTCGTGGTCGGCGACGTCATGGGCAAGGGCATCCACGCCGCGGCGATCATGGGTCAGCTGCGCACCGCCACCCGGGCCTTCTCCCGGCTCGGTCTGCCCCCGGCCACGCTGCTGTGCCACCTCGACGAGATCACGCCCAGCCTGGGGGAGTCCATCGCCACCTGTCTGTACGCGGTCTGCGATCCGCGCACCGGGCGGTGCGAGATCTCCACAGCCGGCCATCTGCCCCCGGTGCTGGTGCAGCCGGGCGGCAGCGCCGAACTCATCGACCTCCCCACCGGCGCGCCGCTCGGCGTCGGCGGTGTCCCCTTCGCCTCGGTCGAGCGGGAACTGGCCGAAGGCGCGCTGCTGGCCCTGTTCACCGACGGTCTGGTGGAAAAACGCCATCAGCCGCTCGATGTGGGGCTGCGCACCCTGGTCCAGCTGCTGCGGCGGCACCAGGGCCCGCTGGAGCGGATCTGCGACCACGTGCTGGCCGCGCTGCACGGCGCGCCCGACGACGATGTGGCCCTGCTGCTGGCCCGGCTGTGCCGCCCCCGCCCGCCGGAGAGGTCCGTGCTCCCGGCGGATCAGGACCGGTCCTGATGGATCAGCGCGCCCGGCGCCTTAAGGTGCCGGGGTGGTGCGCAACGCCGGTGCCGGGCCATGGCGCGATGCTCGCAGACGCGCCGATCCGGCCATCACTTCTTGGCCCGGCTCGGCTGCACCCGCTTCGGCTCGCCCTTCATCTTCGGATGCTCCGGCGGATAGGGGAGGTCGCCCAGACCGTGCTCGCGCTCGTCCCGCGCGGCCAGCTCCAGCGCGGCCTCCAGGCGGAAGGCGTGCCCGTCCATGTCCGCGTGCACATCGCCCTGCTCGCGGAAGCGCACCGGCATGGTGGCCAGGTCGAAGTCGCGCGGCCGGGCGTCGGGCACCTCCTCCCAGCGCAGCGGCGCGGAGACCGGGGCATGGGGGCGGGGGCGTACCGAGTAGGCGCTGGCGATGGTGCGGTCCCGGGCGGTCTGGTTGTAGTCCACGAAGATCTTCCGGCCGCGCTCCTCCTTCCACCACGCGGTGGTCACCCGCTCCGGCGCCCGCCGCTCCAGCTCCCGCGCGATGGCGATCGCGGACCGCCGCACCTGGGTGAAGGTCCACTCCGGCGCGATCGGCACGAAGACGTGCAGCCCCCGGCCGCCCGAGGTCTTGGGCCACCCGCGCAGCCCCAGCTCGTCCAGCACCTCGCGCAGCTCTCCCGCGGCCCGTACCGCGTCGTCGTAGTCGGTGCCCGGCTGGGGGTCGAGGTCGATCCGCAGCTCGTCGGGGTGTTCGGTGTCCCCGCGCCGCACCGGCCACGGATGGAAGGTCAGACATCCCAGATTGGCCGCCCAGATGACGGCCGCCGGTTCGGTGGGACAGATCTCGTCCGCGTGCCGCCCGCTGGGGAAGGAGATACGGCCGGTCGGAATCCACTCCGGGAGGTTCTTCGGCGCCCGCTTCTGGAAGAACGACTCCCCGCCGACCCCGTCCGGGTAGCGCTCCAGTGTCGTCGGCCGGTCCCGCAGCGCCCGCAGCGCGCCCTCGCCGACGGCCAGGTAGTAGCGGGCGAGGTCGAGCTTGGTGAATCCCCGCTCCGGGAAGTACACCTTCCCGGGGTTGGTCACCCGCACCGTGCGCCCGCCGACCGCGAGCTCCACCGACTCTGCCATACGGCCACGCTAGGCCCGCCCGCCCCGGGCCGCCTCCCGGCGCACACGCGCGGCCCGTGACCGGTACGGCGCGCGGCGGGTGGGCGGACCGGTGACGGGCACGGCTCGCGGCGGGTGACGGACAGGGCTCGCGGCGGGTGCGCGGACCGTTGACGGATACGGCTCGCGGCGGGTGACGGGCAGGGCTCGCGACGGGCGCGCGGCGCGCCACGGGCGCACAATCGGACATCATGGACCTTCCGGTGATGCCCCCCGTCGAGCCGATGCTGGCCAAGGCCGTGGCCAGGATCCCGCCCGGGATGCGCTACGAGGGCAAATGGGACGGCTTCCGGGCCATCGTCTTCCGTGACGGGGACGAGATCGAGATCAGCAGCCGCAGCACCAAGCCGCTCACCCGCTACTTCCCCGAGCTGGCCGGGGCGCTGCTCACCAACCTCCCGCCGCGCTGCGTCCTGGACGGCGAGATCGTCATCGTGCGCGGCGGACGGCTGGACTTCGACGCCCTCCTGGAGCGGATCCACCCCGCCGACTCCCGGGTGCGGCTCCTGGCGAAGAACACCCCGGCGAGCTTCGTCGCCTTCGACCTCCTCGCCCTCGGCGACGCCTCGCTGATGGGCACCCCGCTGAGCGAGCGCCGCGAGGCGCTGACCGGGGCGCTGCGCGACGCCGGCGACCCGGTGCACATCGCCCCCTGTACCGACGACCTCGACCTGGCCCGGCAGTGGTTCGAGCGGTACGAGGGGGCGGGACTCGACGGGATCGTGGCCAAGCGCCCGGACCTCGGCTACCGGCCCGGTGAGCGCGTGATGGTCAAGGTCAAGCACGAGCGCACCGCCGACTGCGCGGTGGCCGGATACCGGACGCACAAGTCCGGCCAGGGCATCGGCTCCCTGCTGCTCGGCCTGTACGACGACACCGGCCGCCTCCAGCACGTGGGCGTCTGCGCCGCCTTCTCCATGCGCCGCCGCCAGGAGCTGATGGCCGAGCTGGAGCCGCTGCGCATGGCGACCGTCGAGGGCCACCCCTGGGCCGACTGGGCGCGCGAGGAGGCACACGCCCAGGGCCGGATGCCGGGCGGACCCAGCCGCTGGACCGGGGTCAAGGACCTGTCGTGGGTGCCGCTGCGCCCGGAGCGGGTGTGCGAGGTGGCCTACGACCACATGCAGGGCGACCGCTTCCGGCACACCGCCCGCTTCCGGCGCTGGCGACCGGACCGGGAACCCCGGCAGTGCACCTACGAACAGCTGGAGGAGCCGATCTCCTACGACCTGCGCCAGGTGCTGGGTTTGGACGGTGCGTGAGAGCCGGGGACGCGGGCTGGGGCGCCTGAGCCGGGGGTGGTGAGTGAGCCGGGGGCGTGTGGGTCGGGTTGCTCGTGCCTGAGCTGGGGTGCCGGTTGGGCTGAGGTGCTTGTGGTCGAGCGGGGTCGCGGTGCGTGGGTCGGGGTGCTCGTGGTTGAGCGGGGGTGCGCGAGCCGGGGGTGGGTGCTCGTGCCGGTGGGGTGCTCGTGCCTGAGCTGGGCTACGGATCGGGCTGGGGTGCCGATTGAGCCGAGGTGCTCGGGCCTGAGCCGGGTGCCTGACACGGGACGCTCGTGCCCCGGGCTCCCGGCGGCCGGCGGGCGTCGGGCGTGCCCCGGGCTCCCGGCGGGCGTCGGGGCGTCCGCCGGGGCCGGGCGCTCACCGCTTGGCGCCCCGGGCCGGGCGCTTGGCCATCCGGACGAACCAGTCGCGCGCCGCCTCGGCGGCCTGCTCCAGGGCCCCGGGTTCCTCGAACAGATGGCTCGCCCCGGGGACCACATGGATCTCCTGCGGGGCGGCGAGCATGGCGGCCGCCTGCTGGTTGAGCCGCAGCACCTCGTGGTCGTCACCGCCCACGATGAGCAGCACCGGCGCCCGCACCCGGTTCAGCGCCCCGCCCGCGAGGTCGGGCCGACCGCCGCGGGAGACCACCGACGCCACCCGCTCCGGCTGCTCCGCCGCGGCCGTCAGCGCCGCGGCCGCGCCCGTGCTGGCGCCGAACAGCCCCACCGGCAGCCCCGCCGTGGCCGGGTGCCCGCCCAGCCAGTTCACCGCGGCCACCAGCCGCCGACCCAGCAGCGGGATGTCGAAGCGCAGCTCGGCGGTGATCGCGTCCACCCGCTCCTCGGCCTCGGTGAGCAGATCGAACAGCAGGGTGGCCAGATCCGCGTCCTGGAGCACCCGGGCCACCGCGCGATTGCGCGGGCTGTGCCGGGAGCTGCCGCTGCCGTGGGCGAACGCGACGACGCCGATGGGCTGATCCGGAAGGGCCAGATCGCCCACGAGCATGGCGTCGTCCGCGGCGATACGGGCGGTCTCCGAGCGCATTGGCCACCTCCTGCCGGGGGTTGCGCGAGCTGGTGCCGGTGCTACGTATGGGCCATGAGCCCTTGCCGCAGCTCGCTGTAGAGCCGGGAGAGCCTGCGGGATATGTGCATCTGCGAGAAGCCCAGGATCTCGCCGATCTGGCTCTGCGAGAGCCCGGCGAAGAACCTCAGATACAGGACGTAGCGGTCCTGCTCCGACAGCTCCGCGATCAGCACCCGCAGCGCCTCGCGGTTGACGACGCGTTCGATCGCGGCGTCGTCCGCGCCCACCGTCTCGGCGAGCAGCCGTTCCTCGGCGCCCTGGACCGCGGCGTTGAGCGAGAGCGGGGTGCAGGAGGCGCTGGCCTCCAGGCCGGCCTTCACATCCTCCTGGGGCATCCCGGTGCGGACACAGATCTCGGTGACGGTGGGGGCGCGCCCGCCGAGTTCCTGCTCCAGCGCGTCGCGTGCGGAGCGGGTGCGGGAGCGGACCTCCTGGATGTTGCGCGGGATGTGCAGCGTCCACAGATAGTCGCGGAAGTGGCGCTTGAGCTCACCGGTGATGACGGGGATCGCGTAGGAGGGGAAGGCGTGTCCGAGATCGGGGTTGTAGCGGTCGACGGCCTTCACCAGGGCCAGCGAGGCGACCTGGGTGAGGTCCTCCATGTTCTCGCCCTTGTTGCGGAAGCGCAGCGCCAGGCGTTTGGCGACGGGCAGCCAGGCGCAGATGATCGCCTCGCGCAGCGCGTCGCGTTCGGGCCCGGACGGGAGCCGGGACAGACGCAGGAAGGCACCGCCGGTGTCGGGAGTGTCGTCATGGCGTCGTTGGCGAGTCGCGGTTGCTGACATGGTCACTCGCCTCCGTGGTCCGATGTCACGGCGGTCGCCACCAGATTCGCATGAGCCCTCACACCTCGCAATTCGGCCATATTGATGACTGTTTGCTTGCCTTTGAGGTGTATGAGACTTTAAAGCGGTTCGCCCAGGTCGTGGCCGGGTATGCAGAGGGGATGAACGCACGCCTTCGTCTCGCCCAGCAGCCCGAGGCGGACGCCCTGCTCGAGCGCGACCCACTGGCCCTGATGACCGGGATGCTGCTCGACCAGCAGGTGCCCATGGAGTGGGCGTTCTCCGGGCCGTACACCATCGCGCGGCGTCTGGGCCGGGAGGAACTGGACGCCCATGAGATCGCCGCCCACGACCCCGAGGGGTTCGCCGCACTGCTGTCGGAGAAGCCCGCCGTGCACCGCTACCCGGGCGCGATGGCGGGGCGCGTCCAGCAGTTGTGCCGGTATCTCGTCGAGCACTACGACGGTGACCCGACCGCCCTGTGGCGCGATGTCACGTCCGGTGGTCAACTGCTCCAGCGGCTGAACGAACTGCCCGGTTTCGGGAAGCAGAAGGCGCAGATCTTCCTCGCGCTGCTCGGCAAGCGGATGGGGGTGCGGCCCAGGGGCTGGCGCGAGGCCGCGGGGGTCTACGGCGAGGAGGGGGCGTATCGCTCGGTGGCCGACATCACCGGGCCCGAGTCGCTGGACCAGGTCCGGGCCCACAAGCAGCAGCTCAAGCAGCAGGCCAGACAGGCGAAGCAGGCCAAGCGGGCCGAGTAGGTCAAGCACACTATGGGCGGCGCCGGAAGCTGGGCGGGGGCTCTCAGGAGCCGCCCGGCGGAGATGGCCCAGCCGCCCGGTGGGACGCGCGGCCCGGCAGGGAGGCGTTCAAGGGGGAGACGTCCGGCGGGGAGACGTTCGGCGGGGAGGCGTCCGGCGGGGTACTGCTCGGCGGGGAGGCGCCGGGTCAGGAGGAGGTGCCCAGCGCGTCTCGCAGGGTGGCCACGGCCAGGGTGAGCGCGGCCTGCGCAGCCCGGGTGTCGCGGAGCGCGTCGAGCATCAGGAAGTCATGGATGATCCCCTGCATCCGCAGGGCGGTGACCGGTACCCCGGCCTTCCGCAGCTTCGCCGCGTACGCCTCGCCCTCGTCGCGCAGCACATCCGCCTCGCCGGTGATGACGAGGGCGGGCGGCACCCCGGTGAGCTGGTCGGGGCTGGCACGCAGCGGGGAGGCGGTGATCTCGGAGCGCTGCGCCGGGTCGGTGGTGTACTGGTCCCAGAACCACTTCATGCCCTCGCGGGTGAGGAAGTAGCCCTCGGCGAACTGCTCGTACGAGCCGGTGTCGAAGCTCGCGTCGGTCACCGGGTAGAAGAGCACCTGCTGCACCAGCGACAGATCGCCGCGCTCCTTGGCGAGCAGGGTGAGGGCGGTGGCCATGTTGCCGCCCACCGAATCCCCGGCCACCGCGATCCGGGAGGCGTCGAGTCCCGCCCCCTCGCCGTGGGCCACGATCCACTGGCCCACGGCGTAACTCTGCTCCAGCGCCACCGGGTAGCGGGCCTCGGGGGAGAGGTCGTACTCGGGGAAGACCACGGCGGCGCCGACCCGGACCGCCAGCTCCCGGACCAGTCGGTCATGGGTGTGGGCGTTGCCGAACACCCAGCCCGCGCCGTGGATGTAGAGGATCACCGGAAGGGTGCCGACGGCCCGGGGCGGACGGACGATCCGTGCCTTGACGCCGCCCGCCGGAATGCCGCCGACGCTGATCCACTCCTCGTCCACCTCCGGTTTGGGCACCTCACCGGACTGCACCTCGTCGACCGTGCGACGGCCCTCCGCGGGCGTCATCTGGTACAGGTACGGCGGTTTGGCGGTGGCCTCGGCGAATGCGGCGGCGGCGGGCTCGAGGACGGGACGGACCGGAGCGGTGGTGGACATCTGGTTCTCCTTTTCCGCTCCGACGGTCTCACCCCGGCCGCCGCGGCACCCACCGCTGTTACGCCACCCGGGCGCCCCCCGGCCTCGGTGTCCCCGGCGAGGGGAACAGGCCAGACGGCGTCGGGTCGGACGGCGTCGGGTCAGATGGCATCAGGTCAGGGGCCCCGGGGCCGGTGACGGGTCCGGGACCGGATCGGGGCCCGGCGGCTTGGGCACCGGGTCGGGGGACGGTCCCGGCGTGGGCCCGGGGGTGGGGTTCGGCGGCGGCTCCGGCGGCGGGGTGGGGATCGGGTCCGGTGGCGGGCCCGGGGGC
Source organism: Streptomyces hygroscopicus subsp. hygroscopicus (assembly GCF_001553455.1). Taxonomy (GTDB): domain Bacteria; phylum Actinomycetota; class Actinomycetes; order Streptomycetales; family Streptomycetaceae; genus Streptomyces; species Streptomyces hygroscopicus. The sequence continues at coordinate 9,803 of NZ_BBOX01000152.1, forward strand.
GGTCCCGGCACGGGGCCCGGTGCGGGGCCCGGTTCCGGGCCACCGGGACCGGGCGACGGGGTGGGGGACGGCGGCCCGGGTTCTCGCTGCGTCGGGTGGGTGGGGGTCGGGTCGGTGTGCCGTGCCACGGTGTCCTCCAATGCTGTACGACGGGTGGCCACGTCCTCTCCGGGGCGGGTGCCCCGGTCCCCCGGGATGTACGCATGGCCTCAAGGCCGCACGCGGGGCGGCGGGGGAGGCGGGCGAGGCGGGCGAAAACTACTCCGTCCCGCGGAAGCGGCGTCGCTAGCATCACGTCGCCATGCGACGTTTTCCTGATCCGGATCCCGGAAATCCAGACCATCGCTCACCGACATCCTATCTGTTATGTCTTGCCGTATATCAGCGTCATGCGATATTCGCCGGTGCCTTGTACGGAATTATTCACGTACTGGCCCAGGCCCTGATCCCGGCCGCCGTCGGCAAGGCCATCGACGCCGGAATCATCGCCGGTGACCAGCGGGCACTCCTGCTGTGGGGCGGTGCGGTGGTGGCCCTCGGGGTGATTCAGGCCGCCGCCGGAATTCTGCGCGACCGCGCCGCCCTCACCACCCGGCTGGGCGCCGCCTACCGCACCGCACAACACATCACCCGGCAGGCCGCCCGGCTGGGTGCGGCATTGCCGAAACGGGTGGCCAAAGGCGAGATCGTGAATGCCGGAGTGGCCGATATCGGCCGACTCGGGGAAGCGCTCGCCGAAACCGCCCGGGGCAGCGGCGCCGTCGTCGCCATCGCCGTGGTCGCGGCCATCCTGCTGGACACCTCCTGGCAACTGGGGCTGCTGGTGCTGCTGGGGGTGCCGCTCATGGTGGGGGCGGTGTCCCTGCTGATCCGCCCGCTGCACCGGCGCCAGCAGCGGCTGCGTGAGCAGCAGGCCGAGCTGACCGGCCGTGCCGTCGACATCGTCAGCGGACTGCGGGTGCTGCGCGGCGTCGGCGGTGAGGAGGTGTTCGCCCACCGCTATCGGGCCGACTCCCAGCGGGTGCGCGCCGCCGGGGTGGCGGTGGCCCGGGTGGAGGCCCTGTTCGAGGCCGCCAAGGTGCTGTTGCCGGGGCTGCTGACCACCGCCGTCGTCTGGTTGGGCGCGCACTATGTGGCGACCGGGCGGATGGGCGCGGGACAGCTCGTCGCCTTCTACGGCTACGCCGTCTACCTGGCTGATCCGCTGCGCCGACTCACCGCCGCGGCCGGCCGGCTCACCCAGGGGCATGTGGCCGCGCGCCGGATCACGGCCTTCCTCGCGCTGCGGCCCGAGTTCGCCACCGGCGCCGCCGACCCGGTTGGGTGCGGGGGCCCCGGTTCGCTCGACCGTCCCGTTCCGCATGAGGGCCCTGCCTCGCTCGCTCGTCCGGTTCCGTATGAGGGTCCCGGTTCGCTCGCTCGTCCGGTTCGGTATGAGGGTCACGCCCCGTTCGCCGACCCCGCTGCGTACGAGGGTCACGCCCCGTTCGCCCGCCCCGTTCCGTACGAGAGCCCCGCCCCGCTCGCCGACCCCGCCTCCGGGCTGACCGTGGCGCCGGGCCGGTTCACCGCCGTGGCCTGCGCGTCCCCCGCCGACGCCGCGGTCCTCGCCGCGCGGCTGGGCCGCTACACCGACTCCGCCGCCACCCTCGGGGACACCCCGCTCGGTGATCTGCCGCCGGACGAGGTGCGCCGCCGCATCCTCGTCGCCGACAACGACGACCACCTCTTCGCCGGGCCGCTGCGCGAGGAGCTCCGCGGCCGGGGTGACGACACCGAACTGGAACGGGCCATTGACGCCGCCTGCGCGCGGGACATCGTCGAGGCGCTCCCGGACGGGTTCGACGACCTCGTCGCCGAGTCCGGGCGCAACTTCTCCGGAGGTCAGCGGCAGCGGCTGCGCCTGGTGCGCGCCCTCATGGCCGACCCGGAGGTGCTGATCCTCGTCGAGCCCACCAGCGCGGTCGACGCCCACACCGAGGCCCGGATCGCCCGCGGGGTGAGCGCCCTGCGCACGGGACGCACCACGCTGGTCTTCACCACCAGCCCCGTGGTGCTCGACCGGGCGGACCACGTCGTCTACGTGGATGCCGCGAAGGCCGTCGCCCAGGGCTCGCACGGCGAACTGCTCACCGACGTCCGCTACCGGGCGGTCGTGGCGCGGGAGGAGGCGGCATGACCACCACCCCGTTGCCCGTCGCTCCCGCCCGCGACACCCGCGCCTACGCCCGCCGGCTGGCGCTGCGCCATCCCCGCGAGCTCACCGCCGTGCTCGGCCTGTACGCGCTCGCCGCGGGCTGCGGACTGGCGGGCCCCGGGCTGCTGGGCGAGCTGGTGGGGGACACCCACGACGGAGACGGTGTCATCGCCCGGACGGCGCTGCTGATCTGCGTGTTCGTCATCGCCCAGGCGCTGTTGACTCACGCCGCCGCCTACGCCACGGCACGGCTGGGCGAGAAGGTCCTGGCCGAGCTGCGCGAACGGTTCGTCGGCGATGTGCTCGCCCTGCCGCTCGCCACCGTGGAACGGGCCGGTGCGGGCGACCTGGTCACCCGCACCACCCGGGACGTGGAGGTACTCGCGGGCTGTGTGCGCCGCGCTGTCCCCACGGCCGTCACCGCCCTGGTCGCCATCGCCGTCACCCTCGGCGCCCTGGTCGTGGTGGGCCCGCTGCTGGCCTTCCCCTGTCTGATCGCGGTCCCGGTCCTGTGGGCCGCGGGCCGGTGGTTCTTCGGCCGGTCGCGTGCGGCGTTCCTGGACCAGAGCGCCTCCTACGCACGGATCACGGAGGGCCTCACCGAGACCGTGGAGGGAGCCCGCACCGTCGAGGCGCTGCGCCTGGCCGAGCGGCGCGCGGAGCGTACGGACCAGGACATCGCCGGGTCCTATGCGGCCGAGCGCCGGACGATCGGGCTGCTCACGGTCTTCCTGCCGATCATCGACACCGCCTACGTGCTGCCGGTGGCCGCGACCCTGGTCGTCGGTGGCCTCTTCGCGCTCCACGGCATGGTCTCGCTCGGCGCGGTCACCGCGGCCACCCTCTACGTCCAGCAGCTGCTGGGCCCGGTGGACGCCCTGCTGTACTCCCTGGGCGACCTCCAGGCCGGAGCCGCGTCACTGGCCCGGCTGCGGGGCGTCCACCGCGCCCCCGGCCGCGGCGGCGGGACGCCGTGCGCGCCGGTTGCGCCGTGCGCGCCACCTGCGCCGTCTGTGCCGTCCGCGTCGCCTGCGGTCTCGGCGGCCTCCGCGCCGTCTGCGGCCTCGGCGCTGACCGCTTCGTCCGCGCCCACCGCTTCGTCCGCGCCCACTGCTCCGTCCGCGCCCACTGCTCCGTCCGCACCCGCTGCTCCGTCCGCACCCGCTGCGCCCGCGCCCCGGCACCGTGGGCTGGTGGTGCGCGATGTGCGCTATGCCTATCGGGACGGCCGGGACGTGCTGCGCGGGATCGACCTGGAGATCGAGCCGGGGGAGCGGCTGGCGGTCGTCGGACCGTCGGGTGCGGGCAAGTCCACCCTCGGCCGACTGCTCGC
>NZ_BBOX01000153.1 GCF_001553455.1 Streptomyces hygroscopicus subsp. hygroscopicus
CGGACCGTCGGGTGCGGGCAAGTCCACCCTCGGCCGACTGCTCGCCGGGATCGACGCGCCGCGCACCGGTTCGGTGACCGTCGGCGGGGTGCCGCTCGCCGGGCTCTCCCCGGAGCGGCTGCGCGGGCAGGTGGCCCTGGTGACCCAGGAGACGTATGTCTTCTCCGGGACACTCCGGGACAATCTGCTCATCGTCAGGCCCGAGGCCGCCGACGCCGAGCTGGAGCGGGCCCTGGACGCGGTCGGGGCCCGGGAGTGGGCCCTGGAGCTGGGGCTGGACGCACGGGTGGGGGCGGGCGGCGCGGCCCTGGCGCCGGACCGGGTCCAGCAGCTGTCCCTGGCCCGGCTGGTCCTGGCCGATCCGCACACCCTGGTGCTGGACGAGGCCACGTCGCTGCTCGATCCCCGTGCGGCCCGCCGCTTGGAGCGCTCCCTCGCGGCCCTGCTCGAGGGGCGTACCGTCATCGCCATCGCGCACCGGCTGCACACCGCGCACGACGCCGACCGGGTGGCGGTCATGGCGGACGGGCGGATCAGCGAACTCGGCACGCACCACGAACTAGTGGCGCGCGGGGGTGCGTACGCCGCGCTCTGGGAGTCCTGGCACGGCCGCGCATGAGGAGGTACGGATACGGGCGGCCCGAGGTGCGTACGGCGGTCCCCGGCCTGCGTACGGAAGTCCCTGGCCTGGCGTGTGCATGGCCGGGGCGCACCTGGCGTGTGTACGGCCGGGGCGTACTTGGTTTGCGTAGGGCCGTCCCTGGCGCGTGCATGGCCGGGCCGCAGCTGGTTTGCGTACCGGTCGCCCCTGGGCTGGCGTGTGCGCGGCTGGGGCGCACCTGGTTTGCGTACGGCCTTCGCGTACGGCCGTACCTGGACGTACCCGGCATGTGCGCGGCCGTCCCCGGCGTGTGCATGGCTGCGACGTGCGTACGCCGCTGATGGCTCACGGGTCCGGCGCCACCCGCCCGCCCGGCCGACCGTGACCGCGCAGGAGAGGGCGACGGACCGTCGGCCTCTCCAGCGCATGAGGGGCCACGGCCGTTCACCGGCGTGTGGTGGTCACCCGCCCTCCACGACGGTGATCTCGACCCCCTGGGCGCGCAGCGCCCGGATCTCGGCCGCGTCGGCGCCGCCGTCGGTGACCAGGGTCCAGCCGGGCGGCAGCCGCACCCAGGTGTGGAAGGGGCGGCGGCCGATCTTCGCGGAGTGCGCCAGTACGTACACCGTCTCCGCCCGGCGGGCCATCAGCTCCTTCAGCCGGGTCTGGCGCAGGTCCGCCTCGCAGATGCCGTGCTCGGCCGTCACCCCGTCGGCGCCCAGGAAGACCCGGTCGAACGTCATGCGTTCCAGAGCGGCCTCGGTGAGCGGGCCGAGGAAGCTCTGGCTCAGCGGTCGGAGCGTACCGCCGAGACATTCCACCCGCACGGTCTCCACATCGGCGAGCTCCTGGAGTGCGGTGAGCCCGGTCGTGGCCACCGTGAGCTCCTCGGCGGTGCGCAGCTCATGGGCGAGGGCGCCGACGGTGGACCCGGCGTCGAGCAGCACCGTCTCCCCGGTGCGGACCGTCGACGCGGCCCACCGCGCGATGGCCCGCTTGGCCTCGAACGCCTCGCCGGTGCGCTGGCGCAGCGATGCCTCCGGGTGGGCGACCAGGGCCATCGCCCCGCCGTACGTCCGCGCCAGCCGCCCGTCGGCGGTGAGCTGGGCGAGGTCACGGCGGATGGTGGAGGCGGTGACGCCGAAGGTGCGGGACAGCTCCTCCACGCTGGTCAGGCCCGTGGTCGTGGCGAGGTGGACGATCTGGTCGCGCCGGGCCCGCGCTCCGTTCACCGGCATATCACTCGCGTTCCTCAACGGGGGCTCGATGTCAGCGGGCGGGGGTCGGCGCCATCTCGGCGGCCTGCCGCAGCGCCTCGATCATGCTACCGGCGTCGGCCGTGCCGGTACCGGCGATGTCGAAGGCGGTGCCGTGGTCGACGGAGGTGCGGATGACGGGCAGACCCACGGTCAGGTTGACCCCGGCCTCCAGGCCCAGCACCTTGACCGGGCCGTGCCCCTGGTCGTGGTACATCGCCACGATCAGGTCGTAGTCGCCGCGCCCGGCCAGGAAGAAGGCGGTGTCGGCGGGAAGCGGGCCGCGGGCGTCGATGCCGTCGGCGCGCAGCACCTCCAGCGCGGGCACGATCTTCTCCTCCTCCTCGCCGTAGCCGAACAGGCCGTTCTCCCCGGCGTGCGGATTGATCCCGCACACCCCGATCACCGGCTCCGGGGTGCCGGCGCGGACCATCGCCTCGTGGCCGCGGCGCACGGTGCGCTCGACCAGGCCCGGCTCGATCTTCCGCACCGCGTCGATGAGTCCGATGTGGGTGGTGACGTGAATGACCTTCACGGTGGGGGTGGCCAGCATCATCGACACCTCCTCGACCCCGGTGAGCTGGGCCAGCAGTTCGGTGTGGCCGGGGAAGACATGGCCGCCCGCGTGCAGCGCCTCCTTGTTGAGCGGCGCGGTGCAGATGCCCTGCACCTCACCGTTCATGGCGAGTTCGGCGGCGGCCCGTACGTACTGGTAGGCCGCGTCCCCGGCCACCGGGGAGAGTTCGCCCCAGGGCAGGTCGGCGGGGAGCAGCCCGAGGTCGATGACGTTGATCCGGCCCGGGGTGAACACCGCCTCACCGGGCGTGGCCACGGTGACGACCTCGCAGCTGACGCCGCGCAGCCGGGCGGCCTGCCGCAGCCGCTCCGCGTCCCCGATCACTACCGGGCGGCAGCGCCGCAGGGTGTCCTGGTCGAGCAGCGCGGGGACGACCACCTCGGGGCCGATACCGGCGCCGTCGCCCATGGTGACCGCGATGAGCGGAATCGCGGCATCCGCGTCCGCACCAGCGGCCCCGGTGGGGGCGAGGTTGGTGGAGGGGTTCATGAGGTGACCTTCCGTTCGGTCGGGTGGGGGCGCAGCGCCTGGACGATGTGGCGCAGGGAGTCGGGATCGCCGAAGCTGCCCGGTCGGGTCACGACGGATCGGCCGTCGGGGGTGGAGAGGTGGACGGCGCCGTGGTGCACCTGGCCGACCGGGTCGAGCTCGGTCACCGCCAGCGCGTCCAGCACCCGGCGTGCGGTCTCACCGCCGGTCAGGACGAGGTCGAGGGCGCCGGGGTGCGCGGCGACGGCGTCGCGGACGGCGCGGGCGAGGCCGTGCACCAGCCGCCGTGCGGACGGCCGTTCCGGCCCCCGGTCCGGCCCCCGGTCCGGCTCTGTGTGATCCGGGCCCGCGGGATCCGGTTCTCTGAGATCAGGTCCTGCGCGATCCGGTTCTCTGAGATGGGGTTCCGTGGGATTCGGACCCGTGTGATCCGGACCCGCGCAATTCGGACCCGTGGGATTCGGACCCATGCGATCTGGTTCCGTGCGGTCGTCGGCTCCGCCGCCGGACGGTGGTGTCGCGGCGGACAGGGGGCCGCGTGCGGTGGCCTCGGGCGCGGGACGGGGCGAGGGGAGGGCCGCCGCGCCGGGCGCCGGGGCGGCGGTGGGCGTGTGCGGCGTCGCCGGACCGGGAGCCGCCGGCGGGGGGCCGGACGGGGCGGAGAGGGAGACGACCGTGACCGGGGCCGTCATCGGGGGCAACCGCACCGGGGGGCCGTCCGCCATCAGCGCGTCGAGCGGGAGCGGGTGGTGGATCGCTCCGTCCTCGACCAGGCGTCGGATCTGTTCCACGGCCGCCGGTTCGGCCGTGCCGACGACGACCAGCACTCGGCGGCCGGGGCTCGGTGACGGTGGGGTGGCGGGGAGGGCGCCGGTGTCTGGCCCTGGTGACGGTGGGGTGGTGTGGGACGCGGTGTCCGGCCCTGGTGGCGGTGGGTTGGCGGGGGCCGCGGTGTCCGGTGGCGGCGCCTGGTTGGTGGCGCCTGGCGTGGTGTTCGTCGTCGCGCGGGTGGCCGCGTGGGCCGCGGTGTCTCGTGGCGGTGCGGGGGTGGCCGCGGTGGGCGTGGTGCTCGGTGACGGTGGGGTGGCGGCGGGGGCGGCGGTGCCCGGCCCTGGTGACGCCGGGTTGGCGCGGGACGCGGTGTCCCGTACGGGCGCCTGGTTGGTCGCGCCCGGCGTGGTGCTGGTCAGCGCCGAGGTGGCCGTGCCGGGCGTGGTGCTCCTCGGCGCCAGGGTGGCCGCGCGGGTCACGGTGGGCGAGGGCGTCGCCGCCAGCCGGCGGCCGAGGGCCAGCGCCAGTCCGCCGGAGCCGACCAGCCGCAGGCGTGGCCCGACGGCGAGCGACGCCTCGACGATCGCGTCCAAGTCGGCGTCGGTCTCCGCGTCGCACACCGCCACCCGTCCGTCGTCCGTGGCCGTCCGCAGCGCGGACAGCAGCCAGTGGCCGGGAGCCCGTACGGTGCTGAGCGGGATCGGCGTGGTGGGGAGCCCGTCGAGAGCCTCCGCGATCGAACGCGGCGCGGGCGTGGCCTCCAAGCGCCATGCGTCGCTCTCGTGGAGCGCCACCCCGTTGACGTACACCACCCCCGAGCGCACCACGCGCCCGCCGACCGGCAGCGCGGGGGCGAGGACCACGCCCGCGCCGTCCTCGGCGAGCGCGCCGATCTCGGCGGCGAGATTGCCCCGCAGCAGTGAGTCGATCTTCTTGAGGACCAGGGTGTCCCCGTCGGGCGAAGACAGCCGCAGCGCGTCGCGGACCGCCTCGGCCGCCTCGGCGGCCGGTCGATAGCGGGAGTCGAGGTCCAGGACGGTCGCCTCGCCGGGGTGTGGCGGGCGCGATGCCGCCAGCGCATCGTTGTGCCCATGTGGCGGGTGCGCCGCCGCCGGCGCACCGCCGTCCCCCTCGCCGGGGTGTGGCGGGTGCGCCGCTGTCGGCGCACCCCCGTCTCCTTCGCCGGGACGTCGTGGGCGCGGCGCCGCCGGCGCACCGCCGTCCCCCTCACCGGACCTGCCAACGAGCAGAACCCGGCTGCGTGTTGTGCGCGAGTGAAGGGCGGCGGCCGTCTCGGCGGCGCCGGACAGGTCATCCGCGATGGCCAACAGCATCCGACCGGTCGTCATGCCGGTACCTCCTCGAATGACCATGACGGGCGGGGTGATCCGACGTCGTGGACGTCGGCTCCGCGGTCTCGATGATGATGACATACGTTGCGCGAAGTGCGCGAGGAGTATTGCGTAAATCGCGCAGTCGTGTCACGGTGACCGCCGCGACACCTTGACCCGTACGGCCCGCCAGCCCGGCGCCGCACGGGTCGAGCGAGCCGGTCGCTCGCCTCAGAACCGCCGAGAGGTCAACGATGACCCGTATCGAGACCCGTATCCCCTTCGGCCCGGCCCTCAGCCGCCGGTCCGTGCTGCGCCTGGGAGCAGGCGCTTCCGCAGGTATCGCCCTTGCCCCGCTCGCCGGGTGCGCGGGTCCCACCGGCGCCCCCGGGCCCGGCGCCATCAGCCTCGGGCTGAACCGCTCGCTGGTCAGCCTGGACAACAAGCTCAACCAGTTCGACGCGGCGGTCACGGTGCAGCGTGCGGTGCGCCAGGCGCTGACCCGGATCGGCAAGGGGCTCCGGCCCGAGCTGGTGCTCGCCGACCGCTTCGAGATGACCGAGCCCACCGCCTGGACGGTGCGGCTGCGCCGGGGGGCCCGCTACTCCGACGGCACTCCGGTCACCGTCAAGGACGTCTCGACCGCGCTGAAGATGTACGCGGGCGTCAACGGCTCGTTCATCGTCGGGCTCTTCCCCGAGATGCCCACCGTCGAGCCGGTCGACGAGCGCACCTTCCGGCTGCACACCGAACGCCCGGTCCCCATCCTCGACCAGCTGATGGCCAACATCCTGATCAGCCCCGCCGCCGCGAACCGGCCCGGGGAGCTGTCCGGCGGTGTCGGCTCCGGCCCGTACGTGGTCACCTCGGCCAACTCCGGCACCGGGGAGTACTCCCTGGCCGCCAACCCCCGGTACTGGGGGCGGCGCCCCGCCGTCGAGCGGGTCCGGGTGCGCTTCGTCCCCGAGGAGTCCAGCCGTGTCGTCGCCGTGCGCAGCGGTGAGCTGGACGTCATCGACACCATCACCCCCGACTCGGCCGAGCAGCTCAAGGGGCTGCCGGGGGTACGTCTGGACCGCACCTCGGGCACCCGTGTCAACCAGCTGTTCTTCAACTTCCGCAAACCGCGCGGCCATCCGCTGGCCGATCCCCGGGTGCGCGAGGCGCTCAGCTACGCCATCGACGGCGAGTCCCTGGTGCGCGATGTGCTCACCGGTTCCGCCCAGCAGGCCGAGGGCGTGGTCCCGCTCGCCCTCAAGGGCTCGGTGCGCACCGGCCGTTATGTCCATGACCCGGGCAAGGCCCGCAAACGCCTCGCCGCGCTGGGCGCGAGCGATCTCAAAGTGAAGATCATCTGGGAGTCCGGGGAGTTCCCCGCGGACACCTCGGTGATGGAGGCCGTGCTGGAGATGCTGCGCGCGGTCGGCGTCCGCGCCACCCTCCAGCAGTTCGAACCGGGCGGCGACATCCTGCAGTGGCGGCAGGGCCGCCGGGGCGACTGGGACGTCCTCGGCAACGGCTTCTCCGTTCCCACCGGCCACGCCTCCACCAGTCTCCAGGGCATGTACGGCGGCACCCCGGAGAAGGAGAAGACCCGGGACACCTACCAGGGCTACGTCTTCCCCGAGATCGCCGCCCGGCTGGCCGACGCCTCCTCGGAAACCGACGAGAAGGCGCGGAACGAGAAGCTCGCCGCCGTCCAGAAGCGGATCTGGGACACCCGGCCCTGCCTGTGGGCCTTCGTCCCCGATGTGGTGCTGGCCCGCCGCACCCGGGTGCGCGACGTGGGCCTGCTCCAGCTCAACTCCTACGACCTCGCCGCCGTGCGGCTGGAGGGCTGAGCCGTGACCCGCTATCTGATACGCCGCCTGGGCCAGAGCGTCCTGACCGTCTTCCTGACCCTCTCCACCGTCTTCGTACTGGTCCGCATGGCACCCGGCGACCCCGCCTCGGCCCTGGCCGGGCCCAACCCCACCAGCGCGGACCTCGCCCGGATCCGCGAGCAGTTCGGCCTCGACCGTGGACTGCTCACCCAGTACGGGGTCTTCCTGCGCGATCTGTTCACCGGCGACCTCGGCACCAGCTACTCCTTCCACGCCCCGGCCCTGGACGTGGTGCTCGACCGGGTGCCGTACACCATCACCCTCTCCCTCTCCGCGATCGCCCTCACCGCGCTGGTGGCCGTGCCGCTGGGCGTGTGGATGGCCCGCCGCGCCGACACCAAGCGGGAGCTGGGCGCCAATGTGCTGACCATCGCCGGGCAGTCCATGCCGGACTTCTGGATCGGTGTGATGCTGCTGACCGTCTTCGCCGTGCTGGTGCCGGTGCTGCCCGCCTCCGGCTTCACCACCTGGGGCGGACTGGTGCTGCCCACCGTGACGGTGGCGATCCTCCAGATGGCGCTGATCTCCCGGCTGGTCCGCCGTGAGATGGTGGCGGCGCTCGCCTCGCCGTACGTCACCGTCGCCCGCTCCCGCGGTGTCTCGACCCGGGCACTGACCTGGCGCTACGCCATGGGCAACTCCGCCATTCCGGTGCTCACCGCGCTCGGCACCCGCTTCGCCGCGATGCTCAACGGCGTGGTGGTGGTCGAGGTGGTCTTCGGCTGGCCCGGTGTCGGCTCGCTCGTCGTGCGCGCCCTGGAGACCCGCGACTATCCGCTGATCCAGGCGACCGTCCTGGTCACCGCCGCCCTGGCGGTCCTCGTCCAACTCCTCATCGACCTGGCCTACCCGCTGCTCGACCCGCGGGTGCGCCTGGGAAAGGCGGCCTGAGATGAAAGGCGCCCCCGAACCCCCGGCCGCCGCCGAACCCCCGGCCGTCGCCGGGACCGGCCCCGCGCCCCGCCCCAGCGCGGTCACCGCCAGGGACCTGGCCCGTGCCACCGCCACCCGGCGCCGCCGCGGCGCGCGCCTCAAACTGTGGGTGGGCGCGGTGTGCACCCTGCTGGTGGTGGTGCCCGTGGCCCTCGCCCAGGTGCTGCCGCTGCCCGGCGCGAACGACCAGGACCTCTCCCGGCGGCGGCTCGCCCCGCTGACCGACGGCCATCTCTTCGGCACCGACCAGCTCGGCCGCGATGTGCTCTCCCGGGTGCTGCACGGCGGCCAGGTGTCGCTGTCGGTCGGCGTGCTCGCCGTCGTGGTCTCCGGCCTCATCGGCGTCGTCGCGGGCGCCGCCGCCGGGTACTACGGCCGCTGGGTGGACACCGTCGTCTCCCGGCTGCTGGAGGCCCAGATGTCGCTGCCGCTGCTGATGATGCTGCTGCTCGTCGTCGCCCTCTTCGGCCCCTCCGTCACCGTCATCACCTGCGTCATCGCCATCGCCCAGTGGCCCGAGGTGGCCCGGCTGACCCGGTCGCTGGTGCTGGTCGAGCGGGAGAAGCCGTACGTGGCCGCCGCCCGGGTGCTGGGGCTGCCCCGGATCGCCGTCCTGACCCGCCACGTCATCCCCAACATCGTCCGCCAGGCGTCGCTCGTGGTCCTGCTGCTGCTCGCCCAGGCGGTGCTGCTGGAGAGCGCCCTCAGCTACCTCGGCGCCGGTCCCCAGCGGCCGTTCGCCACCTGGGGCCGGATCATCTCCGACGGCCAGGACTACATCACCACCTCGTGGTGGCTGGTGACCCTGCCCGGCCTCGTCATCGTGCTGCTGGTGGTCGGGGTCAACCTGCTGGGCGACGGACTGCGCGACCGTACCCGCCGACGTGCGACGGAGGGCTCCCGATGAGTGACACCAGCGCCACCACCCCCCTGGTGGAGGTCGAGGACCTGCAGATCGAGCTGATCACCGACCGCGGTGTGGTGCGCGCGGTCGACGGGGTCGGCTTCACCATCGGCGCCGGCGAGACGGTGACCATCATCGGCGAGTCCGGCTCCGGGAAGTCCACCACCGCGATGGGACTGCTGCGGCTGCTGCCCGAAGGGCTCGCCGTCCTCTCCGGAACGGCCCGGATCTCCGGCGCCGACGTCATCGCCGACCCCGAGGCGGCCGGCCGGATCCGCGGCCGCGGGGTCTCCCTGATCCCCCAGGACCCGATGACCGCGCTCAGCCCGGTGCACACCATCGGCCGCCAGCTGGGCGAGGCGCTCCGGCTGCGCCACCCGGGGATGTCCCGCGCCGACGCCCGCGCCCGGGGCGTCGAACTGCTCGGCCGGGTACGGATCCCCCACCCCGAGACCCGCTGGGGCGCCTACCCCCACCAGTTCTCCGGCGGCATGCTGCAACGCGTCCTCATCGCCATCGCGCTGGCCGCCGAGCCCGAGCTGCTGGTGGCCGACGAGCCGACCTCGGCGCTGGACGTCACCGTCCAGGCGGGCGTCCTCGACCTGCTGATGGAACTCCAGGAACGCACCGGTGTGGGCATCTTGATGATCACCCACGACCTGGGCGTGGCCCGGCTGGTGTCCGACCGCATCCACGTGATGCGCGGCGGCCGGTTCGTGGAGTCCGGACCGGTCGAGCAGATCGTGGACCACCCCCGCGAGCGCTACACCCGCGACCTGCTCGCCGCCGTGCCCACCCTGGGCCCCTGGGACGAGGCCCCGGCCGCCGCTGCCGCCAAGGAGGCGCTGTGACCACACCCCTGCTGGCCGTCGAGGACCTGGTGGTGGAATACCCGGTCGCCGGCGGTGTCTTCCGCGCGGTGGACGGCGTCAGCTTCACCGTGCCGCCCGGCGGCGCGCTCGGCGTCGTCGGCGAGTCCGGCTGCGGCAAGTCCACCATCGCCCGCTCCATCGTCCGGCTGCTGCGCCCCACCCGGGGGCGGATCCTGCTGGACGGAACCGATATCGCGGGCCTGCCCGAGCGGCGGCTGCGCCCGCTGCGCAAACGGGTGCAGATGGTCTTCCAGGACCCCTACGGCTCCCTGGACCCGCACCTGACGGCCGAGGAGATCGTGGCCGAGCCGCTGCGGCTGAACGGCATGCGCTCCCGGGCCGAACGGGCCCGCCGCGCCGCCGCCCTCATCGACCAGGTGGGGCTGGACTCCACCGCGCTCCGGCGGCGCCCCGCCGAGTTCTCCGGCGGCCAGCGCCAGCGGATCGGCATCGCCCGCGCCCTGGCCAGCGGCCCCGAGCTGCTGGTGTGCGACGAGGCCACCTCCGCGCTGGACGTGTCCGTCCAGGCCCAGGTGCTCCAGCTGCTGCGGGAGCTCCAGGCCGAACAGGGCCTCGCCTGCATCGTCATCTCCCACAACCTCGGCGTGGTCCGCGAGATCAGCTCCGAGGTGGTGGTGATGCGCGGCGGGCGGATCATCGAGTCCGGGCCGACCGGCACGGTGCTCTCCGCGCCCGCCCACCCCTACACCAGGGCGCTGCGGCGGGCGGCGCTCGACCCGACGACCATGCGGGGACGCAAACCGCGCGCCCTCGTGTCCGCGATCGCCAGCGACCAGGAACCAGGAGCAACGCAGTGAACGCGCATGCGCCCCAGCCCCACACCACCCCCCAGGAGACGCCCGGCGGGACCGCCCTGCCGGGGATCCCGGTGCCGCTCTCGCGGCTGGTGCTGGGCACCATGACCTTCGGTGACACGGTGGACCGCGCCGGCGCCGCCGCCATGCTGGACACCGCGCTGGACGCCGGGGTGACGGGGGTGGACACCGCGAACGCCTACGCGGGCGGCAGCACCGAGACGATCCTGGCCGAACTGCTCCCCGGCCGCCGCGACCGCGTGGTGCTCGCCACCAAGGCCGGGATGCCGCACCCCGACACCGGCGACCACGCACCGCTGTCCGCCCGCGGGATGCGCGCGGCCCTCGAAGGCAGCCTGCGCCGCCTGGGCACCGACCATGTGGACCTGTTCTACCTGCACCAGCCCGACCGCTCCACACCGCTGGAGGAGACGCTGGGCACGGTCGCCGCGTTCGTCGCCGAGGGCAAGATCCGGGCGCTCGGCGTCTCCAACTACGCCGCCTGGCAGATAGCCGAGGTCAGCCACACCGCCGAGCGGGTCGGCGCGCCGCGCCCGGTGGTGGCCCAGCAGCTGTACAACCTGCTGGCGCGGCGGATCGAGGAGGAGTACCTGGAGTACGCGGCCACCAGCGGACTGCGCACGATGGTCTACAACCCGCTGGGCGGCGGGCTGCTGACGGGACGTCACCAATTCGCGGAACAGCCGCGGTCGGGCCGGTTCGGCGACTCCCGGCTGGCCGCCATGTACCGGCAGCGCTACTGGGACCCCGGGCTCTTCGAGGCCGTGCGGAGCCTGTCCCGGATCGCCGAGGAGGCGGGCATCCCGCTCGTCGACCTCTCGCTGCGCTGGCTGCTCGGCCGGGACGGGGTGGACGCGCTGCTGCTCGGCGGCTCCCGTGTGGAACACCTCCGCGCCAACCTCGCCGCCGCGACCGCGGGACCCCTCCCGGTGGACGTGACGGCGGCGTGCGACGAGGTGGGCGCCACGCTGCGCGGCCCGATGCCCGCGTACAACCGCTGACCGCCCCGGCACCCCGCCGCCCCGGCCGGACCGCGCACCGGAAGGCGCCTCGGCAGCGGCGGGGAGCCGCGCACCCTCCGGCCCGCGACCGACCACGACCGCACCACCCACCGCTGAGGAGAACCCGTGTCCACCGATATCCGCGCACAGGCCGACGGCCGGCTGCGGCCACGGCCCGGCGATCCGGCCCGCCTCGAGGCGTTCCTGCCGGCGCCCGCCGTGCAGAACCACGCCGCCAACCTCACCGTGCTGCCCGGCGGGGACCTCGGATGCGTGTGGTTCGGCGGCACCCAGGAGGGCGTACCCGACATCTCCGTGTGGTTCTCCCGGCTCGCCCCGGGCTCCGACACCTGGACGCGGCCGGTCCGGCTCTCCGACGACACCACCCGCTCGGAGCAGAATCCGCTGCTGTTCCCCACCCCGGGCGGTGAGCTGTGGCTGCTCTACACCGCCCAGCGGGCGGGCGACCAGGACACCGCGGAGGTCCGGCTGCGGGTGTCCGCCGACGCGGGCGCCACCTGGGGCGAGCCGCGCACCCTCTTCCCGGCCACCGCGGCGGGCGGGGTGTTCATCCGTCAGCCGGTGGCCGTACTGGAGTCCGGGCGGTGGCTGCTGCCGGTGTTCCACTGCGTGGCCACCCCCGGTGTGAAATGGGCCGGTGACCGTGACACCAGCGCGGTGATGATCAGTGACGACCAGGGCGGGACCTGGCGCGAGCGGCCGGTGCCGGGTTCGACCGGCTGTGTGCACATGAACGTCCACCAGCTGCCGGACACCACCCTGCTGGCCCTCTTCCGCAGCCGCTGGGCGGACGCGGTGTACCGCTCGCACAGCACCGACGGCGGGGAGACCTGGAGCGAGCCGGTCCGCACCGAACTGCCCAACAACAACTCCTCGGTGCAGTACGTCCCGCTCGCCGACGGACGGCTCGCCCTGGTCTACAACCACAGCAGCCGGGCGGACGCCACGGCCCGCCGGGTCTCCCTCTACGACGAGATCGACGACGAGGGGCGGGCCGGAGAACCCCCCGCCCCGCCCGCCGCACACGACGACACGGCACCCGGCGCCTTCTGGGGCGCGCCCCGGGCCCCGATGACCCTCGCCCTCTCCTCCGACCAGGGCCTGACCTGGCCGGTACGGCGCGATCTGGACACCGGCGACGGCCACTGCCTGACCAACAACTCACGCGACCGGCTCAACCGCGAGCTGTCCTACCCCACCGTCCGGCAGGGCTCCGACGGCACGCTGCACATCGCGTACACCTACCACCGCCAGGCCATCAAGTACGTGCGGGTCGCCCCCGATTGGGCGGCCGGTGTCTGAGCCCCGCCACGCCGTGGTCACCGGTGTCAGCTCCGGTATCGGCGCCGCCGTGGCCGCACGGCTGCTGGACGAGGGCTGGCGGATCACCGGGATCAGCCGCACGGCCCCCGCGCCCGCGGGTCAGGGGCTGCGGTGGATCCCGGCCGACCTGTCCCGGCCGGAGCGACTCCCCGGGGCGCTCGCCCCGGTGTCCGCGGTGGACGCGATCGTGCACGCGGCAGGGGTGCAGCGCTCGGCGCGGCTGGGCGAACTCGACGCCGGGGACGGCTCCCTCATGTGGCGGATCCATGTGCAGGCGGCGAGTGTCCTGGTCGACACGCTGGTGGACCGGGTCGTGGACGGCGGCCGGGTGGTGCTGGTGGGCAGCCGGACGATGACGGGTGTCCCGGGCAAGAGCCAGTACGCCGCGACCAAGGCGGCGCTGCCCGCCCTGGCCCGGTCCTGGGCGGCCGAGCTGGCGCCCCGGGCGGTCACGGTGAACGTGGTGGCACCGGGACCGACGGACACTCCCATGCTGCGGGACCCCGGCCGCAGCCGCACCCCGCCGGTGATGCCACCGCTGGGCCGGCTGGTCCGTCCGGAGGAGGTGGCGGGGCTGACGTCGTTCCTGCTGGGGCCGGAGGGCGGCGCGGTCACCGGGCAGACGCTGGTGATGTGCGCGGGCGCCTCACTCTGACGGGCGTCTCAGGGGCGTCTCACACCGGTGGGCGCCGCACCTCGGTGGGGTTCCACCCGGACGGTGTCTGACTCCGGCGGTGTCCGACTCCGAGGGCGTCTGACTCCGGCGGACGTCTCACCTCGACGGGGCCGTCAGGGGCGTCTCACCCCGACGGGCGTACGACTCCGAGGGGCGCCTCACACCGAGGTGCGTCTCACCTCGACGGGCGTCTCACTCCGACGGCGGCGGGGTGCCGGGCCGGGCGAGTGCCAGCAGCCTCGCCGCGTCCCCCGGCCGGGCCTGGAGCGAGGGCAGCAGCAGCGTCCACAGGTCGGCCAGATGGTCCTCGACGAGCCGCCGCCCGTCGAGCGCCTCGGACACGGTGTGCAGCCCGAAGAAGGCGCAGACGACGGTGCGGGCGGCGGGCAGCGGCTCGACGTGCGGCGCCAGATCGCCATCGGCCCGCGCCTTCTCCAGCATCTGCCCCACGGCGTCGATCCACCCCACGAAGGGCGGTGGCATGGGCGCCTCGATCAGGCTGCGCTCGGCCCACAGCCGGGCCCCGGCCCGGACCACGATGTCATCGCGGAAGGCGCGGGCCACCGCGAAGCTGAGCCGGACGAGTTGCTCCAGGGGAGGCACATCCAGGGCGGTGTACCGCTCGATCAGCGGGGGCCAGGTGGCGAAGTGTTCCTGCACCACGGCGAGGGCGAGCCTTTCCTTGCTCGTGTAGTGGAAATAGATGGCGCCGCTGGTGTGACCGGACCGGGAGGTGATGTCGCTGATGCTGGTCCCGGCGTATCCGCGTTCATCGAAGAGGAACGCGGCGGCCTCCAGAAGGGATCGGCGTGTTTGCGCGGCCCGTTCTTGCACGTGTTCGCCGTCCTTCAGCAACCTGTCGGATGTGACGGGGAGAACTTAGCGGACTTTCGGCCTGTGATGGTGATGAGGCGAGATAGGTCAAACATTATTAGTATTTTATGGTGATCGTTCGTGAGGCTCATGGCCTTTCGGAGCCGCCCGGTCCCGGCGGGCGGCCGCTGAGCTGGTCCCGCACGGTGGCGCGGGAGGCGGTGCACCGGGTCTCGGTGGCCGAGGTGCTGCTCACCGATGTGCGTACGCAGGGTGACGGCCGGTTCGAGGCCGCCGCCCAGTGGCCGAGGTCCCATCCCACCTTCCCGCACGGCGGAGACGGCCGGCACCATCCGCTGATGATCGCCGAAACCCTGCGCGAGCTGGGGATCTACATCCCCACGCGGTACTACGCGGTGCCCGCGGGGGCGCATTTCCTGATCCGGGACATCTCCTACCGGCTGGACCCCGAGAGCGAGCCGCGGGCGCCGTACGGTGCCTCCGACATCACCTGCCGGGCCGCCGTGACCGACGTCCGCACCACGCCCTGCGGACGCTTCGTCTCCGGGATGCGGCTGGATGTCGTGCTCTCGGCGGGCAGCAAGCTGTTCGCCTGGGCCGGGGGCACCGCGCGCTTCCTCGACGGCACGACGTACGCGCAGACCCGGGCCGCCGCCCACGGGCACACCGCGCGCCGCAGACTGCGCGCCGCGGTGCGGCCCTCACCTGCGCAACTGGCCGTTCCCGCGGCCCGGGACGTGCTGGTGGTGCGGGACGGGGGAGTGGTCTACCTCGACCCCGCCGACCCCCGGCACCCGTTCTTCTTCGACCACTGGAGCGACCATGTGCCGGGCCTGGTGCTGCTGGAGGGCGCCCGCCAGGCCGCCGCACTGGCCACCGGCGGGGCCCTGACCCGGCCCGTCGCGTGCCGGATGAAGGCCATTCGCTTCACCGAGTCGATTCCGCCGGCCGTGGTCGAGTGCACCTCGCACGGCAGAACCTGCGTCTTCCGGCTGCGCCAGGCCGATATCTGCACGGCGGTCGGAGTGCTCCAGTACCTCTGACCGGCGACCCGCTGGTACGGCGAACACGCCGTACGACGAACGCGTGGGCGGTGAACTCCCCGGCGACGAACGGACAGACGACGAACGGACAGACGGCGAACGGACTAAGCGACGAACAAAACGCCGACGCTCCGTGCCCCCTTGCTTACTGCGGGTCATCAAACTAACGTAGTGATCGTTATGTTTCGGGCAGGCGATTCTCCGGCCTGTACGACAGCAGCGGTCGGCGCACAGCGCCCTTTCCGAGCCGCCAGGACATTCCCACTGCGCAGCTCCCCGCAGGTACAGGCATCTCCCTGCGCCGATTCCTCCACCTCCCATGGAACGGCAGGCAGATGACAGCCGAAAAGCTTCTCGGATGGACCCCAGCCGCCATCGTCTTCGACTGCGACGGCACCCTGATGGATTCCGAACGACACTGGGAAGAGGCGCGCGAAGTGGTGCTCAGAAAGCACGGCGCCACCCCCGACGAGGACATCGCCCGGCGCACGAAGGGGCTTCACTACACCGAATGCGGCCGGATGCTGGCCGAATTCGCCGGGCGCCCCGAACTCGCCGACCAGATGACCGAACAACTCCTGGACGTCTTCCGGCGGCTGGTGGCCGAGGACCCGGTCACCATGCCGGGCGCGCCCCAACTAGTCGCCAAGGCCGCCCAGTTCGCGCCGCTGGCCGTGGCCAGCAACTGCCCGCGGGACGTCGTGGAGGACGGGCTGGCCAAGGCCGGGCTGCTGCGGTACTTCGGCCATGTGCTGGTCCCCGAGGGCGAGGTGCGGCCCAAACCGTATCCCGACGTCTATCTGGAGGCCGCCCGGCTGTGCGGTGCGGCCCCCGAGGACGCCCTGGCGGTGGAGGACTCCCACTGCGGGTTTCTGTCCGCCTCGCGCGCCGGGCTGAGAGTGCTCGGCGTCGGGCCGCGCAAACCGGTGGACGAGCCCCCGCCGTTCGATGTGTGGGTCTCCACCCTCGCCGATCCGGAGCTGGTCAAGTGGGCGGACGCGCAGGCGGCCTGACCGGCAGGCGGGCTGACGGGCTGATGGGCTGACGGGCGCCCCGCCTGGTCGGCGGGCGCCCGGGTCACCGCTTCCCGTCGTGCCCGGCGTGGTGCGACGAGCCGTCCATGCCCGCCATGTCGTCCATCCCGTCCCCCGGCTCCGTCCCGTCCCCGGAGCCGCCGTGGGACATGGACATCCCCTTCTCGAGAAATCCGCCGAGCTTCTCGCGCAGGGGCTCCAGCGAGTTCATGGACAGACCGGTGACCGACCAGCGCTTGCCGACCAGGTATGTGCCCCCGTAGTCCTTCGACGTCGCCAGCCAGTCGCGCTGCCCCTTGTCGGTGGCGAAGGTGACCATCGTGAACCGCTTCCCGCCGGACCCGCAGGCTCCCTGGCGCAGCTCCTCCGCCTCGGTGATCACCGTGGCGTCGCAGCCGATGGCATCGGCGATCTTCGTGAGCGGGGCGGGGGTGCCGGGCGCGGCGAACGCCTTGGCGGCGGAGGAGGTCTTCTCCTGCCCGTGTCCGGCGCCGTGCGCCGGACCGCTTCCACCGCAGCCGCCCAGGAACAGCAGGGCCGCGCAGACCGCGGTGGCACGGAGTGCGAGTGACATGTCAATCTCCCGTAGAAGTCCGGCGGGGCGGCCCGGGCTCTCCCGGCCTCGGGCCCCCGCCGCGGTGGGCCGTCATGCGGTCCTGTCCTACTGGCCCGCCTTCTTGCCCTTGTCGGTGACCGCGAACCAGGTGCCCTTCACGCCCTGGCCGTTGATGTCTCCGGGCTTCTTGTCCCCGGTGAAGGTGTACAGCAGCCAGCAGTCGAACGCGGCCTGCCGGGTGCCGTCGGGGCGCTTGAAGGACGTGACCTTCGCGGCGTCGACCCCGGCGACCTTGGTGGTGTCCACGGCCTTGACGGGCTTCCAGGTGTCCAGGCAGGCGCCGAGGCAACCGGTCTTCATCGGCCAGGCGCTGTCCTTGTCGAACCGGTAGACGGTCATGCCCTTGCCGTCCACGATGATCTTGCCCAGCTCGGCGTTGCTGTTGACCATCAGCTGGAGGCTGTCGTCCGCGGCGGCGGAGGTGCCGGCCGGCTTCCCGTCGGGCGCCAGCGCGTTCCACGTACCGCCCACGCCCTGGCCCTTGGTGTCCCCCGGCTTGGTGTCGCCCGCGAAGCGGTAGACCGGCCAGCCCGCCAGCGTCAGCTGCTTGGTGCCGTCGGAGCGGGTGACCGAGCCGAGTTCGCCGGCGTCGATACCGGCGGTGGCCGCGGCGTCGTCCGCGGGCACCGCGGGCCACTTGGTGGCGCAGTCGTCGTTGCAGGTGGACTTGGCCGGCTTGGGGGTGTCCTCGTCGAACCGGTAGAGCGTCCAGCCCTTGCTGTCGGTGACGAAGGAGCCGAGGGCGGCGTTCTCCTTGACCGCCAGCCGCTTGGCGGGCCCGGTCCGCCCGGACTCGCCATCCGCCGCGGCACCGGTGTCGCCGCCCGCCTGGTACCCGCCGGAGGCACCGGCCACCGCCCCGGCGCCCGCCGACGCGGAGGCCCCCGCACCCACGGTCTGGCTGCCACCCGCCGGCTGCACATCGGCACTGCCCGCCGTGTTGTCCTTGCCGCTGCCGCACGCCGCCGTCAGCAGAACCATCGCTACCGACACCCCGGCGAACGCGATGTGACGCCGCTTCTCCATGACCATTCCTCTGCAATCTCGATCGGTCCGGCGGTGATTGCGCCGACGCCATGTGCATACGCAGCTCCCGCCGGGCGACGTTCAGCGGCTCCGTAATTTGTCACCGGACGCACAAAACGCCGGATCGCCGAACACCCGGCGGCCGGTGGCCGTTTCCCATGGCCGTCGGCCGCTGGGCGGCGCGGGGTGTCGGGCGGCGCGGGGTGCCGGATGGCGCGGTGTCTTCCTCGCGTTACTCCTCGATGCGCAGCGCCAGGGCGGGGCAGCGGCGGACCGCGCGGACCGCCTGCGCCCGCAGCTGCCGGGGCACGTCCATCGTGGCCGAGGCCGGATAGCCGTCGATGCCCAGCGTCAGCACCTCGGGCGGCAGGATGTCCGCGCACAGCCCGTGGCCCTGGCACAGCGACCAGTCCACCAGGAGCTTCTCCACCGGCCTCCGCTGGGGGCGCTCGGTGCGCGCCGCGGGGCTCGACGGGGCAGGCGGCAGGGCGGGCGGCAGCGCGTCCTCCGGCAGCGGCAGCACACCCAGCGTCGGACGTCCGCAGCCGGCGCCGAGCGCATGGGCCTCGAACTCCTCCGGGAACGCGTCCAGCGCGGTGGTCACGAAACCGGCGGTGCCGTCGGGATGGCTACAGGCCCCGCGCTTCCTCACCGAGGTGACGTAGGCGCGCACCTTGTCGATCGCGGACTGTCCGCCACCGCGCTCCACCTGGCCGATGGCGTCCGCGAGCGCCGGCAGCCCGATGAAGCAGGGCCCGCACTGACCGGCCGTCTCGGCGGCCAGCCAGCGGGCCACCCGCGCGGTCTCGCCGAGCGGGCAGGTGTTCTCCGGGATGGGCAGCACCGCCCCGGCGCCCAGCCGGGCGCCGTACTTCTTCATGGACTCCCGGGAGATGGTGGCGGCGTTGATGCTCCCCGGGTCCAGCCACTTGCCGTGATAGCCGCCCACCAGGACCGCCTGGCCGGGGGTGAGTCCGCACAGCTCCAGGACGTAGGTCAGCGGCACCCCGGTGGGTGTCTCCATCACGTACTTGCCGCCGACCGTCAGCAGCGTGGTGCCCGGTTCGGTGGGCAGCCCCACCGAGCGGTACGGCAGGGCGCCCATCCGCGCCGCCACGGCGAGCTGGGCGAAGGTCTCGGTGTTGGACAGCAGGGTGGGCAGACCGCTGAGCCCGCTGTCGCTGGTCCTGATCTTCCGGCCGTTGGGGATGGCCGGTGCCCCGCTGATGCCGTTGATGACGGCGCCGCCCTCACCGGCGACGAACCGGTCCGGAGTGCGGTTCACCGAGACCGGGACCCCGCTGGGACCGCGCTCTGCGATCGCGGCGGCCAGCGACTCCTCGACGTCCGGGCGGTGCACCGCGATGGCGACCTCCTCGGCGCCGAGCGCCTCGGCGGCCAGCACGGCGCCGTCGATCACCAGATGCGGGGTGTGCAGCAGCAGCGCGGTGTCCTTGAGACAACTGGGCTCGCCCTCACTGCCGTTGACCACGACGGCGCAGCGGCCCTCGCGCCGGCCGGCCGACTCCACGACGGCGGAGACCTTCTTGGCGAAGGGGAAACCGGCGCCGCCGCGGCCGCGCAGATCGATGTTCTCCGCGAGCGCCACGAGTTCGTCCGCCCGCAGGGCGGGCATGGTGCCGTGTACGGTCAGATGGCCGACCCGGTCGAGCCGGTACACCTCGTCGAGCCCGGCCAGCAGCCGGGGTGGATCGACACAGGCGAGTCTGGGTTTGGTCGTGATCACCGGTCCCACCCGCGCGAGGCACCCAGCGGCTGGCTGTCACGCCGGCCGGACTCGGCCGAACGGGGGCGCGGCACAGTGGGTTCGGCCCGCCGGGTCCGGCCCTCCCGCAGGCTGCGGGCGGGTGGGTTCCTGACCTCGATGCCGTCCGCCCGGTCCAGGTCCTGGCGGCGCCGGGTGACCAGTCGCAGCCACAGCGCGACGGCGACACCGGCCAGGGCCGCGATGTAGCCGTAGGTGGCCCAGGTCTTGGCGGCGCGTCCGGCCTTCAGCCCGTGGATCAGCGCGGCGCACCACGCGGGGTAGGCGCCCACGTGCAGCGCCCGCCACCAGCGGTACCGCCAGCGGGAGTTGCCGGCCGAGGCGAACGAGCTGCGCACCGCACCGGTCACCGCCGCGATCACGAACAGATAGCCGGCGATGGTGCCGAGCCCGATCAGCACCGGCTGATTTGCGTCAGCGAACGGTAACACCACGGCCGCGGCGTCGGTGTGGCTCTCCGCGATCTTGACCCAGATGTGAAGGAGGAGAAACAGCAGACCGGCGACCGCGGCCGCCCGGTGGATGGCCTGGGCGATCAGCCGCTGGTTGGTGTGCAGGATCAGCTGGTCGGTCGCGGCGAGCCCCCACAGCACCGCCGAGGTCAGACAGACCAGCGCGAGCACACCCGCGCCGAAGTCGAGGAACGCGAAGGTCTGGGAGAACGCGCCGGCGTCCCACGCCACGTACAGGGACAGCGCCGCGGAGCCGATAATGGCATACATCCGGATATTGCGTGGCCATCCGATCCCGGGCTGGTCGCGCTGCCGGGACCGGCGAGCGGCCCGTCGTCCGCCCCGGGCTCGGCGTCCCCCGTGGCGCCCCTGTGCGGAGGGGGCCGGCATGTGGGGCATGGACATGGGAGCCTCCCGATCGCGCGGATCCGCGCGGGTGACGAGATACGTCAAAGTCGTCTTGGGGGCAGCAGCTTCTCGGAAGTACACGTGATCTCCATAAGTTTTGTCGTAACGTGACAACTTCTCGTGGACGCACCCTGGCCACGCCGCCCCCGGCTGATCCACTGTCATCCCGATGGCAAAGAACCGGCAAAGCGCCGGGACCGGGAGGGGCCGGGGTCCTCTATGACGTAGCGGAGGACCCTCGACTCCCCGACCGGTACTGGACGAACCGGTGACGGAGGCAACCTCCACGGACCTGACCGACCCCCCAACGGCCAGGTCTCCCCCCGGCAAGAACGAGGTAATGATGGGCGAACTCGTGAATCGCATCTGGTCCCGCCCCCGTGGCGAGTGGACCCGCGTTCTGCGCAATGAACTCCCGTCCCTGGCCGACGAGGTGGTTGAGAACCTTCGGCACGGAATTCCGGGATTCGCCGCACTCCTGGAGCACTCCGAGCGGGACACGGTCCGACGGGGAG
The DNA here is from genome assembly GCF_001553455.1 of Streptomyces hygroscopicus subsp. hygroscopicus. Taxonomy (GTDB): domain Bacteria; phylum Actinomycetota; class Actinomycetes; order Streptomycetales; family Streptomycetaceae; genus Streptomyces; species Streptomyces hygroscopicus. Next base: position 21,189 of record NZ_BBOX01000153.1, read on the forward strand.
TCGAGCAGGCTCTCCTGACCGCACTCGGCCACCGCAAGCCGGGCGAGGAAGGCACCGGCGAACCCGCCGCCTCCGCCGCCCCCGGCGAGGAGGCGCTGGCCGAGGTGGCGCCCGAGCGGGCCCGCCGCGAGCTGTTCGAGGCCCTCATCGGTGAGGTGGCGGTCCCCGAGCGCACCCTGATGGAGCTGTCCCGGGCCGCCCGGTGGCCGCTTCCCGAAACGGTGCAGGCGATCGCCCTGCCCACCCCCGGCGAGGCGCCGCAGCTGGCCGCCGTGCTGGGAGACACCCTCATCGGCGCGGTCGGCGACGACCTGTGCCTGCTGGTCCCCGACCCGGACGCGGACCCGGGACCCGCCCCGGAGCCCGGCACCGCCACCGCCCAGGACGGCGACCGGGAGCCGGAGCGGGAGACCCCCGCCACCCCCGCCGAGCCCGGCACCCGGGCGGCGCTGGAGAACGCGCTGCGCGGCCGCACCGCCGCGGTGGGCCATGCGGTGCCCCTGGGCGACGCGGCCTCGTCGGTGCGGTGGGCGCGGCGCCTGCTGACCCTGACGCCCGCCCGCTCCGGCCCGGAGGCCCGGGTCCTCTTCGTCGACGACCACCTGTCGATGCTGCTGCTCCTGCAGGACGAGTCGCTGGTCCGGGCGCTGGCCGCCCGGTGGCTCAAACCGCTGGTCGGGCTGACCCCCCGGCAGAGCGAACGCCTCCAGATGACGCTGCTGGCCTGGCTGGAGGGCGGTGGCGCGCCGGAGGCGGCCAAGGCCCTCAAGGTGCATCCGCAGACCGTGCGGTACCGGCTGCGCCAGATCGAGAAGCTCTTCGGACCCGGGCTGCGGGACCCCCGCATACGCTTCGAGCTGGAGATGGCGTTGCGCGGTCGCAGGCTGATGGCGCAGATGGACCGGATACGGCGCCACGCGTCCCGGGTGAGCCGCCGGGCCCGTACCGGTGCGCCCCCTGGTGTCCGGCCGCTGGGCATCGCCCGGGAGGCCCGGGTCAACGGACTCTGACCGGCGGACGGTGAACCGCCGGCCGCGCTCACGCGGTCGGCGGTTTCCGCTGCCGGGCGGCCGGTCCGGGCGCCTGCCGGGCGCCTGCCGGGCGGCGGTGGCGGACCGCCGGAGCCGGGCGGTTCAGCCCCGCGACCCGGCGGGCGAGGCCGTACCCGAGGCAGTACCCGAGGCCGCGGGCGACGCCGTCCGCAGGGCGGCGTTCAGACCGGCCAGCTCCTGGTGGGCGTGGGAGCAGAAGGCGCAGTCGGCCAGATGGCGCGCCAGCGCCCGGCCGCGTACCCCGCCGTGGCGCACCGAGGCGCCGAGCAGACCGCTGTAGTGCCGGCACCGGTCGTCGCGGGCCGACTCCAGATGGGCCCGCAGATACGACTCCCGCAGGCCCTCGCGGGCCCGGAAGGCCAGGGAGGTCAGGCCGCTGGGGGAGAGGCCCAGGGCCACGGCCGCCCGGTGCGGGGGCTCCTCCTCGACCAGGGTCAGCCACAGCACGGTCTGCCAGCGCTCGGGAAGCGCGCGGAAGCCGCGGATGAGCAACCGGCGGTCCTCCCGGGCCACCACACGCTGCTCGGGATCGGCGGTGGCCGCGTGCTCCCGCCAGAACGCGACGTCGGCGGTGAGCAGCACCCGGCGCTCCCCGGCGCTCCATTCCATCGCCGTATGGCGCACCACGGTGAGCAGATACGGCCGCCAGGGGCCCCGGGGGCCGCCCCCGGACCGGACGGCCCGGAAGGTGCGGAAGAACGCCTCGGAGGTCAGGTCCTCGGCGTCGTGCGGGTCACGGCAGCAGGTCCGGGCGTAGCGAAGCGTCGCCGCGTGGTGGCGGCGGTAGAGCAGGTCGGCCGCGGCGGGGCTGCCGCCGCCCGACCGGTAGCCCGCCACCAGCCGCCGGGTGAGCTCCTGGTCCGGAACGGGGCCGGCCGGTCGGCCGGCCGGCCCCGGGCCCTGGAACCCCTCGGGGTCCGGATGACCCGCCGGGGGAGGACCGGTGTCCGCGGCGTCGTCTGCGGTCCCGTGCGCGTGGGGAGTGACAGCGCGGCGCGCGCCGGCCTCACGGCCGGCGCGCGCCTGGTGAACCCGTTCCATCAGCCGCACTGCTTGCCGCTGTTGATGCAGTCCACCGCCTTGTTCATCAGGTCGTCCGACATCACGTTGATGAAGTCGTCGTGGTCGGTGATGGGCTTGTGCAACTGCTCGGGGAAGCCGTCCACGGCGAACGGGGTGTTGGCCGGCACGTCGTAGGTGATGGTGTTCACCAGCTGGGGGATGGCCCGGAAGCCGCCCGGGCAGGAGCCGTCCTCGGCCGCGAAGGCCACGTGGTCACGGTGGTTGGCGCTGTCGATGTTCTTGCCGTCCCAGCAGCTCTGGAAGTCGAAGGTGCGCGTGACGGAGCTGCCCTCGGGGCACAGCGGGTACTTGTCGGTCAGCTGCCGGTCCTCGAAGCCGGTGCAGCTCCAGGAGGCGTTGGCGTTGGCGTCGCCGCCGGTGAACGCCTTGGCGTCACCGGTGATGATCCGCAGGAACTTCGGCATCGCGGTGACCTTGCTCCGCGGGTTGCCCTTGAACTCGATCGTGGAGCTCTTGGGGGTCAGGATCGTGCCGACGTTGCCTTCCTGCCCGCCGCCGAGCTGGCCGGCGTCCGCCTCGTCCTTGCCGTCCTGGGCGCGGACGACCGGCCAGTAGTAGGTCGACTTGTCGCCGTTGGCGCAGGAGGTGCCGCCCTGCTCGAAGGTCCGGTTGTCGGCGAAGGCGTCGTTGCTGTCGTTGCCCACGTAGTCGTGTGTGTGGTGGGCGCCGTTGCCCACACCGGGCGCGACGATGACGTTGTCGCTGTTGCGCAGGGCCGGGTCGCCGACCCCGCAGTCCGTGGTGAAGGTGCCGGTGGAGCCGTTCTCCTGGGCCCGCGGCGGCTGCTGGACGTTCGGCCGGACCTTGGTGATGTCGACGAAGTCGTCCTGCGACGGCCCGTTCCCCGCCTGGCCGCCCGCGTTGCCGGGCACCTCGTTGGCGCCCTCGCCGCCCTGCTGGTTGCCGCCCTGTTGCCGACCGCCCGGTGGCCGGCCGAACCGGCCCTTGCCACCGCCCGCGGCCGTGGCGACCTCCTGCCACCTGCAGTCGGCCATGCCCCGCAGCCGGGAGCCGTCCCCGCCCATGGCCGCGCCGATGGTGTGAAGCGTCCGCGAGCGCTCGTCGTTGAGCTGGGAGAGCACCGCGTCGCTCGAGCCCTGCCGCTGGTTCATCCGCCGGTACGCCTCGGCCACCTGGTTGTCCAGCTCGGCCAGGTTCTTGTCGACCTCGGGCCTGGCCTTGGCCGGCACCCCGCTCAGCTTCTGGCCCACATCGGGGCACTGGATCGTCCCCGCCTTCGCGGCCACGGTGCCGTGGCGGCCGGAGCCGCCCTTGTCGCCGTGGGCGGACGCGTTCGCGGCGACGAGCGCGGCCCCGCCACCGCCGAGCGCCAGAGCGGCGACAATGGCGACGGTCTTGTTGGTGAACCGCCCGCGTTTGTGGGTCTGTTGCCTCATGAGATCACTTCACTTAGTCGTTAGAGGGCGTCGTAGTCGACAAGCCCGGTGTCCTCGAGGACCGTGATGTGGTCGAGAACGATGGCATTGGCCCTGGTGGCCAGAGATCTGACCATGGAGTTGCGGCTCTCGGCCCGTACCTGCGCCACAAGGTTGAACACCTTGCCGTGCGCGGCGCGCAGCCGGTTCGCGAACACCCGCTCGAACTCGGCGCTGCTGCCTGCGCCCGTCATCTCGTCGAGCCAGCCCTGCTGTTGCGCGTTGGGCTGGGTGGGCAACTGGATGCCGAGCGCCCGGCCGACCTCCTCGGACCGGCGGTCGAGCTCGGTATGCCCCTCGATGAGATGCTCACCGGCGGTCTTCACGGCCTCCCGGTCGCCACGTTCCTGGGCGAGGCGCCCCGCGGGGAGCTCCCACGTCCCGGCGAGCCTGACCTTGCGGACGAAGTCCCGGTCGGTGACCGTGAGCGGTCCGTACTGCGTGCTGACCGTCCCACCGCCGTCGTCCGTGACGCCGTTGCGCAGCACTGCCGCGCTGCTCTCACCGAACAGCGACACCGGAATGAGGATCGACGCCAGGGTGACGGCGAGCGCACCGATGATGAGCCCGGTGCCGATGGTACGGCTGGAGGCGATGGATCTGGTGAGGTGTGCTGATCGCACAGCGCCCTCCTCGGTTCGGAGTGACACCGGACGCTAGTGCCTCGTGTGGGCCGTTCGTGGAGACCTCATCACCAGTGAATAAAGCCGGGACAGAGATCATTACCTGCTGGTACTCTGCGCGGCCGCCCTCATCAGGCACCGCCGGGAAATTTCCCCGCCCCCGGATGAACAATGCGCCGGGCGCCTGCGTACGACAGGGAGAACCCGGTGGACGGCCGGACCCGGAACGACCCGCCGCACACCGTCCCGACGACCCGGAGGCGCTCCGCCGTGCACGTGACAGCGAGGAACCCCACGCCCGCCAGGCCCCGTCATCCGCTGAGCGCCGAGGTGGGACGCGGCGACTGCCGGTGCTGCCGCAGTCTGCCCTCCAGGACCCGGGCGTCGGGGTGGTTCAGCTCCCGGAGAATCTCCAGCGCCGCCCTCCAGTCGGCGAGGGCGGTGGCCACGTCGCCCTGGGCCAGCCGGGTGTCCCCCTGGTGGATCAGGGTGTCGGCCTCCAGGTACCGGTCGCTGATCTCGCGGTAGACGCCGAGCGCCCGACGGTAGGAGGTGAGGGCCTGCTCGTACCGTCCGAGGTGGTGGTACGCGTAGCCCACGCTGTCCAGCGCGGCGGCCTCGCCGGCCGAGTCGCCGATCCGCCGGTGCAGTTCGACGGCCTGCCGGCAGCGGGCCAGGGCGTGCTCGTACTCACCGCGCAGTACATGGGTCCAGCCGATCTCGTTGAGCACACTGGCCTGTCCGCTGAGGTGTGCCGAGGCGTGGTAGAGGCCGAGCGCGGGACGGTAGTGGTCCAGCGCCCGCTGGTGGCGGCCCTGGGTGTTGCAGAGGAAGGCCAGGGCGCGCAGGGTGCGGGCCCGGCCGTCGCCCTCGTCCAGCTCCGCGAACAGCTCCAGGGCCCGCTCCAGATGTCCGTACGCCTCGTCGTAGCGGCCCAGCCGTCCCTCGGCGAACCCCAGGGTGCGGTGGGCGTGTGCCTCGCCGAGCCGGTCGGACAGGGACCGGGCCGCGCCCAGCGCGGTGCGCTGGATGGCGGCCTGCTCCTGCCAGTGGCCGCGCCGGTCCAGGAAGAGCTCCAGCGTTACGGCCAACTGCCAGGACTGGGCGGGGAATCCGTGGTCGCGGGCGTGCCCGACGGCCGACAGCAGCACGGCCCGCTCGGCCGAGAGCCACGCCTCGGCGCGGTCCTGGCTCCCCAGGTGCTCGGGTCCGGCGTCGGGCCGGGGCGGGGACAGGGGCAGCGGCTCGGTGCGGTGCGGGGCGAGCAGGGTGGCGGCGGTGCGCGCGGTGTGCAGGTAGTGGTCGAACATCCGGTGCCGGGCGTCCCGGCGGATCTCCTCCGCGTCGTGGTCCCGCACCAGCTCCATGGCGTAGGCGCGCAGCAGATCGTGGAAGGTGTAGCGGCCCGGGGCGTGTTCGCACAGCAGATGGGCGCCGGTGAGCGTGGCCAGCAGGGCGCGGGTGACGCGCAGCGGAAGCCCGGCCACGCTCGCGGCCGCCGCCGTGGAGACCTCGGGGCCCGGATGCAGGGCCAGCAGCCGGAACAGCCGGGCGGCCTCCGGGTCCAGGGCCCGGTAGGACCAGGAGAAGACGGTCCGCGCGTCGGTGCTCGGATCGGCGCCGGCGAACGCGTCGAGGTTCCCCTGGCCCTCCAGCAGCTCCGCGGCGACGGAGGACAGGGGAAAGGACGGACGGGTCGCGGCGCGGGCGGCCACCACCGCCAGCGCGAGCGGCAGCCGTCCGCACAGCCGGACGATGGTCGCCACCGCCCGCGGCTCCGCGGCGACCCGGTCCGTGCCCAGCCGCCGGACCAGCGCCTCATGGGACTCGGCAGGCGACAGCGGCCCCAGCGTAAGGGGACGGGCCCCCTCGCCCGCGATCAGACCGTGGAGCTGATTGCGGCTGGTGACGATGGTCAGACAGCCGGGGGCGCCGGGCAGCAGCGGCCGGACGTGCGCTGAGTCCAGCGCATTGTCCAGCAGGACCAGCGTGCGGCGCCCCGCCAGCAGACTGCGGTACAGCGCGGTCTTGGCGTCCAGCCCCGTGGGCACCCGGCTCGGCGGAACGCCCAGCGCGTGCAGGAACGACCGCAGCGCCTCGTTCGGCGACATCGTCGAACCGGTCGGGTCGAAGCCGCGCAGATTGGCGTAGAGCTGCCCGTCCGGGAAGCGGTGGGCGACGCGGTGGGCCCAGTGCACGGCCAGGGTGGTCTTGCCGACCCCGGCCATTCCGTCGATCGCGCTGATCACCAGGGGCGCCGGAGACCCGGTGTCGGCGCCCTCGGGCAGCAGGGCGCCGACCCCCGCGAGTTCCGCCTGCCGACCACTGAACGCGGGTAAGTCGGGCGGAAGTTGGGCGGGCCGGACCGCCGGGGCGGTGGCCGGCGCCGCGGGATCGCCCGGCTGGACCGGCGCCACGGGATCGGTGCGGGCCGGTGGCGCGGGGTCCGTCCGGGCCGGTGGCCCGGGGGCGTCCCGGGCCGGCCGGGGCAGCAGCCGGCGGTGGGCGGCGCGCAGTTCGGGGCCGGGCGTGACGCCGAGCTGCTCCGCCAGCCCGTCCCGCGCCGCCGAGAAGACCTCCAGCGCCTCGGCCCGCCGTCCGGTGGCCGCCAGCACCTGGATCAACCGGGCCTGAAGGGTCTCGTCCAGGGCGTGGTGGGCGGCGAACTGCTGCAGCACGGTGGGGAGTCGCTCCGGCACCCCGGAATCCAGCGCCGTCGTGGCGGCCTCCTTCGCGACGGCCAGAAGCTCACGGTCGACACCGGAGAAGACGGGGTGCGCCTGGATGTCGGCGGGGACCCCGGTGGCGGTCGGCCCCTGCCACAGGGCCAGTGCCTGGGTGAAGAGGCCGGCCGCCCGCTCCGGCTCCCCCGCGGCGGCGGCGTGCCGGGCCGTCTCCCCCAGGTGCCGGAAGCGCAGCAGGTCCAGTGCGTCCGCGTCGGCGTTCAGCCGGTAGCCGCCCGAACGGCGCACCAGCCGGCTGCCCTCCGCCCGCGCCGGCAGACCGGGCTCCAGCAGCCGGCGCACCGATCCCACATGGCGGTGGACCACGTTCACCGCGGTGCTCGGCGGATCCTGCGCCCAGAGAACATCGACGATCTCGCTGAGCGCCACCGGTTGCCCCGCCCGCACCAGCAACAGCGCCAGCAGGGCCCGCTGTTTGGGCGGTCCCAGCTCGAGTTCGACGTCATTTCGCCATGCCCTGACCGGGCCTAACACCGTAAATCGCACAAGTGGGGATCGTAGTCGAGCCCGTTTCGGGCACGGCGCTCTTCCGGCCGGGCCGCGTCGTCAGTCTTTCGTCACTCAATCGGCGCCGGGCCTTTTCTACTGTCGCGGCACCGACACATCAGCCCCGGGGGGAAACGGGACGATGAACATCCGCGTGACGACCGACGCCGACGCCTACGTGACGACGCTGTACCAACGACACGGCTCGGCGCTGCACCGCTGGGCGACCCGGATGCTGGGCGGGGACTGGCACCGGGCCGAGGACATCGTGCAGGAGGTGGCGATCCGCGCCTGGCAGCGCCCCATGGACGTGGGCCCGATGGACCACACCGCACGTCCCCGGCTGCTCACCGTGGCCGGCGACCTGGTGACCGACGGCCACCGGACTCGGCCGGAGCCGCCGGTGGAGAGGGCCGACGAGGCGGAGCTGGCGCGGCTGGCGGTGCCGGACGCGGCCGATCAGACGCTCACCGCCCAGGTGGTGATGGGGGCGATGGGCGAACTGGCGCCCCGCCAGCGGGAGGTGCTGCTGCACCTGTACTACCTGGGCCACAGCGTCGGCCAGGCGGCCCGTGCGCTCGGCGTCCCTCCCGGAACCGTGAAATCGCGGACGTACTACGCGTTACGGGCGCTGCGCGAGGCCCTGCGGGAGCGTGGTGTCACCGCCTGCTGAGCACCACGTCGTCGGCCGTGTTCGCCGCCCCCGTACCCTCGGAGACGATCTACCGACCGGCGTCATGTGTCCGACCCCCAGGAGGTCCACCCCGCCATGCCCGAACTGCCCTTCCCCTTCCCCGCGGACGACCGCACCCTCAGTCCCCATACCGGCTACACCCGCGCCCACTGGGAGGCCGCCGCCGACGGCCTGCTGCGTGCCGCCCTCCGCTACGCCACCCCCGGACACGGCCTGATCGACCTGCCCGGCCCCCCGTCGCTGTCCGGTGTGCGCTCCGACGGACTCGAAGGGTTCGCCCGCACCTTCCTCCTCGCCGCCTTACGCGCCGCCGGGGCCGAGGGCAGCGACCCGCACTCCATCCTTGAGCGCTACACCGCCGGGATCGCCCGCGGCACCCTCACCCCCGGGCGGGACGACGCCGAGTCCTGGCCGCTGATCGGCGATTTTCCCGCCCACGGCCAGCCCATGGTGGAGTCCGCGTCCGTGGCCCTGGGGCTGCGGCTGACCGCGCCGTGGACCTGGCAGGCCCTGCCGTCCGACGCCCAGGACCGCACCGAGGAGTGGCTGCGCGGCGCGTTCCGCCACCAGCCCGCCCCCAACAACTGGTACCTCTTCCCCCTCACCGTCGCCGGTTTCCTGGAGTCCGTCGGACGCGGCGACGCCGAGACGGCCCGCGCCATCGACCGGGGGCTCGACCTCCTGGAGGGCTGGTACCGGGGCCAGGGCTGGTACTCCGACGGCGACGGGCGGTCGTTCGACCACTACAACGGCTGGGCGCTGCACATGTACCCGCTGCTCCACGCCCATCTCGCCGGCGACGGCGCGCTGCTGGACCGGCTCGGCCCCCGGCTGCACACCTTCCTCGAGAGCTTCTCGCTGCTCTTCGACGCCAACGGCGCCCCCCTCCACTTCGGCCGCTCCCTCACCTACCGCTTCGCCGCCGGTGCCTCGGTGGCCCTCGGCGCCCTCACCGGCCACACCCCGCTCGCCCCCGGGGCCACCCGCCGCATCCTCAGCGGCGCGCTGCGCCACTTCCTGGACCGCGGGGCGCTGACCCGGGACGGGGTGCTGAGCCTGGGCTGGTACGGGCCGCAGGCGGCCACGCTGCAGCGCTACTCCGGGCCCGGCTCGCCCTACTGGGCCTCGAAGGGGTTCCTCGCCCTGCTGCTGCCGCCCGACCACCCGGTGTGGACCGCGCCCGAGGAGGCCGCGCCCGCCGAGGGGCCGGACCGGGCGCTGGCGCTGCCCGCCGCCGGGTTCCTCATCCAGACCACCGGACGGGACGGGCTGGTGCGGCTGCACAACCACGGCAGCTACTCGTGGGGCGCCGACAGCGCGCCCGACCCCCTCTACGCCCGGCTCGCCTACTCCACCCGCACCGGTCCCACCAGCGCGGACAACATCCCCGACAACCACATCGCCGTCGAGGTGCGCGGAGCGCGCAGCTACCGGCCGCGCATCCAGCCGCTGGCCGCGGGCCCCGACTGGATCGCCTCCTCCCAGGCCCCGCTGTTCCCCGCGGGCGGCCCCATCCTGCCCTCGGCCCGCATCGACAGCCTCACCCTCGTCCGCGGCAGGCTCGAAGTGCGCGTCCACCGCACCGTGGGCGTCCCCGCCGGAACCCCGATCCACCACAGCGGCTGGGCCGTCGCCGTGCCCCCGGGCACGGAGGCGGAGACCGAGCGGGGCCCCGAGATACGGCTGGCCGGGGAAGAGGTGACCGGCCAGCTCCTCGGACTGCACGGCTGGCGGACCGCCACCGCGGTCAGGGCGCCGCAGGGCACCGCGTACGGGCCGTGGGCCCTCGTCCCCGAACTCACCGGCACCGTGGGCGAGGACCCCGCCGGCACCGTCTTCGTCGCGCTGGCCTCGCTCACCGGGGAACCCGACCCGGCCCCCCTCGCCGGTCTCGCCACCGCCGAGGTGACCGGACTGACGGTCACCGTGCGGCTGCCGGACGGCGGAGGCGTCGTGGTGGACTTCGGCGCGGGCGAGGCGCCCACCGTCACGGAGGTGGACGTTCGGGCTGATCGCTGAGCCCTATGGTCCGGGCTGATCGCTGAGCCCCCATGGTCCGGGCTGATCGCTTGGCCCCACCGTCCGGGCTGATCGCTTGGCCTGATCGCTTGAGCTGATCACTTGAGCTGATCACTCGGGCCCTGGGCACCGGGGGCGCGGGAGGCGCCCCCGTAGGAGGTGCTCTCCTCGATGGCGCCGCCGAACTCGTCCCGGAGGGTCTCCATGTTCTTCCGGGGCGAGGAGGAGAGCACCCAGCGGTTGCCGACCAGATAGACCCCGCCGTACATCTGGGCGGTCTCCAGCCAGTCGCGCTGGCCCTTGGCGGTGGCGAAGTCGAGGAACACGAACTTGCCCTTGGCGCTCTCGCAGACGGCCTGGCGGTAGTCGTCGACCTTGGTGGTGAACTCGGGCTCGCAGCCGGCGGCCGAGGCGAGCCGCTCCACCCGTGCGGGCCCCGGTGCGGGGCCCGCGCTGGCGCCGGGCCGAACGGCGTTCCTCCCGGTCTCCGCGTTCCTCCCGGTCTCCGTCCCGGCGTCCGCCGTGCCGCCCCCGCCCCCTCCGGCGCATCCGGCGACGGCCAGCAGCGCGCTCGCCGCCGCCGCGAGCGCCATCGCCACCGCACCCGGGCCGCGGCGGCGCGGGGCGCGTGCGGCGGTCCGGACCGACCGTGGTGCGTCGGCGGTGGCGGTGGCGTCGGTGGCGGTGGCGCTCGCGGTGGCGGTGGCGTCGGTGGCATCGTTCATGAGGGGCCCTCTCGCATCGGATCCGGGAGCGGCCGGCGGCGGCCGTCACATCTGGTGCGTCCATCGCATGCACGGATACGGACGGGCCGAGCCGGTCGTTCATCCACCCTGGCTCCCTGGCTTCCGGAATAGAAGGAGATAGTTTACGGTTCAACCAGTCATCGGTGGCCGACCGACCGCTGAACATCGCAAGTGAGGAGACCGCCATGCCCGCCATCACCGTCGAGAACACCCTGCGGCTGCCCCGCGTCCCCGCGCCGGATCCGCAGACCGCCCCGCCGCGCCCGGTCCGCTCGGTGACCAGTGCGCCGAAGGGCTTCGAGGGGGAGGGGTTCCCGGTCTACCGGGCCTTCGCGGGCGCCTCGCTGCGCGACCTCGACCCGTTCATCCACATGGACCAGATGGGCGAGGTGGAGTACGCGCCGGGCGAGCCCAAGGGCACCCCCTGGCACCCCCACCGCGGCTTCGAGACCGTCACGTACATCATCGACGGCCAGATGGAACACCAGGACTCCAACGGCGGCGGAGGGCTGATCGCCGACGGTGCCACGCAGTGGATGACCGCCGGCGGCGGCATCCTGCACATCGAGACGCCCCCCGAGCACCTGGTCGTCTCCGGTGGACTCTTCCATGGCATCCAGCTGTGGGTGAACCTGCCGCGGGCCAACAAGTGGAACCCGCCGCAGTACCAGTCCATCGAGGGGGCGCAGACGGCGCTGCTCTCCTCCCCGGACGGTGGCGCGCTGCTGCGGGTGATCGCCGGTGAGGTCGCCGGACACCAGGGACCCGGTGGCACCTTCACCCCGATCACCATGATCCACGCCACGCTGAGCCCGGGTGCCCGGCTCGACCTGCCCTGGCGCCCCGACTTCAACGCACTCGTCTACTCGCTGTCCGGACGCGGTACGGTCGGCGCCGAGGAGCGCCCGCTGGACGCCCATGAGCTGGCCGTCTTCGGGCCGGGCGGTGCGCTGGGCGTGGCCGCCACCGAACGCCCGGACAACCGGACCCCCAACCTCGACGTGCTGATCCTCGGCGGGCGCCCGATCCGCGAGCCCGTCGCGCACTACGGCCCGTTCGTGATGAACACCAAGGCCGAGATCGCCCAGGCGATCGAGGACTTCCAGAGCGGCCGCCTCGGCGTCATCCCCGCCGAGCGCATCCCGCACACCCACCCCGGAGAGGAGAAGCCGTGACCTCGTACGTTCCGGTCGCCGAGGTCCCCGAGGAGACCACGGCGGAGCGCTGGGAGCGGGCCGGGCTGTTCTTCGACGCGAAGGAGTACGCCGAGGCCGCCCGCATCCTCGCCACCGTCGTCGAGGACGAGCCCGGCCAGGTGGCCCCGCGGCTGCTGCTGGCTCGTGCGTACTACCACTCGGCCCAACTGCGGTGTGCCGAGGAGGAGTTGCGCGAGGTGATCGCCCGCGATCCGGTCGAGCGCTACGCCCATCTGATGCTGGGGCGCACCCTCCAGCGCCAGGGCCGCGACGCGGAGGCGGCGGGAGCCCTGCGGATGGCGGACGCGCTCGCCGGGGACTTCGGCGAACGGAGCTGACGCGCCCCGCCGCGTGCCCGGCACACCGAGTGGTGTGCCGGGTGCCGGGTGCTCGGCACGTGGTGTGGTGTGCCGCTTGCCGGGTGCCCACCGCACCGCATGATGTGCCGGGTGCCGCGTGCTCGCCACGCCGCGTGCCCACCGCGCCGCACGGTGTGCCACGCCGCGTGGTGTGCCGTGTGCCCGCCGCGCCGAGTACCCGGTGTGCCGTGTGCCTGGCGCACCGCCTTGCCTGGCGCACCGTCGGAGCCGCCGGAGTCGCCGGAGTCGCCGGAGTCGCCGGTGGCGTCGTGGCTGACGGTGCCGTTGAAGTGGCCGGTGTCATCAGAACCGTCGGAGCCGCCGGAACCGCCGGAGTGGCCGAATCGACGGAGCCGCCGGAACCGCCGGAGTGGCCGGAACCGTCGGAGCCGCCGGAGCCGCCGGTGCCGGCGCAGCTGACGGAGGCCGGAGGTGCCCCGGACGTGAGTCCGGGGGTGCCTCGGCGCGTCGTCAGCCGTGAACGGGCAGCCGCGCCCCGCTCACCGTGGCCTGTGCCCGAGCGGCCAGGGCGCGGCGGTCGTCCGCGCCGTGTTCGGGCCGCAGCGGCCGGTGCACGGCCACCCGCACCGTGAGCCCGTCGGCGCGGAGCACCCTCCGCAGCGAGGTGCCGAAGTCGTCCTCGCCGACGAAGGCGGCCACCGTGGTCGGGGTGGTGTGCTGGACGTAGTCCAGCGTCACCGGGCGCACCGGGGCGCCCGCGTCCAGCGCGGCCTGGAAGGTGGCCCGCCGGAAACTGCCGCCCGTCCCCGCACACCAGGTGATGCCCTGCGGGAAGACCATCACCGACCGGCCCGCGCGCAGCCGCGCCGCCATCTCCCGTACGGTGCAGGGGAGTTCGCGCAGCGACGCGCGGTCGATGTAGAGCGTCCCGGCCCGGGTGGCCAGCGGACCGACCAGCGGCCAGCCCGCGATCTCCCGCTTGGCCAGCATGACCACCGGCTCGACCGCGAGCAGCGCGATGACGTCCAGCCAGGAGATGTGATTCGCCACGATGAGCGTGCCGGTGCCGCCCGGGGCGCTCAGCGTGGTGCCGCCCGTCACCTCCAGCCGGACGCCGAGGGCGTCCAGCAGCGCCGCCGCGCGGGCGCGCAGCGTCCCGGGCTCGGCGATCCGCCGGCCGCACAGCAACGCGTCCACCACCGACCGGCCGAAGACCGCGGCCCGCCGGGCGACCCGGGTGGCCGGGACGCGCTCGGCGGCGTGGGTGACGCAGCCGGTGGTGCACGGGGACCAGGCCGCCCAGGCGTGCGTGGCGGGCAGGCTCATCCCGAGGGAGACGGTCACCGGGGCTCACCCAGGAAGTAACGGCGGTAGCGGTCGTTCATCCGCGTGGTGTCCAGCAGCACGAAGAAGTCGGCGTCGTTGAAGGCCCGGTCGTGCTGCGGTGACCCGCACATCCAGGCGCCGATCCGCAGATAGCCGCGGAGCAGCGGCGGCAGTTCGGCATAGCTGGGCTCGCCGTCCAGCGGCCGCGAGGGTATCCAGGGGTCGTGCGGATGGACCCGCAGCTCGGGCGGGGCGGCGTGCTTGGTGCTGCCGAGCAGCCAGGCGTTGGCGGCGGCCCGCTCGCCCCCGGCCAGCGGAACCGAGGCGCAGCCCGCGAGGTAGCGATGGCCGGACAGCAGGACGTAGCGGGCCAGCCCGGCCCACATGAGGTTGATCACGGCGCCCGAGCGGTGGTCGGCGTGCACACAGGCCCGGCCCGCTTCGACCATGGACGCCCGGACCTCGGCCGGGACCCCGCGCAGATCGAACTCGGTGTCCGAGTAGAGCCGCTCGCTGCGCCCCGGGGGAAGCAGCCGGTAGGTGCCGACCACGGTGTCGGTCGCCGTGTCCGTGACGATCAGATGGTCCATGACCTCGTCGAACTCGTCCACGTCGCGGCCGTCGACCGCCGCGTCCAACCGACCTCCCCGCTCCTGGCCGAACACCTGGTAGCGCAGCCGCTGCGCGGCGTGGACCTGCTCCCGGGTGTGGGCGATGGAGGTGACGTAGGAGCTGGTGGACGCCGTCGCCGTGGTGGACGTCGTGAGCACGGGCATTCCTGTTCTCCGTTCGGGGGAAGTCAGGAGCTGTGGGGACTGGGGAACAGCGGAGGAAACGCCTCACTCGCCGGTGCGGTACGCGGAGGCGGCGCGTACCGCGGGCGTTCCCCAGTCTTGCCGTGGCGACGTACGTCACCGTGTCCGCGTGGTGATTCGGCGACTGCCAGTCGATGACGAACACATGCCGCGGCCCGGCCCGTGGTTACGGAGCGGTGGTGCCGGTGGCACCGGTGGCACCGGTGGTGCCGGGGCCGGGGCCGGGGCCGGGGCCGGTGTCGGCGTCGGCACCGGTCCGCAGCGGGAAGCCCAGCGCGTGGGCCGCGGCGGCGGGGGTGGGCTGGGACCAGTAGTCGCTGACGGCCTGGGCCGAGGACAGCGAGCGGGTTTCGGCCAGGTCCAGATAGAGGACGCCGTCGAGATGGTCGGTCTCGTGCTGGACGATCCGCGCGGGCCAGCCGGTGAACTCCTCGTCCAGCTCCCGCCCCGTCTCGTCCTGTCCGCGCAGCCGGATCCGGTCCGGGCGGCTGACCACGGCCTGCCAGCCGGGGATGCTCAGACACCCCTCGAAGAACGCGGCCCGGCCGTCGCCGACCGGTTCGTAGGCGGGATTGACCAGGACCCGGTACGGCTGCGGCACCCGGCCCCGCACCTCCCGCACCTCGGCCGTCACCTCCGCCGGGTCCTCGATCACCGCGAGCCGCAGCGGCACCCCGATCTGCGGTGCGGCGAGCCCCACTCCGGGGGCGGAGTGCATCGCCTCCCGCATCGCCGCCAGCAGCCGGTCCAGCTGGTCCGTGGCCAGCTGGCCCTCGTACGGCAGGGCCGGTTGGCGCAGCACGGGGACGCCCGCCGCGATGATCGGCAGCGGGCGGGTCCCGGAGAGCAGTTCGTCGACGAGCTCGGACAGATTGGTGGTCGGCATGGGGACAGCCTGGCAAGACGATCACGCCACGGCAATTCCCGGGAGCGGGCCGGAGCGCCAGGGCCCTACCCGGCCACGGGCCGGGTAGGGCTCGCTGTCGGGCGCGGCTCGCTGTCGGGCTGGGCTCATCACCGGACTGGGCTTACCACCGGGCGGGGCTTACCACCGGGCTGGGCTCATCACCGGACAGGGCCCGCCGTCGGACAGGGCCCGCCGTCGGGCTGGGCTCACCGCCGGACAGGGTTCACCGCCGGACAGGTGCTCACTACCGGACAAAGGGTGAACCGGTCGCCGATGGGGTGCGTAGAGGCTGGTGAACCGCGGGGGAACTTCCCACGCCCCCGCGGCTCGGCCGAGCCCTCCCGGCTCGGTGGCCGCCGCTCCGCGGCGCTCTCCCCGTTGGGTCGGCGGGGCGGCGGCATCCTCCCGCTACCACGCGTCCGTGATGTCGTTTTCGTCCGGTGTGCATGGGTACCCGCTCGGCGCTCAGCGGTGGAGGTGATCCGCGTGCCGGGACGGGAACGAGCCGGACCGGCCGGAGTCGCCGACCGCCATCCGCGAGGCCGGCCGCACACGCATCCGGCGGGTTCGGGAGGAGGACGGATGAGCGCCCACGACGAACTGCCGCTCGCCGACTACGACCATCTTCCGCTCAGCAGTCTCCAGCACCGCGTCCGTGCCCTCACCGAGGAGCAGTTGCGGCAGCTGCTGGAGTACGAGCGCTCCCACGCCGACCGCCTTCCGGTCGTCGAGGTGCTCATGGCGCGGCTGTGCGGGCTGGAGGGCGGCGCCACCCCCTCACCGGGCGGGGCGGGCGCCGAACCGCTCCCCGAGCGGCCCGCACCGCCGCGCGGCGGCTCGCCGGTGACGCCGGAGACAGCGGCCGAGCCTAGCCCCCCGCCCCGCCACGGCCACCCCGACCACCCGGGGCAGTCGCAGTGAACAGCCGCCCCGCGGGTGAACCGGACCGGACCGGCTCGGGGGCCTGCGGGCCCGGGGACTCCGCGTCGGAGTTCGGCCGCGTCGTTCGCTCGCTTCGCCGAGCGGGGTCCGGCACGCCTAGCCCTGCTCGGCCCGCCCCTCCGGCAGCAGTCCACGGATGTCGCTCGGCAGCACGCCGTACAGCTTCTCCATCAGCTCCGGGTCCACGGCCGAGTCCAGCACCTCGAAGAAGGCAGCCGCCTCGCGCAGCGCCTCCTCCTCGGTGTGCTCGGTGCGCCAGGCGATCCGGCCCGCGAATCCGGTGAGGTCGAACCGCTCGCCGTGGTCCCGCCGATACGCCCGCTCCTCGGGCGTGCCCTCGTGCGAGGCGGCGATCCGGCGCAGGGGCTCGCCCGCCTCGAGCGGCAACTGGGCCGCCATGTGGTCCGCCAGCCCGCCCGGGATGCGTTCGGCGAGGGTTTCCAGCGTCGCTCGTACTGCCCGCTCGGCCGACTGCCGGTCGGGGAGCTGGGCCCGGGCCTGGACCAGGCCCGTCAGTTCTTCGTAGCGCATGGTCGGCGCTCCTCGTGGTCGGGTGCCCGGCTGCTGTGCCGAGTGCCCCGTGCCGTTCACTCAAACCGTAGCCGTAGCCGTAGCCGTAGCCGTAGGCGCGGTCGCGGGGCGCGGTCGCGGGCGAGCCTGGCCCGCCCGCCGCGGCATGGGGCGCACACTGGGCGCTGTGACGGGGAAGCGCAGCGCCGGGATTCTGCTGTACCGCGGTACGGGTCCGTCCGGCCCGGCCGTCGACGTTCTGCTCGCCCATATGGGAGGCCCGTTCTGGGCCAGAAAGGACGCGGGCGCCTGGACCGTGCCCAAGGGGGAGTACGACGAGGACGAGACCCCCGAGGCCGCGGCGCGCCGAGAGTTCGAGGAGGAGCTCGGCACACCACCGCCCGACGGTGAGCTGATGCCGCTCGGCTCGGTGACGCAGACCGGTGGCAAGATCGTCACCGTCTGGGCGCTGAAGGGCGATCTGGACCCGGCGGAGATCACCCCCGGCACGTTCACCATGGAGTGGCCGAAAGGGTCTGGCCGGATGAGGGCCTTCCCCGAGATCGACCGGGTCGCCTGGTTCGGTCCGGACGAGGCCCGCCGGAAGATCGTGGCGAGGCAGCGGGTCTTCCTGGACCGGCTCGAAGCGCTGGTCCAGGGCGCGGAGGGCGCGGGCCCCGCCGATGAGTGACCGGCGGCGAGTGACCGCCAACGAGCGACCGGCGGCGTGCTCCGGAACGAACGGAAACCCCACACGACCCGGCGCACTTCCGCGCCGGAGAGCCGCGCACCCCTCACCGTCCGCCGGGCGCGGCTACCGTGAAGAGAGTGAGGCCGTGCGGAATGCCGCGCCGAGCGCGGTGAGGCCGACGGAGGCACCGTGGGTATGGAGAGCGCCAGGAGTACGGAATACCCGCCCCGGCTGCGGCTGGACGAGCTGCTGGACGAGCTGCAGGTGCGCATCGACGGGGTGCGCGGCACCCAGGACCGGGTGCACAGCCTGCTGGAAGCGGTCCTCTCGGTGGGCCGGGAGCTGGATCTGTCGCATGTGCTGCGGAGGATCGTCGAGGCCGCCGTGGTGCTGGTGGACGCCGAATACGGGGCGCTGGGGGTGATCGGTGACGATCAGGGGCTGTCCGCGTTTCTGCCGGCAGGCGTCGACGGGGAGCGGAGCGAGTCCGCCGGGCCGCTGCCGTCCGGCCACGGCATCCTGGGGGAGCTGATCCGCCACCCCCGGCCGCTGCGGCCGGCCGAGCTCTCGGAGCATCCGGCCTCCGACGGCTTCCCGCCCGGCCATCCGCCGATGCACTCCTTCCTCGGGGTGCCCATCCGGGTGCGGGACGAGGTCTTCGGCAATCTCTACCTCAGCGAGAAGCGGGGCGGTAAGGAGTTCGACGGCGAGGACGAGGCGATGCTGTCCACCCTGGCCGTGGCCGCCGGAGTGGCCATCGAGAACGCCCGGCTGTACGAGGAGGCCCGCCACCGCCAGCGCTGGCTGGAGGCGAACGCCGAGGTCACCCACAGCCTGCTGTCCGGAGTGGACGAGACCAGGGTGCTGGAGCTGATCGTCGAACACGCCCGCCGGATCCTCGCCGCCGACCTGGGCGTGCTGATGCTGCCGGTGCCCGGCTCCGACGAACTCCAGGTGGCGCTGGCGGCGGGGACCGACGCCGAGGCCCACCGCGGTCTGGTGCTGCCCCGCGAGGGCACCTTCGGCGGGGCGGCCTTCACCGCCTCCGAGCCGGTCACCAGCACCGATGTCCAAAGCGACCCGCGGATCACCGTCGGCCCGCAGCGCTGGGCCGGGCTCGGCCCGGCCGTCGCGGTGCCGATGCGGACGAGCGACGGGGTGGGCGGAGTGCTCTCACTGGCCCGCACGGCGGACAGCGCCGCCTTCACCCAGATCGAGACCGACACGTTGCTGGGCTTCGCGGGCCAGGCGGCGATCGCCATGAAGCTGGCCGAGCGGCGGCGCGACGCCGAGCAGCTGGCCCTGCTGGAGGACCGCGACCGGATCGCCCGCGATCTGCACGACCTGGCCATCCAGCGGCTGTTCGCCGCCGGCATGACGTTGCAGTCCACCCTGCGCTTCGTCCAGCACCCGGAGGGTTCCGAACGGCTGCTGCGGGTGGTGGACGACCTGGACGACACCATCAAGATCATCCGGTCGACCATCTTCGGACTGCGCGCGCACGAGGCGGGCCCCGCCGTCCAGGGGCTGCGGGTCCGTACGGCCAAGACCATCGAGGAGGCCGTGCCCGCACTCGGCTTCACCCCCTCGCTGCGTACCGAGGGCCTGGTTGACACCGATGTGCCGCGCTCCGTCGCGGACGACATGGTCGCCGTCCTGGCCGAGGCGCTGTCGAACATCGCCCGGCACGCACGGGCCGACGCCGCCGAGATCTCGCTGGTCGTGGCGGCCGGCCGGCTGACCCTCACGGTCACCGACGACGGGGTGGGCATCCCCGAGGGCGGCCGGCGCAGCGGACTGCGGAACCTGGCCGAGCGCGCCGAACAGCTCGGCGGCCAGCTGGACCTCGACGAGCCCCCGGGCGGCGGCACCCGCCTGGTGTGGGCCGTCCCGCTGCCGGAGCGATGAGGCTGCCGGAGAGATGGGACACGGCGCCCGGCGCCGTGGGTTTCCGGTGTGCCGGGGTTCTGCGCCGCGGTGTCCCGCGTGTCCCCCGCCGTGGTCCGCGTGTCCCGCGCCGTGTTCCGCGTGCCCCCCGCCGTGTCCCGCGTGCCCCGCGCCGTGTCCGGGCCGTATCCGCGCCGTGTTCCGCGTGCTCGGGTTCCGCGCCGCCGTGTGCTTCGGATGAGGTGGGCTGCCGCACGGCGGGGGGCGGACATTACGTCGCCGGGCCGCCGCCGTCCAGCGCCCCGGCGGCCTCGCCGCGCGGAGTGGCCGGACCCATGGGCCCGTAACCGAGCCGGATCAGCATCTGCACATGGCCGGGTGTCCGGTGGGCGTCGCTCAGCGACCACCGCAGGTCGGGCCACTCCAGCGCCTGGTGCAGCAGGGACGCCCGGACCCCGTACGAGGTGGCCAGCAGCAGCACGTGTTCCAGCGCCTGCCCGGCCCGCAGCCAGTCGGTGCGCCGGTCCTGGGCCGTGGACAGCACGGCGATGGCCGGGCGGCTCTCGAACACCGCGGCGGGCGGATGGCCGTCCCGGCGGCCGTCCGCCCCCTGGCCGAGGTAGTCGCGCATCGGCAGCCGCCCGGTGGCGTCGCGGGGGCCGAGGGCGGCCGGGGGGATTCCGTACGGCCCGGTGTCCCGGACCCAGTCGCGGCTCTCCGCGCGTCGGCGCGGATCCCCGCAGGTGCGCCGCTCCGCCTCGGCGGTCAGCCGCAGCAGTCGTGAGGTCTCCCCGGGAGCCGCCAGACGGAGCGTGGCGCCGTTCGCCCGCGCCGCCTCCGTCAGCTCGCCCAGCACTCGGGCCGGCAGCCGGCGCCCGGAGAAGGGGGCGCGGCTGCTGTGCCGCCGCCAGATGGCGTCGTACAGCCCGTCGTACAGCCCGCGCTGGGGGCCGGGGCGCGGGCCGTCGTACGAGCCGGGGCGCGGGCCGTCATGCGGCCCGTCGTGCGGGCCGGGGGCGACATGCGGGGCGTCGTATGAGCCAGGGGCGACATGCGGGCCGTCGTACGAGCCGGGGTGCGGGTCGTCATGGGTTCCGGCGCCGTCGCCGGGCGAGGCGCCCAGGCCCACCGTGGCCAGCAGGTCGGGCTGTGAGCGGTGCGGCAGCAGCCGTACCACCGGCTCCCAGCCGAAGTGGGCCACGGCGACCCGCAGATTGAACACGGCGGCCCCGGCGGAGACGCTCAGCCCCCGGCCCATCGGGTCGGTGTACCGCAGCCCCCGCTCCGGGGCGGCCCGCACCTCCAGGGCGACGGTGTCGGGGTTCAGCCGGTAGCGCCACGGCTGGGTGTTGTGCATCGACGGAGCCGCCACGGCCGCCGAGATGAGCTTCTCCAGGATCGCCGCGTCCAGCGCTGCGGGCTGCATGGGGTCCCCTCCTCGCGGTGGGCCGTCAGTGGTGCGGGGCCGTGCGTCCCGGCCCCGGGCTCATCCCGGGTGGTCGTCGGCCGGGTGCGGGGCCGAGTGGGTCGCCAGCACCGCCGCCTGGACCCGGCGTTCCACGCCGAGCTTGGCCAGCAGCCGGGAGATGTGGTTCTTGACCGTCTTCTCGGACAGGAAGAGCCGCTTGCCGATCTGCCGGTTGGTGAGCCCCTCGCCGATCAGCACCAGGATCTCCCGCTCGCGCGGGGACAGCCCGGCCAGCACCTCGTCCCTGGGCTCCTGCGGGGCGGCCTCCCCCCGCAGGGTGCTCATCAGCCGGGCGGTGGTGGCCGGGTCCAGCATCGACTGGCCGGAGGCGACCGTGCGCACCGCCGAGACCAGGTCCGACCCCTTGATCTGCTTGAGCACATAGCCGGACGCCCCCGCCATGATCGCGTCGAGCAGGGCATCGTCGTCGTCGAACGAGGTCAGCATCAGACAGGCCAGACTCGGCATGCGTGAACGCAGTTCACGGCAGACCGTGATGCCGTCCCCGTCCGGCAGCCGGACGTCCAGGATGGCCACGTCGGGCCGCAGCGCCGGGCCCCGGGCCAGCGCGTGGTCGACGGTGGCGGCGTCGCCGACCACCTCGATGTCCGGTTCGGCGTCCAGCAGGTCGTGCAGTCCGCGCCGGACCACCTCATGGTCGTCCAGAACGAACACCCTGATGGGTGTCGCCGGTGTCGCTCGTGTCTCGGTCATGGCTCTCGCACTGTTCGTCCGCCGTCCGCCGTACGCCATCCGCCCGGCCCCCGGTGGGAATCCTGGCGCAGCAGGTCAGGGCGGTACCAGGGCCGAACGGGCCCCGAAGAGGGCTGCCCGGCCCTCGTCCCGCCCGCCCCGCTCGTGCGACGGTCGCGGCATGGGCACGGAAGTGCGGGGGCGGCGGATGTGGCGGTGGCGGCATAACCCGCTCCGACGCCGCTCGGACGTGGTCGAAGCCTGGGTCGTGCTCGTCACCGGCCTGGTGATGGCGGTCGGCGGCCCGGCGGCCGGGGTGGCCGCCGGTACCACCGTGGACGCGTCGCTGCGGCAGGAGCGGGCGGACCGGCACCGGGTGCCCGCGGTGCTGAAGGAGGACGCGCCCGTCCCGCAGCCCGCCGCCGACGGGTCCACCACCGGCCAGGTGCGCGCCGTCGTCCGGTGGACCGGCCCGGACGGCACCGTCCACACCGGCGTGGCGCAGGTGCACCAGGGGAGCAGGGCGGGCACGGCGACCGAGGTGTGGACCGACGGCCGGGGCCGACTGGTCCAGCAGCCGCCCACCTCCGAGCAGATGGTGACCCGCGCGGTGCTCGCCGGGACGTCGGCCGCGGCGGGCGTGGGCGCGGTGTCGCTGGCCGGGCGCGGCGTGGTGCGCTGGCGGCTGGACCGCGCCCGCGCACAGGAGTGGGGACGCGCCTGGGCCGAGGTCGGCCCACGCTGGAGCCGCCACATCAGGTGACCGGCATCGCTGGACGCAGGGGGTGCCTCGGGTTGCCTGGGCGCCGGGGGCGCCCAGGGATCGTGTCCCTCGAAGAACTACGCGAACGCGCCGCCGCGCTGGACGCCGACGAGACCCAACCGTACCCATCGGGCGCGGTGGCCTGGATCTCTCTCGTGAAAACCGCGCTCGTGCCACGTGGCCGGGGGGCTTTCCGCCGGGCGCGCGAGGAACGACGCAAAGGACGCAACGGCCTGACGCTCATCGCGATAGCCGAACCTTCGGAGAAATCTAGAAAGGAAACCGACTTTGGGTCCCTTCACAACTGCCTCCGGTGCGCAGGGCATTACTTGCTCGCAAGTGCACCGTCTTGAGTTGCATTTGAGTCATGTCTCGCAGAAGATTCGTATACGCCGACCGTCGTGCTGCCCGCTTTTGCAGAGTGGTTGACGACCTGACCGTCAGGTATGAGGCCCCTCCCGTTGCGGCGGCGCCCACCAACGCCCCAAGCAATGCAGCTGACCCCTGGTCCATCAGTCCTCCGGTTTAACGAACCGCCCAACCGACAAGCCTATTGGGGATGCCATGCCGGGTCCACTTCCGAAGCGAAGTGATCAGAGCCGCAGACGTAACAAGGCCATGCCTGCCCACCTGGCAGGTGCGGGGGCTTCACGTGCTGCGCTGGTGACGGTCGTGCAACGGACTTCCCGGGGATGGCTGGGCGTGAGACGATGCCCGGGTGTCGAAGAATCAGCGTGATTCAGCACTCGTGTTGTGGGACGTGGACCACACCCTTGTGAGCATCGGTAGTGTTAGCCGAGTCATCTACGAGCATACCTTTAAGTCCGTAATCGGGCGCCCCCTCGGTCGGCTCGCGTCTATGACTGGCCGTACAGAACGTGCCATTATCATCGAGACTCTCGAATTGAATGATGTCGAAATCTCCCAAGCGACTATTTCTCGTTTTTACTCCGCCCTTGGCGTGGCCGCGCAGGAACTAGAAGGACGTATTCGCGAGTCTGGACATTCTTTGCCGGGGGCTGCTGATGCTATCTCCGCACTCCAGGATGGGCACATTGTGCAATCCGTGGTCACGGGAAATATTCGGCCCATCGCCAAGACGAAGCTTGGTGCGTTCGAACTCGCGGATAGTCTCGACCTCGAGGTAGGCGGCTACGGTGATGATGGGAGTGACCGGGCCGCTCTTGTTCGGCTCGCCCGTGAACGAGCCGAGGAAAAATACCGCACTTCCTTTGCTGGCAAGCGAACATTTGTCATCGGTGACACGCCCCATGACATTAAAGGTGCCCACGATGCCGGCGTATTTGCGGTCGGGGTGGCAACCGGAAGTAGTCCCATTGAGGTGCTAGAGGAGTGCGGCGCTGATTTGGTACTCGCTGACCTGACGAACATAGAGGCGCTACGTAGTGCAGTCTTCGACTCGCAGGAATGCCAGAGGCTCAGGTGAGGGTCTGGGTGGTCGTGCGGTATTTTTCCCTGAACTCAATGACGCTGGGGACTCTGCTGTACGGCGCAAGTGACGCCTCGAATTCCCCTAGCCGTTCAGCGACGCGTGCTGAACCAATCGTGCTGCTCAGGCTCAGTGCGTGACTTCCGGTCTGGCATGCTTGCTCAACTTCCCTATCAAGGAGATAGCACTTGGCAAGGCGAGCGAGGTAGTGGACTCTGTCGCGAACTCGGTTGGGGGCATGGATGCTCAACAGGCCGATGGCGCTGGTAAGTGAAGTGACTGCTTTCTGGCTCATCCCGAGGTCGAGATAGGAAGCCCCCTCCTGCGCGGCTACTTCAATAGAATCAACGTAAGAGACATAGTGTGGTTCCTGTAGGTTTCCCGCCTTATCGAAGTCATTTCTTGCGGCTTCCAGTGCTTTCCGGCACGATGCTTCGTTCCCCAGGCTCGCGTATGCTCTCGCCAGCCTCGTGCCGAGCATCGTTCGAATAAGCGGCGTTAGTTGGCCTCGGTCCAGCGAAATTGCTTTCTGGGCGAGTGAGAGGGCGGGCGCTTTACGCCCTCGATAAGTTTCCTGCAAACTCGCATAGGCAAGCGCACTAGCCTTTAGTCCCGGGTTGTCGGCCTCGTGTCCGACTCGTACGGCCTCATTGAAGTAGTTTCTTGCGGCGGCGTGATTGTTCCCATCAAGGGCTAGCCATCCCGCCATCTGATTGAGCTGCCCGAATACGAGCAGTCCGGCATTGGGCTTTTCGTGTACGCTCACAGCCATCCGGGCGACGTAGCGTGACAGAGGAAGAAAGAGGCTGTCGCCGCCCATTTCGTCATCGAGATGAAGGAACATCTTCAGCAGATGGTCGCCACTCTCTTCGAGTGTCACCCCATCAAACGGAGAAATTCCGAACGTCGGAGCGTTCACCGCGTCTTTGGCGTCGTCAGCGACAATGCGTCCGGCGCTTTTTTCCGAGTCAGAAATTTTAGGCGATCCGTGCCCCTGGGTACTGCCGCTCAATTTGCCAGCTTTGTCAACGATTTTGCCGTCAGCGCCAAGCAAAGCATCAAGTGATGCGGCCAATTCGGCGGATGGAAGCTGTTTTCCGGAAAGCACGCGGGATAGGAACGCGTGGTCGTAGTTCATGGCCCGTGATGCCGCCCGGATGCTCAGCTTCTGCTCACGCAGTGATGCCCGGACCATATGAGTGAAGTCCCCGCCGCTGCTCATGAACCCATCGTACGAGCCCCCGTCACCAACAGTCACCAGTCACCAGTCACCGCCGAGTAGCAGTCACCACTCAGTCACCAGTGAGTCACCGCTCAGAGTAAGGCGAGCCCGGAAGACTCGGCAGGCATAAGTCGCCCCCGTGGTCGTCCTACCGACCCGGGGGCGCGGACCACCTGATCACCCGAGAGAGGCAGGCAGCCGTGAGCAAGAGTAGCCACGGTCACCCGAACGTGGGCACGCTGGTGGGAGATACGGCCATCGATTGTGTAGGCGTCTACATGGGCCAGAAAGGGCCGTACGCCATGCCGCACACGGTCGCCGGAGGCAAAAAGCGGGAAGTACGACCGGCAGAACTTCGTTCTGCGTCGGAGGTGAGCCGTGCCTGAGCGCGAAGTCTCCGAACATCCTCGTACCGCCGACATTGAACAACTCCAGTCGGCGTACCTCATGCATCGGGCCGAGTGCGAGACGTGCACGCCCGACCAGTCGTGCGGCATAGCACGACGGCTGGAAGAGGCACGGCGTACGGCAGGGGCATCATGACGACGAACTGTGCACAGTGCGCCCGCCTGGAGCGCGAGAAGGAAGCGGCGCGCAAGGTCGGGGACCTGAGCAAGGTCACCGACTGTGCCGTGTTACTGAGGCGACACCCGGGCCACGGCAAGCGGAACGCTCACGTGGGACGGGGGACGTCGTGACTCGGGCGGTCTACCGATTCCGTGAGTTCCAACTCATCCCCGATACCGAGCCCGACGCCGCACCGATCACGTACGTCATGCGGTGCGCGGTGTGTGAGCAGGCCGGAGAGCCCAACGATGACCAGGCCGCCGCGCATACGTGGGCGAACGGCCACCTGAAAGCGAACCCGGAGCACTACACCTATAGGGAGATCATTACCCGCCCCTGCCGGTTCGAGCCGGGAGCGTGGCAGTGAGCCGAACCATCCTGCGAGGTACGGATCTGGTGCTCAGCGCTGAACGTGCGGAGGGAGCGCCGGACGGGATCTATCTCTCGGAGTGCATGACGTGCCCCGCCACCTCGGGACGGGTGGACAGCGACCCCGGTCCCGTCGCCCGCTGGGCCATCCTCCACACCCAGCAACACGGACTGAATCATGGCCAGTTCCTCGTGACCGTTGAGCGACACTGGCGCGTAGACCCCGTGCACCCCCCGGACCGACACGGCACGGCCACGCCGCCCCCGGCCCGTACCGCCAGCCGGATGCCCGCCACGCACCGCGCCCCCGGATGCTGGGGCGCCTGCTGGCGGCGCACCAGGCACACCATCAGCGTCGCCGGATCATGGACGAGGTTGAACAGATCATCGAACCGGCGGCCGGAATCGGCCGCCGCCCATCGGTGAAGCTTGGTCTGCATCTCCGCTACCTTCGCCCCCGAGCTGATCGGCCCAGGAACGCAGGCGTCGCCGTTCGGCGTCGCATCTCGCGGCATTGCAGTCCCTCCCTCCTTGAAACCACTGCCGCCCTTCCCCCTGTGACCGGCTCTCCCGGACTCCGAGTACTACGGCGGCTCCGCCCCACCCGACCCGTTCAGCGGTCGGTGCACCTATCCCCGCCCGACGGCTGGCCGCCGGCGACCGGGGAACCGGACTCGGGTGGTTCCCGTGTTCACTGCGATTCGCTCAGCGAAGGAGGAGCCCGACTGTGCCCCGGTGGCCTCGCCATGGGTACGCCGCAGTCCTTCCCCATGACCTCCCAGACGGCGGTACGAGACCCCCTGGAAGTTCCCCACCAACCGCAGTGGGTGCGCTCCACGCCCGGCCCAGATCCGCCAGGTTAGAGCCGGTGCCCGGTGTCGAGGGCTTAACAACGTCGGTTCCTCGCGTACTCCTCTTCGCCACGCTCGCCGGACCCGAGCCATCTGGCAGTGCTGGCCCGTCCCGGCTTTGTCGAGGCCGCTCCCGCCCTTCCCGGCACCACCCGGATCAGGCTGCCTCCAGCTTCACCCTCCTGCTGCGACAGGACGGCGGTGGTGGTCTTTCACCCCCACTCGAATCACAGCGCCTCACGGCGCAACGTACCGCTCGGGCACGTCCCGAGATCCACCAGAGCTAAAGGGCTCTATGCCTTCTGAGGAATCAGTTGTCGCACTTCAGCGATGAGTCAATGACCGTCGCGGTCTCTCCTCTTCCGACGGGCAGATGGCTGCCTTCGAAGCTGTACTTGGCCTCACTCAGGGGGTCAGCACCCCTACCAAGCGGGGGTTGCCCCCATTACCTGCCGTGCCTCCACTGCGTAGCGTGATCGTCGTTCCCAGTTCTGTTCGATTCGATGGAGGAATAGCGACAATGAGGTACAGGCATCGTCGGCGGGGTGGCCAGCAAGGGAAGCGCCTCGTGGCCCTGGCGACGGTCACCGCGGCGATTGTTACGGGGGTGATGGTGTCGGGAAGTGGGCCGGCCGTCGCGCACGCAGTGGTGGAGCCATCCGTTCGCAGCGCCACCGCGTCACTGCAAAGTGACCTCGAGAAATATCTGGACACTCAGGGCACTAAGGATCATTTCTCTGCGGTCTCCCTTCGGGTGACCTATGCCGATCAGCGACCTGATATCTCGGTCGATGCGGGGACGTCCCGCTAT
>NZ_BBOX01000154.1 GCF_001553455.1 Streptomyces hygroscopicus subsp. hygroscopicus
CCGTCCACGCGCTTCACGCTGGAGCGCCTTATGTCCTATGTGGAGGGCCTGCCACTGGGTCCCGCGAAGTACGAGTATTCGAATACGAACTACCTCCTCGCGCAGATGATTGTCGAACGAGCGTCGCACGATACTTACCATGAACGGCTCGCCGAGCGGATCATCGAACCTCTCGGAATGAACGACACCTGCCTCCCCCCGGACTGCCCTCCGGACACGGCCTCGCGCATGCCGACGCCGTACTCCACCCATTCCGTCCTGCCGAAGCATCTCAACAAGTCACTTCCTCGGCTCGACCTGTCCTGGGCGCAGGGGGCGGGTGGCCTGGTGAGTTCACTGCGAGACATGACGGCTTGGGACAGGGCGCTGTACAGCGGTCGACTGCTGCCCTCAGCGCAGCAGCGCGAGCTGGAGTCCCTGGTCTCGACAAAGACGAGTAAGCCCATCAAGAGCGTCACGGCCGACGATCCCATGGGTTTCGGGCTCGGTGTCGTGAAGTTCGTCCATCCTGTGGCCGGGACGGTCTGGGCCTATGAGGGGGCCACTTATGGAAACCGGGTGCTGCACATGTACTTCCCGAAGACTGGCATGATCATCGCCATCGCCGTCAACAGCGCCGTTGGCGAAGGGGACACGCTGACCGACTTCGCCGGTACCGTTTACACGACTCTTTCGGCGCAGAAGGCACAGGCTCTCCCACGGCACCAGTAGCCCCGGAGCCAGCTGCGTGACTTCCAGGTAGCTGCACTGCGAGGTCTGAGCTCCCTTCTTCCTGAGCTTAACCTTTAACGTCGCAGGTCACTCGGCCTGCTGAGGCCCCGGGAATCGGCAGGCCGTGATGCGGCCATTCTTCGCGGTGGCGACGAGGTACGACAAGCTCGCCGTCCGGTATGAGGCGACCGTGCTGGTCGCGGCCATCAACGAATGGCTGTGACCAGCACTTTCGAAACACGGACACGCCCTAGTGCCGCTGGGGCGCCGGGGGCGCGGTCGTGAGCTGGTTGTCGAAGTCCACCACGCCCTCGATCGCCCGGATGAGACGGGCCGCCGCCGGGATGAGGACGGCCTCCCTGACCCGCCCGGTCAGGGTGACCACGCCCTCGTTCACACTCACCCCGACGGTTTCGCCCGCTGCCGGGAAGAGGTGGGCCACCACCTCGCGCCGCACCTCCTCCTCGATGTCCTCGTCCGGCCGCAGGAACACCTTCAGCAGATCGGCGCGGCTGACGATGCCCTCGAGGCGGCCCTCCCGGTCCACCACCGGGAGCCGCTTGATCCGTTTGTGGGTCATGATCCGTGCCGCCTCGGCGAGCGTCGCGTTCGCGTGCACGGTGATGGCGGGGGACGTCATCAGCTCGTCGGCCGTCACCGCGCCCGCCTTGGCGACGCCGGGAAGGTCGCACAGCAGCTCCACCCGCGACGGATCGCTGTCGTGGAACTCCTCCTTGGGCAGCAGATCCGCCTCGGAGACCACGCCGATGACCCGGCCCTCGCCCTCCAGCACCGGCAGCGCGCTCACCCTCCACTGCTCCAGCGTTCTGACGATCTCCTTGAACGGCGCTTCGCGGCCGACGGCGACGACGGTATGGGTCATCACATCGCTCACGATGTGCGCACTCCGGGGCACGGCATCCTCCTAGCTCACGCTGGCTGTCTCGGGCCGGTCTCGCCGCTCGCCGCCAGCCTCTGCTCGATCCGGT
>NZ_BBOX01000155.1 GCF_001553455.1 Streptomyces hygroscopicus subsp. hygroscopicus
GTCCCGGGCAGGCCGGGCGCGATGTCCGAGCGGGTCAGCACCAGCACCGGCCGCGCGTCGGCGAGGACGTATCCCAGCCGGTCGCCCGGGTCGTCCGGGTCGACGGGCAGATAGCCACCGCCCGCCTTGAGCACCGCGAGGGCGGCGATCACCAGGTCCGCCGAGCGCGGCAGGGCCAGCGCCACCAGCCGCTCGGGGCCCACCCCGGCACCGGTCAGCTCGGCGGCCAGCCGGTCCGCGGCGGCGTTCAGCTGCGCGTAGCCGACCCGGGTGCCGTCCGCGAGCAGCAGCGCCGGGGCGTCCGGGGTGCGGGCGGCCTGGGCCTCGAAGCGCTCGGGCACCAGGGCGGCGGGCGCCGGACGCGCCGTGGCGGTGAACTCCTCCAGCAGCGTGCGGCGTTCGTCCCCGGACAGCAGATCGACCCGGTTCACCGGCTGCTCCGGGGCGCCGATCATGGCCTGGACCGCGCGGACCAGCCGGTCGCCGATGGCCTCGATCGCCTCCCGGCCGATCACGTCGGGCCGGTGGCCGAAGCGCAGCCGCAGGGTGCGTCCCGGCATGGCCACCAGGCTGATCGGGTAGTGGTTGGCGTCCGAGCCGTAGGCGCCGACGATGCGCAGGCCCTCCTCGACGCCCGGCATCCCGCTGCCTTCGAGCGGATAGTTCTCGGTGACGACGATCGTGTCGAACAGCCGGTCCGTGTCGACCAGGCGCAGCACGTCCTTCAGGCCCAGGTGGTGGTGGTCCATCACCGAGGTCTGCCGGCGCTGCACCCGCTCCAGCAGATCGGCCCAGGTGTCGTCGGCGCCGAGGGTGACCCGGACCGGGACGGTGTTGATGAACAGCCCGACCATGGTCTCCACGCCCGGGAGGTCCGCCGGGCGCCCGGAGACGGTCGCGCCGAACACCACATCGGTCCGGCCGGTCAGCCGGCCCAGCACCACGCCCCAGGCGGCCTGGACGGCGGTGTTGAGGGTGACGCCGTGGCGGCGGGCCAGCGCGGTCAGCGCCGCGGTGGTGTCCTCGGGCAGTTCGACCAGATGGTCCTCGGGGAGGGCGGCGGCCGTCTCGCCGGCGTCCGGCGCGATCAGGGTCCCGCCGTCCACCCCGGACAGCACCGCGCGCCACGCCTCCCGCGCCGCCCGCTCGTCCTGCTGCCCCAGCCAGGCCAGATAGTCGCGGTACGGGGTCACCCCGGGCAGCACGGACGCGTCGCCGCCGGACGCGTAGAGCGTGAACAGCTCGCGCATCACCAGCGGCCCCGACCAGCCGTCGAGCAGCAGGTGGTGGTTGGTCATCAGGAACCGGGCGAGCCCGTCGCCCATGCGGATCAGGGTGAACCGCAGCAGCGGCGGTCGCTCCAGGTCGAACCGGCGCAGCCGGTCCCGGTCCATCAGCGCGTCCAGCCGGGCGGCCCGCTCGTCCTCCGGGAGGCCGCTCAGGTCCACCTCGTACCAGGGCAGTTCGAGATCGCCGACGATCACCTGCACCGGGCGGCTCAGCCCCTGCTGGCGGAAGCCCGCCCGCAGGTTCGGATGGCGACGCAGCAGGGCGGCCACCGCCGAGCGCAGCCGGCCGGCGTCCAGCGGACCGGCGAGGTCCAGGCCGAGCTGCACCGTGTACAGGTCCGGCGCGTCCTCGTCGAACTGGGCGTGGAAGAGCAGCCCCTCCTGCATCGGGGTGAGCGGCAGGACGTCCTCCAGCGGCTCCGTCCCGGCCGCCTCGACGGCCTCGATCTCGCTCTGGGTCAGCGGCACCAGCGTCAGGTCGGAGGGGCTCCGGCCACCGGCCCGCGGTCGCTCGACATGGGTGACCAGGGCGGTGAGCGCGGTCAGCCAGTGCTCGCCCAGCTCGCGGACGTCGGCCTCGGTCAGCAGCTCGCCCGCCCAGGACACGTCCGCCACCAGGTGGGGGCCGTCGGGCAGGTCCCTGGTCATGGCGTTGATGTCGATGGTGTGGGCCAGCGGTCGCTCCGGGTCGCTGCCGCCGTCCAGGTCGAAGCCCTCGGGCGCCGGGCTCCAGTCGGCGGGCGCCGCGCCGCCTTCCGGGCCCGCGCCGGGGAAGCGGCCCAGGTAGTTGAAGCTGATCTGGGGTCCGGTCAGCTGGGCCAGCACCGGGGCGGTCTGCGGGTTGAGGTAGCGCAGCAGGCCGTAGCCGATCCCGTTGTCCGGCAGGGCGCGCAGCTGCTCCTTGACGCGCTTGAGCACCTGGCCGGCCACCGGCCCGCCGGCCCGGAACTCGGCCCAGTCGTGCGGGCCGGGGTCCAGCCGCACCGGGAAGAGGGTGGTGAACCAGCCGACGGTGCGGGAG
This sequence comes from Streptomyces hygroscopicus subsp. hygroscopicus, assembly GCF_001553455.1. GTDB lineage: Bacteria > Actinomycetota > Actinomycetes > Streptomycetales > Streptomycetaceae > Streptomyces > Streptomyces hygroscopicus. The sequence goes on from NZ_BBOX01000155.1 coordinate 2,311, forward strand.
AGGTCGACGCCCTCGTGGAGTTCCTCGCGGCCGTGCCCCTCGAGGTTGACCAGCACCGGGCCGCCGGCCCGGCCGCGCCGGGCGCGCCACTGGGCGACCGCCGCCGCGAAGGCGCTCAGCAGGACGTCGTTCATCCGGGCGTGGAAGGCCGCGGGGACCGTGGTGAGCAGTGCGGAGGTCTGCTCGGCGGGGAGGGTGAGCAGGACCCTCCTGGTCGTCGAGCCGATGTCCCGGCGCGGGTCCAGGGGCCGGTCGGCGAGCGCCGCGTCGGGCTCGCCGAGCGTGTCCAGCCAGTACGCCAGCTCCTCGACCCGCTCCGGCCGCTGGGCGGCCTCGGTGAGCGCCCGCGCCCACTCCCGGAAGGAGGTGCCGACCGGGTCCAGCCGCGGGGTGCCGCCGTCGGCCTGCCCGGACCAGGCCAGTTCCAGGTCCGGCAGCAGGATGCGCCAGGAGACGCCGTCCACGGCCAGGTGGTGGACGGTCAGCAGCAGCCGGCCGGAGCGGTCCGGGCCCGCGTCGAACCAGACGGCCTGGACCATCGCCCCGGCCTCCGGGTCGAGCCGGTCCCAGGCGCCCCTGGTCTCCTCGGCCATCCGGGCCCTGGCCCGCTCCTCGTCCAGCCCCGCGATGTCGACCCGGCGCAGGCAGTCGGCCGCCCGGACGGCGCCGCGCTCGGGCACCTGGAGGTGCCACACCAGGCCGCCGGTGCGGCGCAGCCGCATCCGCAGCACGTCGTGGTGGTCGAGCAGGGTCTGCAGCGCCACCCGCAGCCGCTCCTGGCCGAGGCCGGCCGGCACCACGAGCATATTCGTCTGGCTGAAGCGGTCGGGGCGGCCGCCGCGCTCCCGCATCCAGTGGATGATCGGGGTCGGCGGTACGGCGCCGGTGCCCGCGCCGGCCGCCACGGGCTCCGGTCCGGGGGCGGCCTCGGCGGCCGGCTCCGCCGCGGCCGTGAGCGCGGCCAGGCCGGCCACCGTCTTCTGCTCGAAGACGTCCCTCGGGGTCAGCTTGATGCCCGCGTTGCGGGCCCGGCGGACCAGCTGGATGGACATGATGCTGTCGCCGCCGGTGTCGAAGAAGCTGTCGTGGACGCCGATCCGCTCCAGCCCGAGGACCTCGGCGAACAGCGAGCACAGCAGCTCTTCCCGGGGGGTGCGCGGCCCGTCGGCGGGGGCGGTGGTGGCGTACTCGGGCGCGGGCAGCGCCTTGCGGTCGGTCTTGCCGTTGGGGGTCAGCGGCAGTGCGTCGAGCACCACCACCGCGGCGGGCACCATGTACTCCGGGAGCGCGGTGGCCGCCTGGGCGCGCAGCTCGGCGCCGTCGAGCGCGGCGCCCGCCGCGGGCACCGCGTAGGCCACCAGCCGCGGCTCCCCCGGACGGTCCTCACGCACCATCACCTCCGCCTGCGCCACCGACGGCCGGCGCAGCAGCGCGGAGCGGACCTCGCCCGGCTCGACCCGGAAGCCGTGCAGCTTGACCTGCTCGTCGGTGCGGCCGAGGAACATCAGCTGCCCGTCGCGGGTCCACTTGGCCAGGTCGCCGGTGCGGTACATCCGGCTGCCGGCCGGGCCGTACGGATCGGCCACGAAGCGCTCGGCGGTGGTGCCGGGGCGGCCCAGATAGCCGCGGGCGAGCCCGTCGCCCGCGATGTACAGCTCACCGGCCATACCGGTGGCCACCGGCCGCAGTCCGGCGTCCAGCACATGGACCCGGGTGTTCGGGACCGGCGTGCCGATCGGGGGCTCGGCCACTCCGGACAGCGGTGCGCTGATGGTCGCGCACACCGTGGTCTCGGTCGGGCCGTAGGCGTTCACCATCCGCCGCCCGGCCGACCAGCGGCCGGCCAGCTCCGGCGGGGTCGCCTCACCGGCGACCAGCAGGGTGGTGCCCGCCGGCACCTCGCCGTCGGCCATCACCCCGAGCGCGGCGGGCGGGATGGTCGCCTGGGTGACGCCCTGCTCGGCGAGGAGCGCGGCCAGCGGGGCGCCCGGGTCGAGGCGCTCGGGCGGCGCCATCACCAGGGCCGCGCCGACCGGCAGCGACTGGCACAGCTCGGCGAACGCCGCGTCGAAGCTCGGCGAGGCGAACTGCAGCACCCGGCTGCCCGGCCCCAGTCCCAGCGCCTCGGCGTAGCCGGTGGCCAGGGAGGCGACACCGGCGTGCGGGACCACCACCCCCTTGGGCCGGCCGGTGGAGCCGGAGGTGTAGATCACATACGCGGGGTGCCGTACCGACAGCCGCACCCGCGGCGCGGTGTCCGGCGCCCCGGCGACCCGGGCGGCGGTGGCCTCGTCGTCGAGGACCAGCACCGTGGCCGAGCCGGTGGACGGCAGGGTGGCCGCGACGGCGCGGGTGGTGACGACCACCCCGGGCCGGGCGTCGGCGAGCATGTAGGCCAGGCGGTCGGCCGGGTAGGCCGGGTCGAGCGGCAGATAGGCCGCGCCCGCCTTGTGCACCGCCAGCACCGCGGCCGGCCACTCCGGCGAGCGGGGCAGCGCGAGGGCCACGAACCGCTCGGGGCCGGCGCCCTCGGCGCACAGGACGTGGGCGAGCCGGTTGGCCCGGCGGTCGAGTTCGGCGTAGGACAGCTCGCCGCCCTCGAAGACCACCGCGGGGGCGTCGGGATGCCGCGCCACCTGCCCGGCGAACAGCTCGGGGAAGGTGGCCCGGCCGAGGTCGCGGGCGGTGTCGTTGGCGCGGGCGAGCGCCGCCCGCTCCTCCTCGGTCAGCACCGACAGCTCCCGCACGCGCACCTCGGGATCGGCGGCCACCCGCTCCAGCAGCCGCTCCAGCCGTCCGAAGAGGTCCACCACCGTCGGGCGGTCGAAGAGGTCCAGCCGGAAGTCGATGAGCGCCTGCATCCCGTTCGGGCCGCCGTCGGCCGCGGTGCGCTCGTTGAAGGTGAACGCGAGGTCGAACTGGGTGGCGTTCACCGGCACCGGATACGCCTCGGCGTCGACACCGGGCAGGCCGACCGGCGCGCTGCCCGCGGCCTCGACGTTCTGCACGTTCAGCCAGATCTGGAACAGCGGGTGCCAGGCCAGCGAGCGCTCGGGGTTGAGCAGCTCGACCAGCCGCTCGAACGGCACCTCCTGGTTGGCGTACGCGGCGAGGTCGTACTCGCGCACGCGGTCCAGCAGTTCCCGGAAGGTCGGGGTGCCGGAGGTGTCGGTGCGCAGCACCAGCGTGTTGACGAAGAAGCCGATCATCCCCTCCAGCGCCTTGTCGTTGCGCCCGGCGATCGGCGAGCCCATGGGGATGTCGGTCCCCGCGCCGAGCGCCGAGAGCAGCGCGGCGAGCCCGGCCTGGAGCACCATGAACAGGCTGGTCCCGGTCTTCCGCGCGACGAGGGTCAGCGCCCGGTGCAGCTCCGGGGAGATGTCCATCTCGACCGTCTCGGCGGTGTAGTCCGCCTCCGGGGGCCGCGGGCGGTCCGTGGGCAGCGGCAGCACATCGGGGATGCCCTCCAGCCGCTTGCGCCAGAAGTCGAGCTGCCGGGCGACCAGGCTCTCCGGATCGCCCTCCTCCCCCAGCACCTCGTAGTTCCACAGCGTGTAGTCCGCGTACTGGGCGGGCAGCGGCTCCCAGTCCGGTGCCCGTCCCTCCGCCCTGGCCAGATAGGCCGAGGTGAGATCGCCGGCCAGCGGGCCGACCGACCAGCCGTCGCCCGCGATGTGGTGCAGGAGCAGCAGCAGGACGTGGTCCTCCGGGCCGATCCGGAACAGGGTCACCCGCAGCGGGGTCTCGGTGGCCAGGTCGAAGTCGCGCGCCGCCTGTTCGGCGATCGCCGCGTCCAGGTCCGGTTCGGCCACGTCCGTGACGACCAGGTCGGCCGCCCCCTGCCCGGGGCTCAGGATCAGCTGCCGGGCCACCCCGTCGGTCTCGGCGAAGACCGTGCGCAGCATCTCGTGCCGGGCGGTGACGTCCCGGACGGCCGCCCGCAGCGCCTCGGGGTCCAGCCGTCCCCTCAGCCGCAGACCGATGCTGATGTTGTGGGCCGCGGCGCCGTGCTCGAACCGGTTGAGGAACCACAGCCGGCGCTGTGCGTAGGACAGCGGGATCCGCTCGGGCCGCTCCACCGCGCGCACCGGCGGCCGGGCCTCGTCGGCGCCGCGCAGCCGGGCCGCCAGCCGGGCCACCGTGGGCGCCTCCCAGAGCACCCGCAGGGGCAGCTCCACGGCGAACGCCGAGCGGGCCCGGCTGACCAGCCGGGTGGCGTGCAGCGAATGCCCGCCCAGTTCGAAGAAGTCGTCGTGGATGCCGACCGCGTTCAGGCCCAGCGTCTCCATGAACAGCCCGCACAGGATCTCCTCCTGCGGGGTGCGAGGCGCGGCGCCGGTGGACAGCTCGCCGAAGTCGGGCTCGGGCAGCGCCTTGCGGTCGGTCTTCCCGTTGGGCGTCAGCGGCATCGCGTCGAGCACCATGAACGCCGAGGGCATCATGTACTCCGGCAGCCGCGCGGCGACGGCCCGGCGCAGGACGGGCACCGGCACCGTGGTGTCCGCGGCGGCGACCACGTAGGCCACCAGCCGCGGCTCGCCCGCCCCGGTCCCGCGGGCCACCACCGCCGCCTGGGCCACCTCGGGCAGTTCGGCGAGCACGGTCTCGATCTCGCCCGGCTCGATGCGGAAACCGCGCACCTTGACCTGGTCGTCGGTGCGGCCGGCGAACTCCAGCTGCCCGTCGTCCGTCCACCGGGCCACGTCCCCGGTGCGGTACATCCGGGTGCCGGGCGCGCCGAAGGGGCAGGCGACGAACCGCTCGGCGGTCAGGTCCGGACGGCCCGCGTAGCCGCGCGCCACACCCCGCCCGGCGATGTAGAGGTCGCCGAGAACCCCGGGCGGGGCCGGGGAGAGCCCCGCGTCCAGGACGTAGACCTGGGTGTTCGCGATGGGCCTGCCGATCACGGGCGCGCGATTCGCCGCCGGGCTCGGGGGCACGTCGCCCCCGGTCCCGCCGAGGCGGGCCGCGGTGGACCACACGGTGGTCTCGGTGGGCCCGTACAGGTTCGTCACCTCCGGCGCCAGCTCGCACAGCCGGGCGGCGAGCCCGGCGGGCAGCGCCTCGCCGCCGGCCAGCACCCGCAGCCCGGTCAGCGCCTCGGGGTGCTGGGAGACCAGCGCCTGCCACAGGGTGGGGGTGGCCTGCATGACCGAGGCGCCGGTGCTCTTCAGCAGCGCGGCCAGCCGGGGGACGTCGATCACCTGGTCCCGGGTGGCCAGGACCACCGAGGCGCCGGACACCAGCGGGGCGTACAGCTCCAGGCCCGCGATGTCGAAGGCGATGGTGGTCACCGCGGCCAGCCGGTCGCCGGGCCGCAAGCCGAACCGGTCCCGCATGTCCTGGACGAAGTTGGTGAGGTTGTCCCGGGTGACGACGACGCCCTTGGGCCGGCCGGTGGAGCCCGAGGTGTAGATGGTGTACGCGGGGTGGTCCCCCGCCACCGGGGCGAGCCCCAGGTCCTCCCCGGACAGGGCGGCCAGCCGGTCGCGGACCGCCGGGTCGTCCAGCAGCACCCGCACCGCGTCCCCGGCCGGCGGCACCGAGGTCACCGAGGAGTCGGTCACCACCACCGCGGGCGCGGCGTCGGCCATGATGTACGCGACGCGTTCGGCCGGGTACTCGGGGTCCAGCGGGATGTACGCGCCGCCGCTCTTGCCCACCGCGAGCAGGGTGGCCACCAGGTCCGTCCCGCGCGGCAGCGCCACCGCCACCCGCGTCTCGGGGCCGACGCCGAGCCCGGCCAGCAGCCGGGCCAGCCGGTTGGCGCGGGCGTCCAGTTCGCCGTAGGACACCTCGGCCCCGTCCGCCACCAGGGCCACCGCCGCCGGGTCGGCGGCCACCGCGGCCTGGAACAGTGCGGGCACCGAGGTGTCCGGGGCCCCGGCGTCGGGCTCGTTCCAGTCGGTCAGGACGGTGCGCAGCAGCTCGGGCGCGAGCACCTCGGTACGGCCCACCGGGAGGGACGGATCCGCCTCGATCCGCTCCAGCATGCGGCAGAAGCCGTCCAGCACGGCCCGCGCCCGCCCGGCCGGATACAGATCGGGCCGGTAGCCCAGGCGCAGCCGCAGGGTGGGGCCGGGGGTGGGGAACAGGGTGAGCGCGTAGTGGGTGGCGTCCTGGCCGGTGATGTCGGTGATCCGCGGGCCGTCGGTGTGCTCGGTGATGCCGTCGGAGTCCAGCGGGTAGTTCTCGAAGACGACCAGGGTGTCGAAGAGTTCGCCGGTGACCGGGGTGGTCTCCTGCACGGCGGACAGCGGCAGGTGGTGGTGGTCCAGCAGCGCGGCCTGCCGCCGCTGGACCGCCGCCAGCAGCTCGGTCCAGGGGGCGCCGTGGTCCACCCGTACCCGGACCGGCAGGGTGTTGATGAAGAGACCGACCATGGACTCCACACCGGGGATGTCCGCCGGGCGCCCGGACACGGTGGCGCCGAAGACCACGTCGTCCCGGCCGGTCAGCCGGCCCAGCAGCACGCCCCAGGCGCTCTGCACCAGCGTGTTCAGGGTGACGCCGGTGGAGCGGGCCAGCTCGCCGAGCCGGGCAGTGAGGTCCGCGGGGACCTCGGCGACCAGGTCCTCCGGCAGCACCGCGGCGCCGGGGCCCGCGTCGGGCACCAGGAGCGTGGGCGAGTCCACCCCCTGAAGCGCCTCCTGCCAGGCCCGCCGCGCCGCGGCCTTGTCCTGCCGGGCCAGCCAGGCGAGGTAGGTGCGGTAGGGGGTGACCGGCGGCAGGGTGGTGTCCTCGCCGCCCGCCCGGTAGTGCTGGAACAGCTCCCGCATGACCAGCGGGGCGGACCAGCCGTCCAGCAGGATGTGGTGGGCGGTCAGCACCAGCCAGAAGGCGTCGGCCGCGACCTTGATCATGGTGACCCGCAGCAGCGGCGGCCGCTCCATGTCGAAGCGCCGCTCGCGGTCCCCGGCGGCGAACTCCCGGACCCTGGCCCGCTGCTCCTCCTCGGAAACGTCGCTGAAGTCCAGCTCGGTCACCGGCAGTTCGAGGTCCCGGAGGATCACCTGCATCGGGTCGCCGGTCTTGCGGCGCCGGAACCCCGCGCGCAGGCTCGCGTGCCGGCCCATCAGGGTGGCCGCCGCGCGGCGCACCGCCGGGGCGTCCACCGGGCCCTGGATCCGGACCGCCAGCTGCACCGTGTAGACGTCGAGCGCGTCCTCGGAGTACTGCGCGTGGAAGAGCAGCCCTTCCTGGAGCGGCGACAAAGGCAGAAGGTCCTCGATACGTGTCTGCTTCACTGCACAGGCTCCCTGGGCGTCTTCGTGATGCGATGTGTGACGAGTGCGCAGTCGAGATCGGCGGGGGCCCTTCC